>JAYSNJ010000015.1:0-5477 GCA_043723905.1 Holophagaceae bacterium
TGGCCCTCGCCGCCTAACCGGGCGGATGAGCGAGTCCCCGTGATCTTCCGGTAGCGGGCTCGTAAAACCTTCCAATGGGTGGCTTCGGCCTGCCGGAGGAGGGAACGGAATGGGATGCCGCCTCGCCCCCGAGCGGTGTCCGAGACAAGGGGGCGAGTCCTCGATCAGGGTTGTCCGAATTCCCCCTGCAGAGGTCACGCAAAACGGACCAAGCCTGTGGATGAGCTTCCACACCACGCTTCTTGGACGCGGGTTCAACTCCCGCCACCTCCACCAATAAATGAACAAGGCCCCGCAAGGGGCCTTGTTCATTTATTGATTGATATTGACGCGGGAGTTGAAATCGACGACGGCGCGCCGGTAGCGCCTGCCTCCGGCCGTCCAGTGGACGACCGAGGGCGATCAGGCGCGGGCGCAGCCAGCGTCGCGGCCCGAAGCACGCAACGCGTGCGGAGGGAACTCCCGCCACCTCCCTTCAATGAAAATGGCCCGCAAGGGCCGTTTCCATTGAAGGAATCGCAGCGGGCGCGCAGGTTGGCGCCCTGTCTGGAAGTCCGGTGGGCTTTCGGACGGGGTCAGCGCCGTGCGGAGCCCGTGCGGAGGGAACTGGCGCGGTCTGGCACGCAACGGATAAGGCCCGGAAGTGACAATTTTGTAATGTTGCGAATTCTTCTCATTTTCGCAAATTGGACTGCCGAAGAGAACTCACTTGGGGCGTCCTGCCCCTTCGTGCATCAAGGAGGGTGCCATGAGTTCGATCCAGAGTGTCCAGGGTTCCGGGGCTTCCGCCCTGGCGGCTCAAGTAGCACCCAAGCCCCAGCCTGCCAAGCCGGAAACGGCCGCCCAGGAGGCCCAGGAGACCGTAGCCGTCACCAAGGCAGAGGCCCGGAAAGGCGACCAGCAGGCCATCCGGAAAATGGCCCGGTCCCAGCCTGCCAGCAAGCCCCAGGAGGCTGAGTCCGTCGAGGCGACTCCGCCAGGACGCGTCAACGTCATCGCCTGAACGGGGTTCAGAGAACGAGCCCGGGTGTGGGTTTCCCACACCAGGGCCCAAGCATTTCCCTCCTCCATCGGGAGGAAACTGGAAACAGCCCCTCAGGGGTTTCCCTTGGGCACCGCCTCGGAGAGGATGCGGGCTGGAAGGTCCCTGCCTTCCGATGGGGTGGTGAGGTGCTTCTGGGTGTTTTTGGGAAAATCCGGGATCGTCTCCAGATCCGCCAGGATCTTCAGGATGATCTTCTGGAGGGACGCTCGGAGCTGGATGGAGCGGTTGCTCCGGATCGCCTTGGGAAGAGCCTTGATCCAGGAGCGTCCGCTGAGGGCGTAGTAGGTTTCGGTCCAGATCGTTTTGTCTTCACCGGTCCGGATCAGCCTGGCTTCCACCACTGCCGGTGCCGAGAACGAACTGAAGAGGCCGATGCCTCCAATCCAGAAGGCGCTCTCCTCCAGCAGCTCATACCCCCCGAGTCCCAGGGCCAGGCGGGGATCGTGGGCCACCAATCCCGTGCCCACGCCCCAGGCCACCCCCGAGGCGATGCCATAGACGATGTACTTGGTGCGCACCTCGCCCAGATCGGTCACCACGAGTTCGAGCCGGTAGGGCGCTTCGGAGCCGAAGCGCACGCCGCAGGCTTCCGCTTCCGCCTGGAAGGTCGCTTCCAGCCATTTCGCGTGCCCTGCCAGGGCGATTCGCCGGGTCTCGGGCGCGTTGGCGTCCGAGGGGGCCATCGCCTGGAGGTGCTTGAGTTGCCGACTGTGGTCCTCCACGGTGACCGGAGCCATCTGGAGGGTAGGACCGCCCCTGCAGGGCTGCAGCTTCGCCAGGGGCGACGTGCAGGCCAGAGCAAGAACACAGAGGCAGATAGCGAATATCCGGATCACGATGACGTTCTGGAAGAATTGTTCAACGGGAGGGTCCATCTCACCATCAGAAGCTCCCTCTCAGTCCCAGGTAGAACTGACTCCCCTTTGGGCCCTGGCAGATCCGACCGGCGCTGCCGATGAATTGGATCTTCCCCCAGACTCTCTGCTCGAACCCCAGATTGAAGGCCGTGGTCGCGGGAAGGTCCAGGGAGGGTGAGCCCTGCCTGAACAGCTCGAACCCCAGGGAAGTCCCCTCGGCCAGTTCCCGCTGGACCTGCCAGCCGAGCACCCAGTAGTCGTGGTTGCCCGGGCCTGGATTCTTCCACCATCCTCCTCCCCCACAGGTGGTCCAGGGGCCGAAACCCTTCTGGAGCCACAAGGGCAGCAGCCCCCGCCAGCGTCCGGCCCCAAGGCCATCCTCGTCGCGACCCGTGGGGGCCTGCACCTGCGGGTAGATGGCGATCTGGGGCATCAAGTCCCCTTCCTCCACGAATCGGTACTTGAACCCGAACTGAATATCCCCCAGGCCCCGATGGCGGATGCCCCCATCGTCATCGGCGTAGGCCAGGGGAATCTGAACCTGGAGCTGGGCATTGGCGAAGGGACCGTAATTAGCCTCCATGGCCGGTCGCAGGCCCGAGCGGACGCCCCCCAGCGTCTGGCCCTGGGAGAAGAGGAACACCTCCCAGTGGTGGAGGGCCACGGGTTCGGGGTCATCCGTCAGATAGGGTGGCCCTGCCTGCAGGAGGCCGCTGGTGAGCAGGAAGAACAGGCTGGCTCGTCGAAGGCGGTTCAAATCAACGCGCCTCGCCGACTACCAGGATCTGGAAACTGCCGGGGATCATCGGGGGCCGGGAATGCTGGCCGGGCTTGGATTCGGGCGCAGGCCCGTACTCGGCGGTGGGAAGGTAGACCAGGTGAGTCCTGGCATCCACGGCCATCGTCCGGGCCCCCTTGCGGGTGGGAACGGTGGCCTGGACGCTGTAGTTGTCCTTCCCGTCCTGGGTGATGACGGTGAGTGTGCCCTCCCCGTTGGAGGCGTAGGCGCTACCCGTTCCCGGATCGAAGGCGGCGGCGTCGCACCCCTCGCCGATGGGAAGGGTCTTCAAAAGCTTGCCGCTGGTGGCGTCCACCACGGCCATGAGCTTGTTCCCGCCCACCGCGAAGAGCCGCTGGTGGGTGACATCGATGGCGAGCCCCGAAGGATCTTCCACGGGTTTCAGGGACCAGCGGGCATCCACCGTGCGTGTGCGGGCATTGATGGCCAGCAACTCGTGGGTGTCCTCCACGTTCACATAGACCCGGCCCTTTCCATCGCAGACGGAGAATTCGGGTTTCCCGCCCATGGGAATGGTCCCCGTCACGTCAAGGGTTTCAGCGTTGAAGACCGTGGCGTTCTTGCCCCGTCCGTTGAAGGAGAAGACCTGCTTCGTGGCGGCGTCGTAGAGGATGGCATCGGGATTGTCGCCCGTGGTCTTCACTTCCTTGATCACTTCCAGGGTGGAGAGCTTGAAGACCGTCACGGAGTTCCCCCGCCCGTTGCTGGTGTAGCCCCGGTCCAGATCGCGGGCAATGGCCACACCGTGAACGCCTTCGGTGCCGGGGATCTCGCCGATCTTCCTGCCTTCCAGGTCCAACACCATCACGCGACTGGAGCGGGGGACATAGAGCCGCTTGGCTTCGGGATCGAGGGTCACATAGTCCCAGCCTCCCTCACCGCCCACCTTGAGCGCGCGAAGAACCTCCAGTTTGGATGAAGGTACTGCGGCCGATTTGGGTTTCGGAGCAGGTGCCGGCTGGGCCTGTCCGTCCAGGCTGAGGGCGAAGAGGAATGGCAGCAGAATGGCCATGAGGGCTCCTGGGAAACCCCACAAGCGTAGCCAGAGAAAGTAGTCGTGAGGCGAAGATGACCAAGTTGTAATCGAAGCGAGGGTATTCTCGTTCCCCAGTGGAGGGATGCTGGAGTGCCATCGAAGCAACGGGCGACACACGGAGGCCGGAGCCGCCAGGCCCCCTTGACACCTGAGACCACCAAGGACCCCATGAAACTGCTGATCGTCGAGGATGAACCCAAGACCGCGGCCTACCTGGAGAAGGGGCTTTCGGAGAGCGGCTTCTCCGTCCAGGTGGCGACAGACGGAGAGGAGGGCCTTCGCCTGGCCAAGGAGGGAGCCTTCGACCTGATCATCCTCGACGTGATGCTGCCGGGGCGTTCGGGTTGGTCGGTGATCCAGGAGCTGCGGGAAGGGGGTTTCACTGCGCCCGTGCTCTTCCTGACTGCGAGAGACACCGTCGCGGATCGCGTCAAGGGCCTGGAGCTGGGTGCGGATGACTACCTGGTGAAGCCCTTCGCGTTCTCCGAACTGCTGGCCCGCGTGCGTAGCCTCCTGCGCCGTCCAATCCTGCGTTCAACGGAGATGTCCGGCCTAGCGGATCTGGAACTGACCCGAAGCGACGCCCGCCGAGGCGGAAAACCCCTGAACCTCACGCGTCAGGAGTTCCTGCTGCTGACGCTCTTCGCGGAGCGCCGAGGGGAAGTGCTCTCCCGGGCACTCATCGCCAAACAGGTCTGGGACATGAACTTCGATAGCGATACCAACGTGGTGGATGTGGCCATTCGTCGCCTCCGGCGGAAGGTGGACGACCCCTTCGAGGCGAAACTCATCCATACGGTGCGGGGTCTCGGCTATGTTCTTGAAATTCGCTGAGCGCCCTTGGAGCCTGAGGTTTCGCCTCGCCCTGATCTTCGCTGCGGGAAGCCTCTCGACACTGCTCGTCGCGATGGGGTACCTCTATCTGGGTTTCCGCCACGAGATCAACACCCGGAACCGGCATCTCCTGGCGGGCAAACTCCAGGATGTGGCCCTTGTCCTGGCCAATCATCCGGGCGATGCTCCGGCCCTGGAAGAGGAAGTCCTGGGCGAGACTCCCGCTTCCATCGAGGCCCAGATCTACGTGCGGGTCCTGAAGGACGGGCAGCTCCAGCTGGAGCCTCCAGGGATGGGGAAACTGCTTCCCTCCGATCGGTTCAACGGCAATCCCCGGATCAAGGCCCAGAAGCGCCACTACTTGATCGCGGAGCGGGCGGAGGGGCCCTTCCGAATCCAGGGCGCTCTGGATATCACGGCAGATGAACGCATGGCCCAGTCCTATCGCCGGCGCCTGCTGTACACCCTGCTGCTGGGAGCCGCGGCGTGCTCCCTCTTCGGGGCCTGGGCGGCCCATCAGGGCCTGAAGCCCCTGCGGTCCATCGCGGAATCGACCCATGAGATCACTGCCCAGCGTTTGCGGCAGCGGCTGGATCCAGGAGGCGTCCCCCAGGAATTGCGGGAACTGGTCCAGGCCCTCAACGCCATGCTGGACCGCCTGGATCACGCCTTCGAGAGGCTCTCCCGCTTCTCGGCGGACCTGGCCCACGAGTTCAGGACGCCCATCACCAATCTCATGGGCGAGGCCGAGGTCATTCTCTCCAGGGACCGCAGCGCCGAGGAATACCGGCAGGTGTTGGAATCCAGCATGGAGGAGTTCCGCAGGCTGTCCCGATTGATCACCCGCATGCTCTTCCTGGCCCGGGCCGAAGACCCGGGCGCGGTCATCCAGGCTGTCCCAATTGA
>JAYSNJ010000016.1:0-4413 GCA_043723905.1 Holophagaceae bacterium
TCGGCTCCGCAGTCCTGGGCCAGCCGAGCCAGATGGAGCGCCATGTCTCCGGGCTCCTCCGTGGACCCCAGGCGGGCGAGAGCCTCCCGATCCAGGCTGGTGAGCACGGTCACCGCCAGCAGCTCCGTGGTTCCACCCCGTTGGCGATGGGCCCGGACCGCCCCGGCGGCAGCTTCCAGCATGGCAGGCCCCCCCTGGGCGTGGACATTCACCAGTCGGGGATCGAGGGAGAGAACGGCCTCCAGGGCGCGCTGCACAGTGGTAGGGATATCGTGGAACTTCAGGTCCAGGAAGACCGGGACGGTGCGCTGGAGTTCCCGCACGAAGCCGGGCCCCTCCGCGCAGAAGAGTTCGAGCCCCACCTTCACCATCCCCACTCGGCCGGCCAGCTTTTGAGTCAGCTCCAGGGCCTCCCTGGCCGTCGGGACATCCAGGGCCACCACCAGGCGTTCGACGGGAAGGGAAAATTCGGGCATGGACACTCCGGGCGATGACCTGGGTCAGGGTCTGTCATTCTCTCAGGAAACCCGCAGGATCTGGCTCCCAATTGGAGCCTGCCCCATCGCCCCGAGGCACCCATGCGCCCAGCCCATCTGCTTCCCCTTGTCCCCTTCCTGCTCCAGGGGGCGCCTCCGACGATGCCCCTGGAGGGGGCCCTCGGGGCGGTACTCGAGGCCTTCGACGAGAACCCGTCCCCGCAGAAGCTGCCCACGCCTCTCGTGCGGGGCAAGGACCGCCCCGCGCTCCAGTGGCTCCTCACCGCCCTCCGGGAGGACCTGCCCAGGAATCCCTTCCCGAAGGGAAGTGGGCCCCACCGGGAGGCCGAAGCCCTGCGAGCCCTCCTGGAGGCGGCTCCCGGGGACTGGAGCTCCCGACTCCAGGCCCTGCCCCTCAGGCTGGCCGGCTCCCAGGCCGCCCTTTGGCGATGGGGGCAGACCCGGGTCCGCAGAGGCGAGATGCCCCAAGCCCTCCGCCATGCCTGGGAAGACCGCCTCCTCGGCAAGGGCGGCTCCCAGGTCATCCGGGGCTGGGCCCTCCGCCACGCCTTCTGCTTCGCCCTGGCCGAAGCCGACGAGGCCCGGTTCCTGGCCCTCAGGACCACCTGCGGAGACGAGGTCCCCGAGCTCGTCCAGCAGTTTCAGCGGGCCTTCGCCCTGCTGGGCGGGCCGCCGCCCCGCATCTACCTGTGGTCCCTGCCCGAACTCGAAGCCCTGGACCTCCCGCTGAGCCGCCTGGGGCCGCGCATCTACATCGTGCCCCTGGAGCCCGGTGCGCCGCCGGCCCCCTTGGACTGCGCCTGGATCATCCCCTGCATGGGCAGCGACTTCTCGACCCAGCTCTCCAGGCTCGAGGGCCCCAGCCTGGAGGAGGGCCAACGCATCGCCGACGGGTTGCGCCCTCTGGGTCGCAAGGCCTACCTCGCCCCCAGCCGGGCGCCCTTCGAGGCCTGCGCCCTGACCTTCTTCCCCATCGACATCGGCCTGGACGGCGCCGGCCTCATCCGTTCCATCCGGATGGGGGATGCGGCCCTGGCCAAGCAGTAGTCAGCCTTCCCTTCGGCCACTTCCGGATGCCCTGCGCCCCAGTTCGACCCTCTCGGCGCACCCCCTTCGGGGGCACCGAGCCTAGTTCGCTGGGCTCTCCCATTTATCGCAGGCTGCGCAGCAGCCTGCTCCCGCTCTCAGCGTTCGCGGAGATGGGTCCCATGCCGCCTCCTCCGGAGGCGGCTACCGGGAGTTGCACGTTCACCAATCGGGCCTCCCGGGGTGGGCCTTCAAGTCACGCCAGACCAACCCCCTGGAGGAGCGCCACGGCGGCACCCCAGACCATCTGGCTCCAGTAGTGGAAGCCCCGGCGGAGGGGCTTGGCCGTGTAGGCCGCATGGAGCCGGTCCTTGAGGATGGGGTAGTTCCCGTCGGGATCGAGCACGGCCGCCTGCACGGGGTGCTCGAACTCGTAAGTGATCCAGCGATCCTGGCCATCCCAGAGCAGCCGCTGCTCACTCTTGTCCTCCAGGCGGACCCATAGCGTGATGGGGAGCCTCAGCCCCCCCCGGCGCTCCAGGGTGATGGAGCCCCGGCGGCCCGGAGCCACGGGCTGCGGCACCGCGAAGACCAGGCCCTTGGGCGAATCCATCCAGCCGCCCTCGGAGACCTCGGAGGTTCTCACGGCGCTGATGGCGTAGTCCAGGACCTCCGTGCCCTCCACGAAGTCCCTCCAGAAGGCGCCCAGATCCCGCCCCGAAACCCGCTCCGCGATGCGCTTGAAGTCCCCCCGGACGGGGTGCCTGAAGGCCATTTCCGTCGTGTAGGCCCGGACGATCTGTTCCATCACCGGGCGCCCAACCATGGCCTCCATCTGGTCCAGCACCAGGGTCGGCTTGGCGTAGGCCGTCCGGTTGTAGCTGGCCCCGTCCCGCATCCGGAAACCCCATTGGACCAATGGATCCACGGATGGGTCCAGCCAGTAGGACACCCACTCCCCGAATTCCGTGCCCACCTGGAAGCGGCGGCTGGAGAAGATCGACTGGTAGGTCCGCTGCAGAGCCTTGTGGGTGAACCAGCTGGTGAAGCCTTCGTCCAGCCAGGGTTCCTCCAGTTCGTTGGAGGCCAGCAGACCGTAGAAATACTGGTGGCCGAACTCGTGGATGGAGACCCCCTCGGGCGCCATCCGCTGGTTGAAGGGATCGAAGGCCACGGAACCCGCCGTGATGAGGGTGGGGTATTCCATGCCATCCGCCCCCCCGGCGCCCTCCGGCACATCCACGATGGTGAGGACCGGATAGGGGTAGGGGAAGAACCATTCCGCAGACGTGCGCAGGGCGGCCTTGATGGCCTCGTGCTGGCGGGGCAGGTTCACCATGTGCTCGCCCTGGGTGAAGTAGAAGATCTGGGTCTTCCGGTATTCGAAACGGGTGAAGCCCCAGCTCGATTCGGGCATCACCGCCCAGGCGAAGTCGTGGACATCCTCTGCGTGGAGTTTCCAGACGACATTGAGGGGACGCTTCGGGTCCTGGGTCAGATCGCCGGCGTCCTTGAAGTTGGTCTGGGTTCCCGCATGGGCCAGCAGCAGGCCGTTGGGCAGGGAGAGCTCCACGTCATAGACTCCGAAATCCGAGAAGAACTCGGTGTTCGCATGGTAGGCGTGGCAGTTCCACAGATCCCTCTGGTAGACCCCCACCTTGGGGAACCACTGGGCCCCCATGAGAAAAAGTCCGCTCCAGCCCGTGCGGACACCGATCCTCGGGAAGCGGCTCTCCCAGGCGACCTCCACCTGGATGCTTTCCCCTGGAGCGACCGCCCGAGGCAGGCGCACCCAGTAGACCGTCTCATCCTCCCCGAAGTGGCCCTGGAGTTCCCGGCCCTCGGTGCTGACACCGGTCAGGCGACAGTAGCCCCAGTCCCTGACATTGGAGGGTCTTGGCCATCCCAGGCCCCCTTCCCGCTGGAAGAGGCTATGGGAGGACTTGAAGGCATTCAGGTAGAGGTGCAGGGGGAACTCGGCGGTCGGCGCCGTCCCCGCGTTGCGCCAAGTGATCGTCTCCCGGCCCTCCAGCGTCTTGGCCTCCCAGTCCAGGGAGGCCTGGATGCGGTAGTTCGCGATCCGCGGCGACCGGGGCTGGGCGAACCACCGCTCCGGCGTCCAGTCGTGAGCCCCCGCGACCAGAGGCAGGACGGCGAGGAGGAGGGCGGCAAGCAGGCGTCGAAACATGGCGGATCCCGGAGTGCCTCGAGCTTAGCGCACAAATGAACCCTTGCCCCGTCTCACCCGGATGCTATACTTACCATCCGCCGCGGGGTGGAGCAGTCCGGTAGCTCGTTGGGCTCATAACCCAAAGGTCGCAGGTTCAAATCCTGCCCCCGCTACCAACTCAAAGAGCCGACTACAAGTCGGCTCTTTTGTTGTACTTACGAAAATCAAATAACCTCCGCTAGCCCGTAGGATGAGAGCGAAATCCTTCTCTTGATCTGCACGTAAGTGTCTCGAAGATTCGAGCTCAGATACCCCTGTCTGACCCATATTTTGCAGGCATCTGAGAGGTATTTGGGCGAGAACTCGGCAACAGGTTAGGTATCGGAGAGTATCTGCCCGAAAGGCTCTCCGGCGAAAAATGGTTCAAGTCCTGCTCGGGGGAGCGAGTGTGTGTTGTGAACCATCCGCGTCTCAGGTTAAGGAGTGCCGTAGTGGGGAGTCCTACTCGGTGGAGCAAGCGTTGGTTGTGAACCATCGGGCTCTCAGGTTAAGAGGCACCGTAGTGCGGAGTCGTGCTCGGTGTCCGAAAAGGATGTAAACCGAACTACGCGGGGTTATGGGAAATGACAGTGCAGAGGCTCGACTGGCCACCGAGCACGACTCTGCACTGCATTCTCGAGACTCATGGGTTAAGCAGTTGGCAGGTTTCCATGGTTTTCC
>JAYSNJ010000017.1:0-4853 GCA_043723905.1 Holophagaceae bacterium
GACTTCAAGTTTAATTCCCGCGGGATCAAGCTGATGGCCGCCATCAGCACCCTGGTCGTGTCGGTGTGCTATCTCATTCCTCAGATGGTGGGTGCCGGGGTGCTGGTTCAGCCCCTCCTAGGATGGCCCCATGCTGTGGGCGTGATCATCGTGGGCACGGTGGTGATCGTCATCGTGGCCACGGCGGGCATGACTTCCACCACTTACGTGCAGTTCCTCAAGGGCGGCATGCTCATCGTGTTCTCCCTGGTGGTGGTGGTGGTCTTGCTGGTACGCGGCTTCTCCACCCGCCCCGACCAGGGTGGCAAGGTTCCCTTCCACGTCTGCACTTCGATCGTTGCTTCCATGCTGGAGGGCAAACTGGTGCCCGCTGACCCCGCGATGTCGGTGGTCGAGTTGAAAACAGTCAAAAGCCACACCTTCGTGAAGGTCAGAAAGGAAGCCCGTGACTCCTGGTGGGTGAAGGAAGAGAAGGACGGCAAACTGAGCCTGTCCGAAGCCCAGTGGGAAATCCATAAAGCTGGTATGGCCTCGGTCGTGAACGGCGAGCCCAATGGCAAGCTGCGACAGATCGGCCATCTGGAATCAATCGCAGGAGATTCGAGCCCCGATGCCAAGACCGGCGCGGTGGGACCCTTCGCGTTCCTAGCCAAGTTGACGGATAAGGGCACGCGCATCGAACAGTGGAAATTCGAAAAATTCAAAGATACCTCCGGCGCCGATGTGACGGTTCACTATGCCTACACGACCACGGGCGACCGCATCATGCGCCCGGGACTGAAGTTCAAGGTCGAAGGTTCCCTCCTGGAGCGGTTGGATTTCATCTCCCTGATGCTGGCCCTCTTCCTGGGTACAGCGGCCCTCCCCCATATCCTCATCCGGTACTACACGGTTGCCAGCCCCGCAGCCGCCCGAAAATCCACCATTGTGGCCATCGCCGCCATCGGGTTCTTCTATGTCCTGACCCTCTACCTGGGCCTGGGCGCCATGATCAGCGGCGTGATCAACCCCCTGGACAACAACATGTCCGCGCCATTGCTGGCCCGCTCTTTCGGCACAGTGCTGTTCGCGGTCATTTCCGCCATTGCCTTCGCCACCGTGCTGGGCACGGTGGCAGGCCTCATCGTCGCGGCCTCGGGCGCCGTGGCCCACGACCTCATGGACCGCTACGCTCAGGTGAAGATGGATGATGCGCAAAAGGTGCGCGCGGGCCGCATCGCCGCCTTCCTGGTGGGCCTCATTGCCATCGCCCTTGGCATTCTCTTCCAGGGTGCGAATGTCACCTTCCTCGTGGGGCTGGCCTTCGCCGTGGCGGCTTCGGCAAACCTGCCGTCGATCGTCATGCTGCTCTTTTGGAAGCGAACGACCGCCAAGGGCATCGCCGCTTCCATCGGCGTGGGCATGGTGAGCTCGCTGTTACTCATCGCCCTTTCTCCCAGCATGTTCAAGCAGTTCGGCCTGGATCCGGCGCACGCGCCCGTGCCCTTCGATAACCCGGGCATCTTCTCCATCCCCCTCAGCTTCATCACGCTGGTGGTGGTGTCCCTCCTGACGCAAAAGCCCCAGGGCGAGCACCAGGTCGAGGCCGAAGGGTGAACGTGATCCTGAACGGGCGGCGCCTTCCGGATTCCGGGGGCGCCGCCGTCCGTTTTGATCGAAGATGGATGCCGTGAACGACACCCTGCTCGTCAACCTCCACTGCCATTCGAACCTGAGTGACGGTGAGCTTTCGCCTGAGGTGCTGGCCGAACGGCTGGCAGCGGCGGGCGTCCGCTTCGCGGCCCTCACGGACCACGACACGGTCGAGGGGACCGCCCGCTTCCGCGAGGCCCTGTCCCGAAACGGGGTGGGCTGTGTGGCTGGGGTGGAACTGACCGTGCTCGTGGAGGGCGGCACCGCCCACCTCCTGGCCTACGGATTTGATTCGGCCTCGCCCCAGCTGATGGAGGCCCTCCGGCGCATTCACGGGGGCGGACTGCCGCTCGAGGAGGCGGTGGGTCTGGTGCACGGGGCGGGGGGGCGAACGTTCCTGGCCCATCCCCTGCAGTTGGAACTCGATCTCGACCGGCTGCGGACCCGGCTCGAGTTGTTCCGAGCCCAGGGCCTGGATGGCATCGAGGCCATTTACGCGCCCTACACCCAGGGACAGATCCTGGCCCTCCTGGCCCTGGCCGGGGAGCTGAAACTCGCTGTGAGCGCGGGATGTGACTTTCACGGCCCCTTCATGCGGGGACTTTCGGATCTGGGCATCAGCCTGCCCCTGACCCACTGGCGGACCTTCCGAGATCTGCTCCTAGCCTCGCCGGGCCGTCCCGCAACACCATCCGGCCCCAGCGCCGGACCCCCGAAGCGGCCCCTCCCCAAACTGGACCGCCGGAACTTCCTCCTGCGCATCGTGGTTCCCACCCTCCTGGCCATGGTGCTGCTGGTGGTGCCGGCCTTCACCTATATCATCCCGGCCTTCGAGGAAGGGTTGCTCAGCCGCAAACGGGAGATGATCCGCGAACTCACGAATTCCGCCTGCAGCATCCTCCAGGAGTACCACGGGGATGAGGTCGCAGGCCGGATGATCCACGCCGAGGCCCAGGCCGCCGCGGCGGCTCGGATCCAGTACCTCCGTTACGGCAAGGAGGGCAAGGACTACTTCTGGATCACGGACCTGCAGCCCCGCATGGTAATGCACCCCTACCGCACCGACCTGAACGGGCAGGATCTCAGCGCCTTCCAGGATCCCAAGGGCAACCGGGTCTTCGTGGAATCGGTGCGGTTGGTCCAGGCCCACGGGGAGGGCTACCAGGAATACCTTTGGCAGTGGAAGGACGATGCCCTCCGCCTGGCGCCCAAACAGTCCTATGTCCGCCTGTTCCGGCCCTGGGGCTGGGTGGTAGGCACCGGCATCTACCTCGACGATGTCCACGCGGAAATCGCCGTCTTCACCGGCCGCATCATGTGGGCGACGGGCCTGCTGGCGCTGGTCATTGCCCTCCTGCTCCTTTTCGCCACCCAGCAGAGCTTCCGCCTGGAGCGCCAACGGGCGGTGGCCGAGAACGCCCTCCGGGAATCCCATGAGCGGTACCGCGCGCTGGTTGAGGCCTCCAAGGAGGGCACCGTCATGCTGCTGGGGGGCCGGAGCGTCTTCGCCAACCAGACCTTTCTGAACCTGGTGGGATGCACCGAGGAACAATGGGCTCTCCTGAGCCTCGATGAGGTGCTGGCTCTTCGGAACGGATCTATGGCCCCCTCCCAGTGGATGGCCTCCGCTGAGGGCTCTGAATCCGAAGCCGGGCCTGTTCCCGTGGATGCCGTCCTGCGCCGCCGGGACGGGGGTACCACCGACGTACTCCTGTCCACGGAGCGCATTTGCCTGGGCGCCCGGGAGGGGGCGATCCTCATCGTCCGGGACCTGAGCCTCCACCAGGGGGTGCTGGCCGCGCGGGAGCGGGAGGACCGGGAGCGCGACGCCCTCATCGCCGAGTTGCAGACGGCCCTGCTGCACCTGGGCGAGCCGGTGAAGCGGTTCATGCGGGAGCCCCATGCTGCCGGGTTCCAGATGCCCGTGAGCCAGGCCGCCGCCCTCATGAGTCGCCACGGTGTGGACGCGTTGCTGGTGCAGGGCCCCTCGGGTGAACCCCTCGGCGTGTTCACAGACCACGACCTCCGAGACCGGGTGGTGGCCCGGGGCCTGGCGTTGGATCGTCCCCTTTTTGAGGTGATGAGCTCGCCCGTGCTCACCGTCTCGCCCACGGCGCAGGGCCACGAGGCCCTTCTACTCATGCGAGACAAGGGGGTCCAGCACCTGGTGGTGAAGGGGGAGGACGGCGCGGTGGTCGGGTTGGTCTGGGGCCAGGATCTGCTGCCCGTCGACCGCTATCCCCTCGCCATCCTGGCCCGGGCCATCCGCGAATCCAGTGGCCCGGAAGAGGTGATCGCCCATCGGGGACGCCTCCCGTACCTGGTGAAGGCGCTGCTGGAGAGCGGCGCGCGTCCCCAGCACGTATGCCGGGCCATCTCGGCGGTGTCCGATGCGGTGGTCCAGAAGCTCCTGGCTTTCGCCCAGGCCGGTCTGGGCGCCCCCCCCGCTCCCTATGCGTTCATGGCCCTGGGCAGCGAGGGGCGAGAAGAGCAGACGCTTTTTTCAGACCAGGACACAGCCATTGTGATCGATGCTCCCGAGGGCTCTGATTCCGGGGCCATCCAGGCCTATTTCCTGGCTCTGGGGGACCGAGTGGGCCTGTGGCTGGAGGCGGCGGGCTACCCCATGTGCCCGGGCGGGATGATGGCGGGGAACCCCCGCTGGTGCCAGCCCAGTGCCCGGTGGCGGCATTATTTCAGCCACTGGATTGGGCTCGCGGAAGCCCAGAACCTCATGGAGTTCAGCACCTTCTTCGACCTGCGTTGTGTGCATGGTGAGGCCGCCCTGGTTTCGGCCCTCAAGCTTCACGTCCGCCAGGAAGTGGCTGCGACGCCGGCCTTCCTGGGCTACCTGGCGCAAACCACCGTGCAGTACAAGACGCCCAGGGGGTTCTTCGGGAACATCGTGGCCGATGCGCACGGCACCTTCAACGTCAAGGAAGCCATGGCGCCGCTGGTGAACCTGATCCGGCTGTATGCGCTCCACCACGGCCTTTCCGACACGAGCACCTTCGACCGCATGAAGCGCCTGAAGGAACTGGGGGTCTTCAGCCCTTCGGCCCATGAGGACCTCTCGCAGGGCTACGACTTCCTGATGACGCTCCGCCTTCGGCACCAGGCCGAGCGCCTCGTGGCAGGCCTTCCCGCCGACAACGATATCGAACTGAAAGCCCTCACCCACATCGATGAAAGCCTCCTGAAGCAAGTCTTTGCCCAGATCA
>JAYSNJ010000018.1:0-16710 GCA_043723905.1 Holophagaceae bacterium
GAACCGGCGAGCTCCAGCCGAATGCGCTCCAATCCGCGAGGCGTGAAGCGTAAAATGAGCAATTGGAACGTCCGCGACAGAACCATCAAATGCAATGCCTGCAGTCACCCCATCATTTGCATCCAGGACCTTAAGTGAACCGTATTGGGCCTAACCAATCGTTCAACCCGGACGCTACCATTGTTTTTTGCAGGCGCCACCAATTAGCCCGATTACTTGTCTCCACTCAACGCTCTGCTTCGGTAGCGCCGGTTGACTTCTTTCGTTGGACCACCCATCCGGTACGGATCGACTTTGTCCCCAAATGAAAGGAAGTTATCGATTGAATATCAGTGACGATTTTGAACATGCAGTCGTGAAACAAAGCATTGCTTATTGTGGCCTGATCTGCAAATTGTGCTTTCTTGCTTCCAAGTGCGATGGATGCAAATCTGCAGACAATCACTGCGAAAGGGACTGTTCCGACAAAGGGTGTTTCCAGAAGACCTGCTGCAGAGAAAAATGTCATGAAGGGTGTTGGGAATGCGTCGACCTGAAAGGCTGCGTACAAGGAATATACGATCTCGGTGACTGTTCCAAAATCAAGGCCTTTGCGATTTGCATCCAAGAAGATGGCATCGATTCGTTTGTCACATGCGTAATCAACAATAGCGCCAACGGTTTAAGCGTTGAAAAAAATAAAGATTATGACGGGAAACCATTGTCCGTGGTTCTTCGAAATATTAAGAACAGGCCGGGAATGAACGCCCATGCCCTGGGTGGCCCCGGGTAGGCCTGTGCGTTTGACGCATCCGGCTCCTCGGTTCATCTCCCGCGGCACCTCCGCACAGAAGAAGGAGATGGCCCCGATCCGCCCCTCAAGCTACACTTTCCTCATCAACCCGCCACCAAACCAGCTCCCCGCCTCACAGCGGCTAGGTCCAACTTCTTTCGTTAGACCAGTTAAATCGTAGTTAAAAGTAGACTCTTCAAAGCACATCACGTCCCACATCTGATCAAAGCGATATAATTTTCACATCCCAAAAATCAATTTGGGTTTTCCTGTAGGAGGCCGGTATGAAGAAAGCTCTTCTCTCAATCATTTCAGTCCTAATGGTCGGTTGCGTGGCGCCTGATCCTTATCCCGTTGGCTCTATGCTTCCAGGTAAAATAATAAGCCTTTCGGATGGTAATATTTTATCTATGGAAATTCAATTGACACCACTTTCTTCTCCCAGCGGAAAAATGACAGCAATAGATTCAAAAGGTAATGAAAAATTCAATGGCACATACACGTGCATTGTAGAAACAAAAATTGTCCAGGATTCTAAACCATCTTTTTGGGGTTCTCAGGAAACCAAAACCTCCCAGGAAGTAAGCGATGTTGTACCGGGAGTCGCTGTTTTGGTTGGAGACAATGGAACTGTAATTAATATTAAAATGAAAATCAAAGCAGGCAATCCACCCATCGGGTTTGGCGAAGGGGAAGACAACAGGGGTAAAAAATATACGATTCAATTTTAAGGTCCTGTAAAAAATGCGCCGGGTAGGCCCGGTTGATTGCTCACCCAGGCCCCCCGTGCGCGATTGACGCATCCGGCTCGTCGGTTCACCTTCCGCGGCACCTGCCGCACAGAAGAATGAGATGGCCCAGATCCGCGCCCCAAGCTACGCTTTCCTCAACAACCTGCCGCCAAACCCGCCTCCCCGCCGCGCAGTGGTTGGGTCCAACTTCTTCCGTCAGGCCACACCCCATGATTGCGTTCTCCAGACTCCCAGTTCTCATTGGCTGCCTGAGCTTGTTCCTCGGGTGCGACCAGATCTACCTGCGGCGAGTCGTCCTCGACCTTCGGCAAGACAAGCCTGGGAGCGTCACTGTTTCCAAACCAGGAGATTTCGACACACTCTGCTTTCGCATAGAGCGAATCGCCCAGAAGCAGGGACTGGCCTGCAGATTGAACGAGATGCGCAAGACATCCTTCGCCTGCCGGGGTGGCTCAGTGAGTCTGTCCGTCGATGCCACTGCGGAGGAATCGACGACCATTGAATTGAGCCAGTTCGGCCCCCGGGGCAAGACTCCCCAATTCTCGATCCTGGAGCAGGAGCTGACAGCCTTTCTCGCATCTGAACTCCCAGGGCATCAGCTTCAAGTCGTCAAATGATTTCCCAACCTGTGGCCTAAGGAGATGCTTGATGAGCCATCGCGTCGTTTGGGTCGATATCCCTGTCCAGGATCTGGAACGGGCGATTGCCTTCTACACGGAAGTGCTGGGTGTTCCCATCAGCCAGGAGGGGGGCCCCGGATTCGCCTTCGGACTCCTCCCGCACTCCGGTTCGGAGATCGGGGGGTGTCTCTACACACCCGGCCCGGAGAACGCGCCGTCGAAGACGGGTCCCCTGGTCTACCTCAACGTGGCGGGGCGCCTTCCCCGCGCCGTGGAGGCCGTGCCGGCACGGGGGGGTGAAGTCCTCCAGGGCATTCACGAACTCGGTCCCCATGGTTTCTGCGCCATCGTCCTGGACAGCGAGGGCAACAGGATTGCCCTTCATGCTCCAACGCCCTGACCCGCCCTGCAACGGAGACGCTGCCCCTGCGAGGCCGCGCCTGATCCTTCCGCACAGCCAGTCAACATTCTGATCTGGACATCCTCCACGGAGCACACATGGGCAATCTCGGGCTGATCGAAATCCTGCTGGTGATTCCAGGATGCCTCATCGGCGCTCTCTGCATCGCGGGCGCCATCCTGGGGACCCTGGCATTTTTCAAGGTCCGCCGACTGGAAAAGGGACTCAAGGAAAGACGGCCCTAGCCACCAGCTTGACCGCCTGTCTGTTCCTGCCCTGCCCGGGGCCCGGGTTAACATCCCCTATGCTTCCCGTGCTGATGCTCTTCCTGTTGCCCGTCGGGGGTGGCATCCCCGCCGGGGTGCTGCTCGCCCGCGCCAGGGGTCTGGCCTGGCCCATGACCGCCGGACTCTACCTCTTCTCGGATGTGCTCCTGGCCCTCGCCTTCGAGCCCATCCTGCGGCTGCTCGCCGCGGGGGCCGGAAGGGTCCCCTTCCTGGCGCGCCTGGGCGCGGCGATGAAGGCAGCCATGGCCCGTAGCGTGGCGCCGTTCAAGGGACCCGGCGCGGGCCCCTTCGCCCTCGTCATGATCGCCTTCGGCGTGGATCCCATGACGGGGCGCGCCACGGCCCTCGCCGCGGGCCACGGATTCCTGGCGGGCTGGGCCTTTGCCATCACGGGCGACATGCTCTACTACGCCGTCATCGCGCTCGCGACCCTGGGCCTGAACGCGCACTTCCGGGATCCCGGCACGACAGTCATGGTCGTCCTGGGGGCGATGATCCTGGTGCCCATGCTGGTGCGCCGGTTCCGATTCCGACAGCCGCCCCTCGGACCGCCCTTCCCCTGACATCGGCCCGCGTGTGTCCGAGGGGCGTTCCCGGGGGAAATGCATCAAAGCGAGGGAGACGCTGCCCCATTCTGATCGAATTCCCTCGTTCTCGGACCCGATAGGAATCCCTTAGCGCTGTAATCGTTCGCCTTTCAACTCCGGCACGACCTGTGCTCCTTCTCCCCTGTGGACAAGGAGATCCCATGCAGAAGAAATTGGCAGGATTGGTACTACCCGCGGCGCTGGCTGTGTTCAGCTGCGCACCCGCCTTCGCCCAGATTCGGATCGGCGTGGATCTCGGGGCCGTCAGGATCCGCATCGCCCCGGAGGCGCCCCCTCCCCCCCGGATGGAAGTCCGGATGGCCCGCCCCAGCCGGAACCACATGTGGATCCAGGGCTACTGGGACCGCCAGGATGACCGCTGGGCCTGGGCGCCTGGGCGCTGGGAACGGCCCGAGCAACGAGGCGCCTCCTGGGTCAGGCCCCAGTACCGCCCCGAGGGCGGCGCCTACCGCTACGAACCCGGCCACTGGTCCCACCAGCGGATGGAGGAAGGGGAGGACTACAGCCGCTGGCGCCAGGAGCGCGGCCAGGGGCACGGGAAGGAGAAGGGCAAGGGCCATGACAACGGCAAGCACAAAGGGAACCGCTGATCCAAGGGCTTGAAGCCATTGCTATGAGGGGCAGGGGAATTCCCCTGCCCCTCATTCATTTCCAGGATCCCAGGACCTGGGCGCCCTGCCCCTTCGCCACGAGCCGCAGGCGCCGAGTCTCCAGTTCCAGCAGCCACAGATAGGGCCCCATCTGGAAGAGCAGGCGCTCCCCGGGCAGGCGGGTCCCGCAGCGCGCCTCCCAGGAGACGAGGGGCGTGTCCAGGGCCAGGCCGTAGCCACCCCCCAGAGCCCGGGACTTCACCTCCAGTCCCTCTCGAGGCCACTGGCCCAGGTGGACGTCCCAGGCCGAATCCTCCTCGGGTAGGCCTTCTGCGGGTCTGCCGAAGGTCTCGGGCAGGGCGGGCTCCCCGGTGCGCACGGAGCCCTTGAGCTTCACGTGGAGGGCAGGCTGCTGGGGGGCCCGGGCGGTGCCCGGCGCCAGGGAGGTCCGGACCCGCCGCGGGGCCAGGTCCCGCTCCTGGATCCACAACTCCCAGCCATCCTCCCTCCGGCGGGCGAAGAGGCGGGCGTCGGCGCCGAAGGCTAGACCCGAGGCCATGCGCACCTCGGGGCCCTCCAGGGTGCGGCGGAAGAGGCCCCCTTCCCGCAGGTAGAAGACCTCGATGCCCGCATCACTCCCGGGGACGTTTGCCGCGCCCGGCTTCGCCTCCAGCAGGGTCAACCTGCTGAAGGGCAGATAGATCGCCAGGAGCAGGACCAGGCAGACGGCATTGGCCCGGAGGGAGAGGGCCAGGGAGGCCTTCCCGCTCCGCGGGACCAGGGCCCGGTGGAAGAAGGGCCACTCCACCAGGGACGATGCGAGGAGCAGCAGGAGTCCGAGGCCCAGACCCAGCCAGGGCATCCGGCCCAGGGGATCGGCCCCCAGCAGACGGGGCAGCAACCCGGTGAAGACCAGGGAAAGAGGGAAGAGGACCATCGCCGTGGAGAGAGCCTTGGCCGACACGGCCCAGGCCAGCGGGCGCCACCCCCGGGCCCGGAGCATCGCCCCTCCCACCAGGCCGAGGACGGGACCGGCCAGGAGGAAGTGGGCGTTGGCCAGGACATAGGCTGGGGGGCAGGAGGGCGGTTCCATGGGGGGTCCGGGGGAGAGCCTCCAGCCTCCCATGGGAGGGCCGGCCTTGACAGGGGGGGAGGGCGCGCCATCCTATAGCCTCACATTGCGAGGCTCAACATGCTCCGATCCTCCCTTCTCCTCCCACTGAGCCTGGCGGCAGCCACGCTGGCAGCGGGAATGCCCGAAACCATCCAACCCAGGCCCGGCGTCGACCCCGTCAATCTCGACACCACCGCGAAACCCTGCGAGGACTTCTACCAGTTCGCCAATGGCGGCTGGCTCAAGCAGCACACCCTTCCCGGCGACAAGAGCCGCTTTGGCGCCTTCGAGGAGGTCTCGGACCACAACCGGGAGGTACTGCGCCAGATCCTGATGGAGACCTCCCGGAAGCAGGACTGGAAGCCGGGCAGCGTGCAGCAGAAAGTGGGCGATTTCTTCGCCAGCGGCATGGACGAAGCTGCCATCGAGGCGCGCGGCCTCGCGCCCCTGAAGCCCTATCTGGCCCGCATCGAAGCCCTCCGGGAGGCCCGGGAACTGCCCGCCTTCCTGGCGAAATGGCACGGCGACGGCCTGCCCGGGCTCTTCGGCTTCCACGTCAGCCAGGACGCCAAGGACAGCACCCGCTACATGGCCAGCCTGGGCCAGGGCGGCACGGGCCTGCCCGACCGCGACTACTACCTGAAGGACGACGCCCGCTCCCAGGCCATCCGCGACAAATACGAGATCCATGTCGCGAAGATGTTCGAACTCCTGGGTGAGCAGCCCGCCCAGGCCAAGCTAGACGCCGCCACCGTGCTGAAGCTCGAGACGCAGCTGGCCCGGGCCCAGTGGAGCCGCGTGGAACTGCGGGACCCCGTCAAGCGCTACAACAAGCGCACGCCGGACCAGGTGCAATCGGAGGCGCCCGGCTTCGACTGGAAGGGCTATTTCAAGGCGCGGGGCCTGCAGCTCGAGGCGCTCAACCTCAGCACGCCTTCGTTTTTCCAGGCCTTCGGCAGACTCGCTCAGGAGGTCCCCGCCGCCCAGTGGCGCACCTACCTGCGCTGGCATCTGGCGAGTGCCACGGCCAACCTGCTGCCCAGGGCCTTCGTAAAGGAAGCCTTCGCCTTCCATGGCCAGGTGCTCAACGGCATCCCCACCCAGGAGGAGCGCTGGAAGCGCATCCAGGCCTCCACGGATGGCACGGTTGGCGAGGCCCTGGGCCAGCTCTACGTGGCCAAGGCCTTCGGCCCCGAGGCCAAGCGGAAGGTCCTCGAGATGGTGGAGAACCTCCGCGCCGCCCTCAAGGAGCGCATCACGGGCCTGGACTGGATGGGAGAGGCCACCAAGCAGCAGGCCATCCGCAAGCTGGAGGCCTTCGGCGTGAAGATGGGCTATCCCGACAAGTGGAAGGTCTACGCCTTCGACGTGAAGCGGGATGACTACTTCGGCAATGTGCGCCGGGCCTCCGCCTGGCGGACCAGGGAGAACCTCGCCAAGCTCGGCAAGCCCATCGACCGCATGGAATGGGGCATGACGCCCCCCACGGTGAACGCCTACTACAGCCCCACCCTGAACGAGATCGCGTTCCCCGCAGGCATCCTGCAGCCGCCCTTTTTCGACGCGGCAGCCGACGATGCGGTCAACTACGGCGCCATCGGCTGGGTGATCGGCCACGAGATGACCCACGGTTTCGACGACAGCGGCAGCCAGTTCGATGCCGACAGCAACCTCAGAAACTGGTGGACCGATACCGACAAGAAAGCCTACCGATCCCGCACGGATCTCGTGGTGAAGCAGTACGACGCCTATGAGCCCCTGCCCGGCGAGCACGTGAACGGGAAGCTCACCGTGGGGGAGAACATCGCCGATCTGGGCGGCCTGAAGATCGCCTTTGCCGCATGGAAGAAGAGCCTGGGGGGGAAGCCCGTCCCGGCCATCGATGGCTTCACCGGGGAGCAGCGATTCTTCCTGGGCGCCGCCCAGGTGTGGCGCAACCACATCCGCGTTGAAGCCCTCTCCGTGCGTCTCAAGACCGATCCCCACAGCCCCGGTCGCCAGCGGGTGCTGGGACCCCTGTCCAACCTGCCGGAGTTCTTCGAGGCCTTCGGCTGCGGCGAGGGCACGCCCATGTGCCGTCCCGCCGCCGAGCGCCCCGCCATCTGGTAGCCGCGCCTTTTGCAACCCACCAAGGACAGATGAACCACGGAGGCCACGGAGCAAGAAAAGGGAGAGCGCAGATGAAAATTCCCAATACTGCAGGTTCTTTTCTCCGTGCCCTCCGTTTTCCTCTGTGCCCTCTGTGGTTCAATTTTTTGACGCAACCGCAGTCACCATCCCCGAAATCGTTCCCCAAAGAGTGCCTGGGATCACCGAAGCCCGGACCCCCTTCCATCAGACTGTAACTCTCCCAGGCCTGGGAGCCGCCCTCCCGACCCCATGAGGTGATCCTTGACGCTTCGCACCACCGCCCTCTCCCTCTGCCTGGCTTCCGGCCTCCTCGCCAGCGGGGCCCCCGAACCCGGCCACGGCATCCAGCCGTCGCACTTCGACACGGCCGTGAAGCCTTCCGAGGACTTCTTCCTGTACGCCAACGGCGGGTGGCTGAAGGCCAACCCCATCCCTGCCGACCAGACCTCCTGGGGCGCCTTCAACGAACTGGCCGAGGCCAACCGCAAGACCCTGCGCGAGATCATGGAGGTGGCCGCCGCCGCCAAGGCCCCCCAGGGTTCCGCCCTCCAGAAGGTGGGCGATTTCTACGCCGCCGGCATGGACGCGACCGCCATCGAGAAAGCGGGCCTGAAACCACTGAAGCCCCTGCTGGCGCGCATCGAGGCCATCCGGGACGCCCAGGGCCTCGCCCGCGAAATCGGCCGCATGCACATGGAGACCTCGGGCCCGGCCTTCGGGTTCGGCGTGGGCCAGGACGACATGGACAGCACCAGCTACATCGCCCAGTTCGGACAGGGGGGCCTGGGCCTTCCCGACCGGGACTACTACACCCTGGAGGACGCCAAGTCCCAGGACATTCGCGCGAAGTATCTGAATCACGTGGCGAAGATGTTCGAACTCCTGGGCGAGACGAAGCTCCTGGCCAAGGCCCACGCGGGTCTGGTCCTGGGGATCGAGACGCGCCTCGCCAAGGCCTCCATGACCCAGGTGGAGCAGCGGGACCCCCACGCCATCTATCACAAGTTGAGCCCCACGGAACTGGCCCAGCTCGCCCCGGACTTCCCCTGGGCCGGCTACTTCAAGGCCATCGGGATGCCGGAGCAGAAGGCCATCCTCGTGCGCCAGCCCAAGTTCTTCGAGGAGCTGGGCCGCATGGCCAAGGAGCTCCCCCTCTCCCAGTGGAAGACCTACCTGCGCTGGCATCTCGTGCGGGGGACCAGCAATGAGCTGCCCGAGGCCTTCGGGGCCGAGAGCTTCGCCTTCTACGGTCAGGCCCTCTCCGGCGCCAAGGAGCGCCAGGCCCGATGGAAGCGCGTGCAGGCCTCCACGGATGGCGCCCTGGGCGAGGTGGTGGGCCAGCTCTACGTGCGAAAGGCCTTCAGCCCCGAGGCCAAGACCAAGATGCTCGAGCTGGTGAACAATCTCCGTGCCGCCCTGAAGGAGCGCATCGAGCAGCTCGCCTGGATGAGCGAGCCCACCAAGCTGAAGGCCCTGCAGAAGCTGGCGGCCTTCAACGTGAAGATCGGTTACCCCGACACCTGGCGCGACTACAGCAGGCTCGAAGTCCAGAAGGGCGCCTTCCTCGCCAACGCCATGGCCGCCTCCCGCTTCGAGTTCCAGCGCGGTCTCGCCAAGCTCGGGAAGCCCATCGACCGGGCCGAGTGGGGCATGACGCCCCAGACGGTGAACGCGTACTACGATCCCAGCATGAACGAGATCGTGTTCCCCGCCGCCATCCTGCAGCCCCCCTTCTTCGACGCAGCGGCCGATGACGCCGTGAACTATGGCGGCATCGGCATGGTGATCGGCCACGAGATGACCCACGGCTTCGACGACCAGGGCTGCCAGTACGACTTCAAGGGCAACCTGAAGAACTGGTGGACGCCCGAGGACACCAAGGCCTACGGCGCCAGCACGGCTCTCGTGGTGAAGCAGGGCAGCGCCTTCGAGGTGCTGCCAGGCCTCATGCAGAACGGTGAACTGACCCTGGGGGAGAACATCGCCGATCTGGGGGGCCTCAAGGTCTCCTTCGAGGCCCTGAAGCGGAGCTGGGCCAAGACCGGCAAGCCCGGGCCCGTGGACGGCTTCACGGCCGAGCAGCGCTTCTTCCTGGGCTACGCCCAGTCCTGGCGCTTCCAGGCCCGCCCCGAGACCGCCCGCATGCGCGTCATGGGCGATGTCCATGGCGCCGCCCACTTCCGGGTGAACGGCCCCCTGGCCAACATGGCCGAGTTCTGCCAGGCCTTCAGCGTGCCCGAGGGCACCCCCATGGCGCGCCCCCTGGCCCTCCGCCCCGTGATCTGGTAGCAGACCCTGCCCCCCTGACGGGCCCCGGAACCCACACCGTTCCGGGGCCCGCCCTTTTCCAGAGCCGGAAGATCCCCAAGCGGTTCCCTCCCGCCGCGCACGGCCCCGGTGTTTGGTAGCACACTGGAAGGGAAGACCGTCCACTGCCCCCTCCACGGAGCCCCGATGATCCGTCCCCTCCTCCTCCCCGTCCTGGCCCTTGGGCTCGCGGCGAGCCCGCTCGGCGCCCAGGGCTACCACGGCTTCAACCCGAAGCACATGGACACCTCCGTGCGCCCCTGCGACGACTTCTACCGCTACGCCCTCGGCACCTGGGACAAGAACACCGTGATCCCCGCCGAATACGCGTCCTTCGGCGTGGATCAGGAGATCGAGGAACGCTCCTTCCAGGTGCTCAGGGACATTCTGGAAGGTGCGGCCCAGGACAGGAAGGCACCCAAGGGCTCCGAGCGCCAAAAGGTCGGGGACTACTTCGCCTCGGGCATGGACACGGCCCGCATCGAGGAGGAGGGCCTGAAGCCCCTGCAGGGGCATCTGGCCCGCATCGAAGGGGTGAAGCGCAGAGAGGACCTGGCGCCTGCCCTGGCCTCCCTGCACAAGGAACTCATCCATCCGGCCTTCCACTTCCGGGTGGAACAGGACGACAAGGCCAGCGAGCACTACATCGTCCAGATCTCCCAGGGCGGCCTGGGACTGCCGGAGCGGGAGTACTACCTGAAGCCCGATGCCAAATCGGTGGAGCTCCGCGCCAAGTACGTGGCCCACATCGCGAAGAACTTCGAATTCCTGGGCGAGCAGCCCGCCGTGGCCCGGGCCCATGCCGAGGCCGTCATGGCCCTGGAGACGCGGCTCGCCAAGGCCTCCATGAGCATGGAGGAGCTCCGGAACCCCAACGCCGTCTACCACAAGATGACCCTCGCGGAACTGGCCAGGAAGGCGCCCGGCCTGGACTGGAAGGCCTATTTCAAGGCCCTGTGGCTCGGCCCCGTGGACAGTCTGCTCGTGCGCCAGCCCGGGTTCTTCCAGGCCCTGGCCCGCATGGCCCGGGAGGTCCCCCTGCCCCAGTGGAGGACCTATCTGCGCTGGAACCTGGTGCGCAGCACCGCCGACTACCTGAACGCCGCCATCGAGGCGGAGGACTTCGCCTTCTACGCCAGGACCCTGCAGGGCACCGAGAGCCAGAAACCCCGATGGAAGCGGGTCCTGGCCCACACGGACATCGCCCTGGGCGAAGCGCTGGGCAAGCTCTACGTGGAGCGGGCCTTTCCGCCCCAGGCCAAGGCGCGGATGCAGGAACTGGTGAAGAACATCCTGGCGGCCCTCCGGGGTCGCATCCTCCAGCTCGAATGGATGGGGGATGCCACCAAGCGACAGGCCCTGGCCAAGCTCGATACGATGCGCGTGAAGATCGGCTATCCGGATGTGTGGCGCGACTATTCCAAGCTCGAGGTCGACCGCGGCCCATTCGTCCTGAACGGGCTCAAGGCCCGAGCCTTCGAATTCCAGCGGAACCTCGCCAGGCTCGGCCAGCCCATCGACCGCAACGAATGGGGCATGACGCCGCCCACCAACAACGCCTACTACGAACCCACCCTCAACGAGATCTGCTTTCCCGCGGGCATCCTGCAGCCGCCCTACTTCGATCTGGAAGCCGACGATGCCGTGAACTACGGCAATATCGGCGCCACCATCGGCCATGAGCTGACCCACGGCTTCGATGACTCGGGCCGCCAGTTCGACGCCCAGGGCAATCTCAAGGAATGGTGGACTCCCGAGGATGCCAAGGCCTTCGACGCCCGGGCCCGGCTGGTGGTGAAGCAGTTCGACGCCTTCGAGCCCCTGCCCGGCATGCACATCAACGGCAAGACCACCCTGGGCGAGAACCTGGCCGACCTGGGGGGCCTGAAGGTCGCCCTCGACGCCTACCGGCTCAGCCAGCGGGGCAAGGCACCCGCGGGCCTCATCGAGGGCTTCACCCCCGAGCAGCGCTTCTTCCTGGGCTACGCCGAGACCTGGCGCCTCAAGCACCGGGAAGAGGCCCTGCGCTCCCGCCTCATGACCGATGTCCATTCCCCGGCCCAGTACCGGATCCTGGGTCCCCTGGCCAACATGCCGGAATTCTTCGAAGCCTTCGGATGCAAGGAGGGCGACCCCATGAAACGCCCCGCCGCGACCCGCCCCTCCATCTGGTGATCCGTGCAGCCGAAACGCAGGCCCCCGGCCCAGAAACTGACACCCCGTCAACAATTGGGGTCCCCCGCGACCCCATTGCGCCATCCCCCTTCGGATTGCTCCAAAACTGTGATACAAATCACGGGAGGAGCGAGCGGAACCTTTATGGGGCAGGCAGTCGTCAACCTGAGACGGGTGGATTATCTCGCGGGGCTGCCCCAGGCGGAAGCCGAGGAGCTGGCCTCCGTCAGTGAACTGCGCCGCTATTCGGATGGAGCCGTGGTCTTCAACCAGGGCGAGATGATCCCCGGCATCTTCGTCGTGGTTCAGGGTTCCCTGAAGGTGTTCCGCACGGATGGCCGAGGCAAGCTCCAGGTCCTGGACATGCTCCAGCCCGGAACCTGCGTGGGCGAAGTCCAGGTCTTCGATGGCGGGCCCATCGCCAGCGGCGCCGAGGCCCATGGCGAAACCGAATGCTGGCTCATCCCCGCCCTGGCCATCAAGCGCATGGTGCATCGCAATCCGGCCGTGGGCGAGGTCATCATCCGCCACTTCGCCGGCAAGGTCCGCCACCTCATCCAGCTGGTGGAGACCCTCAGTCTCCACAGCGTGCCCGAGCGCGTGGCCCAGCTCATCCTGGACTACCAGAACCGCAACCCCACCCGCACACTGGTGGAATTCCAGGAGACCCAGGAGGACCTGGCCCAGTGCATCGGGGCCAGCCGCGAGGCCTTCAGCCGCGCCCTGCGCCTCCTGGCCGACCTGGGCCTCATCCAGAGCACCTTCCCCGTCGTCCGCATCCTGGATGTCCAGAAGCTGCAGAGATACGCGAGAGGGTGAACCGGGCGCGGGTCCTCAAAGCGAGGCTCCAGTGGGGCCTCGCTTTTTTTTACCGGCAGGAGCCACATCCCCCGACCTTGGAGATCTCTGACCATTGACTTGCATCGCTGAGGAATATAGCCTTCCGGCGATTGCCCAAGATCGATGATTCCTGCCCTCGTTCCGGCGACGGGCTTGAGTTCTTGTTCAGGAGGTGCCCATGAAGGCGTTCCTCTCTTGGTTGGCTGCCCTCGGCCTGCTGGTGCTGCCCGGGACAGGGTGCGCCGTGAACCGCAGCGTGGTGGCCGTGCCCGTGAAACAGGTGGCGGAAAGCACCAAGGGTCCGGTGGTAGTGATCACGCGGGTGACGGACCTGCGCCGCTTCGAGGTGGCGCCGGAGGAACCGGCCACGCCCTCGCTCAAGGACGGAGCCATCACCGATCAGGCCATCAAGTCCAGGGCCTTCGCCCGCAAGCGGGGCGGCTTCGGGAAGGCCATGGGGGACGTCCTGCTCCCCGAAGGCTCCACCGTGGAGGGGCTGGTGAAGGCCAGCCTCGCGAACGCCCTGCGCGAGGCCGGTTACCGGGTCCAGGAGCCCGGCCCCGGCACGCCCCCCGATGCACTGAAGCTCGACGTGGACATCCGGCGATTCTGGTGCTGGCTCGTGCCGGGCTTCTGGTTCATCACCACCAATTTCCAGGGCTCCCTCGACCTCAGGGGGCCGATCTTCAAGAACGGCGATCACGAGGTCGTGGAAGTCCAGACCGACAAGGGGCACCAGATGGTCACCGATAGCGATTGGGGCAAGACCGCAGAGCTCGGTGCGGAAACCCTGGCGACCAAGGTCAGGGAAGCCCTCAAGACGCCCTGAGGCGGCCCGCCGTAGACTCAGCATCCTCTGCCAGGAGCAGCCATGCCTTCTTCCTTCCCCCTGCGTCAGACCGCCCTCAGTGGCCCCCTGGACGCCCTCGGGCGCCCCTCCATCTTCGATTGGACGGGCGTCCCCCAGGGCTTTGTACCGGTCACCCAGCAGATCTCCCCCACCCACCCGCTCATCGTCACGGCCTCCCGGGGCTTCGGAGCCACCGGCCCCCAGGATCGCGTCGGCGTCACCAGCGCCAACCTCACCTGGCCCGCCGTGCCCCCCGAGGGGCCCTTCTGGCTCTTCGTGGATGTGCAGAGCGCAGGCACCCTCACACCGGGCTTCACCTCACTGGAACCCATCTACCAGGAATTCGGCGATCCGAGCCTCGTGGCGGGGCAGCACACCTACAACATCACCGAGGCGACGATGCATGTGGGCACGGGCACCACCGCCAAGGTTGTATGGCGCGTGTTCCTGGGCCTGGGTTGGAGCACGACGGAAAAGGCCCGGATCACAGCCCTCCGCCCTTTCGGCTACCTGAGCCGCCATACGACCCCGCTGCAACCCTTCCCGGGACCGGCCAGCTACTGCCGCATCGAGAACGATCTGATCCCGGGCTGCCTCAAGACCGCCCGGTGGGTGGCGGTCTGCTCAGCCGCGGACGGTCACTACCTCCCGGGCAACGAACTGCCCCTCTCCTCCTTCGGCGACACCTTCACCGAGGTCATCGACCATAGCGGCTATGTGCGCGTCGACACGGCCCAGGTGCCCGCCCAGATCCTCGGCTCAGGCGAAAATGGCACCCGGGTCAACCTGAATCCCGCTCACTGGATGTTGAAGTGCTACCTGACCCGGGACTGGTAGGCCCGGGATCCCTTCGAGGGCGGATGATCCAGCCGGGCCCTTCATGCGGGCTCCCGTTCCAGGGCCTTGCCATCCCGATCCTGCAGCCCTAGCATGGGCGCATCCCACTCACATCCTGGAGGCCCCATGAAGCCGGACCATGTCATCCTCGGCGTCCACGTCACCGACCGCCTCAGGGAGGCGGTGGAAGTGCAGAAGGTCTTCACCCACTTCGGATCTCAGATCAAGACCCGCCTGGGTCTGCACGAGATCGGCAGCTCGCCCGAGGGCGTCGTGCTGTTGGAGATCGTGGGCGAATCCAAGACCTGGAAGGAGATGGTCCGGCAGCTCACCGCCATCGAGGGCATCGAGGTCCAGGAGATGGTCTTCGGGCACTGAGGGATCCCGAGCCTGTGCTGCGATGTTTCACTAAAACCAGGGAACCACGGAGGACACGGAGAGAAAATCATTTCCGTCTTTTCTCTGTGTCCTCTGTGTCCTCTGTGGTTCAGTTTTGCGGCGGAGCCGGCGAAAAAAGGCTCAGACCCCCATCAGCCTCGCGTGGATGGCCTCGGCGGCGCGATGGCCCTGGCCCATGGCCAGGATCACGGTGGCGCCGCCGGTGATGACATCACCCCCCGCGTAGACACCGGGGACGGACGTCTCGCCCGTGGCCTCGTCCACCACCACCACACCACCCCGCAGTGTCTTGAGGCCCTTTTCCGTCTGGGCGATGAGCGGATTCACGGCGCAGCCCAGGGCGATGATCAGCGTGTCGCAGGGAAGCACTTCCCGTTTGCCTGTGTCGCGCACACCCCGCCGGCCATCGGCGCCGGGTTCCGTGAGTTCCATGAGGGCGCACTCGGCTTCCGTCACCCAGCCCTGGTCGGTGCCCCGAGCCTCCACGGGGGTCGTCAGCCAGCGGAAGACGATGCCCTCCTCCATGGCGTGCTCCAGTTCCTCCTTGCGGGCGGTACTCTCGTTCACGGAACGGCGGTAGACCACCGTCACATCCGCGCCCAACCGCTTCGAGCAGCGGGCGGCGTCCATGGCCGTGTTGCCGCAGCCCACGACGACCACGTGCCTGCCGACCGTGACGGGCGTGCCGAAGTCCGGGAAGAGATCGGCCCGCATGAGGTTGACCCGGGTCAGGAACTCGTTGGCCGTGTAGACGCCTTTGAACTCCTCGCCGGGGATGCCCATCATCCGGGGCAGTCCCGCACCGGTCCCCAGGAAGATGGCGTCGTAGTCCTGGCGCAGTTCCTCCAGGGTCATGGCCCGGCCGATGAGCGTGTTCATCACGAACCTCACGCCCAGGGCCCGGAGGGCCTGCACCTCGGAATCCACGATGGCGTTGGGCAGGCGGAATTCGGGAATGCCATAGAGGAGCACGCCCCCGGGCTTGTGGAGGGCATCGAAGACCGTCACCTCGTGGCCCTTCTGGACGAGTTCTCCCGCCGTGGCCAGACCCGCCGGGCCCGCGCCCACGATGGCCACCTTCTTCCCGGTGGTCGGGGCCACCTCCGGGGAGCGGGCCGGGCCTTCCAGGAGGCTGTCGGCGGCATAGCGCTCCAGGCGACCGATGGAAACCGCGTCACCCTTGAGACCCACCACACAACGTGCCTCGCACTGCTTCTCCTGGGGACACACGCGGCCGCAGACCGAAGGGAGGGCCGAGTAGCGCTTGAGGATCAGCCCGGCCTCCTGGGGATGCCCCGCCTCGATCTGCTTGAGGAAGGTGGGGATATCGATGCCCACGGGACACCCGTCGATGCAGGTGGGCTTCTTGCACTGCAGGCAGCGGGCGGCCTCCAGGCGCGCCTGCTCGGCGCTGAGCCCCAGGGAGACCTCCCCGAAATTGGTGATGCGCAGGTTGGGTTCCTGGCAGGCCATCTCCTGCTTGGGGATCTTCATGCGCTGAGGGGCCCTGAGACCCGGCAGGTCGGCGCTTCTCCAGTCGAAGTCGGCCACCGGTTCGATGACTGGCAGATCCGCCTCCGTCAGGGGCGCAGCGGTGTTGCGCCCCACCCGGCAGGCGTGCTCGCCCGCATCCTTCTCGTCGTCGTGATACCAGTTCTGCCGCATCCGCAGCATCTGGAAATCCACCTTGTGGCCATCGAAATCGGGGCCATCGAAGCAGGCGAACTTGAACTCGCCGCCCACCGTGACCCGACATCCGCCGCACATGCCCGTGCCATCCACCATGAGCGCGTTGAGGCTCACCAGGGTGAAGATGCCGCTGGGCCGCGTCAGCTCCGCCACCGCCTGCATCATGGGCATGGGGCCCACGGCGATGACTTCGGCGACCTTCTCGCGAGCCAGGATGTCCTGCAGGGCTTCGGTCACGAGGCCCTTGCGCCCCCAGGAGCCGTCATCGGTCGTGATGATCAGCTCGTCTGACACCGCCCCCAGTTCCTCGGTGAGCAGCACCCGTTCCCGGCTCCGGCCG
>JAYSNJ010000019.1:0-3046 GCA_043723905.1 Holophagaceae bacterium
GCAACTGCGGGACGCCAGGCGGGTGGAGATGCCCAATTGGGCCTTCCCCCGACGGGCCGAGTGGGTGGAGGCCCTGGACGATGCCATCCGAAAGGCCAACGAGGACGGCATCCCTCCGATCCTTGTGGGCCATGGCCTGGGCTGCCTGGCCATCGTCCACTGGACCGAGGCCTACGAGCGACCCGTCCATGGAGCCCTGCTGGTGGCACCTCTGGATGCGGAGGCCCCTTCGGCTCCGGAAGTGGCTCGGGGATTTGCCCCCGTGCCCCTCTTCGGCCTCCCCTTCCCCGGCCGGGTGGTGGTCAGCAGCGCTGATCCCTTCCTCTCCCTCGAGCGAGGCAGGGCCTTCGCCGAGGCCTGGAACGCCGCCCTCAGCGATATCGGCCCCAGGGGCCACATCGACACGGCCGCGGGTTTCGGTGAATGGCCCCGGGGCGAGACGCTGCTGCGCGAGTTGATGTAAGGGATTTTGCCTTTGGCTGGAGTATGCTGGGGGCTTCCATCCCCCGGAGACAACCATGCTTCCTCTGCTGCTAGCTCCCGCTTTTCTTGCCGCCCCCGCCCCCGCCATCCAAGGTCCGGTCCTTGAGGGCTGGATCCACAACGAGGCCGGCAAGCCCCTCCAGGCCACCGTGGGCCTGATCCCCATGTCCACCCGTGGCAGTTCCCTGGCCCTCAAGAGCGTCGAGAGCCTGGGTGTGCCCAACAAGAAGAAGCCCGGCTTCAAGCTGCCCATTCCCAAGCCCGGCCTCTACCTGCTGGATGTGCGCGCCAAGGGTCATCTGCCCCTCCAGATCCCCATCCTCCTGGGCGAGGAAGGCCTCAAGGGCCTGGACCTGATGCCCCATCCCGAAAAGCCCAAGGGGGAAGTCAAGCCCATCAGCGCCGATGCCCAGCTCGTGAAGCGTGAGGCCCTCTACGCCGCCTTCAAGACCCGGGAGGAGAAGGGCCGCACCGCCCTCAAGAACAAGGAGAAGCTGGACTGGACCGCCGACCAGGAAACCCTGGCCAAGGAGCTCCAGGCCGAGACCGATGTCGACAACCAGGGCCTGCTGGCCATGAGCTACCTGAGCCTGGGCAGCGTCGGCGCCAAGCTGAACCCAGAAAGCGCCGCCCTGGCCCTGGACAAGCTGCCCGCCAAGAGCCCCTACTGGGCCATGTCGCCCCAGATCATGGCCGCGTCCCATGTGGCTGCCGGCCGGAACCAGGCCTTCGCCGGCTTTCGCGAGGCAGTCGTCAAGGAGAACCCCGAGCCCGAGGTCCGCGCCTTCGGCGTCTTCTCTCAGTTGGCTGGCGCCGCTCGAGTCGGCGACCTGGACCTGATGAAGGCGCTCTACCAGACACTGACGACCGACTACAAGGACACCACCGCAGGCAAGTCCGCCAAGCAGCTGGATCCCGCCAAGTACGTGGGCAAGGGGTCCGCCTTCCCCGCCTTCGCGTTCAAGGATCTCGACGGCAAGGATGTGAGCCTGGACACCTTCAAGGGCAAGCTGGTGCTGGTGGACTTCTGGGCCACCTGGTGCGGCCCGTGCGTAAAGGAGATGCCCAAGCTCCACGAGGTCTATGCCAAGTACAAGGATGCCGGTTTCGAGATCCTGAGCCTCAGCCTGGACAAGCTGGCGGGAGACATCGTGCCCTTCCGCGCCGACGCCGCCCACCCCATGCCCTGGACTCATGTCTTCCTGGGGAAGGACAGCAAGGACCCGATCCTCCAGGCCTTGAACGTGGCCACCATTCCCCGCCCCGTCCTGGTGGGCCCCGATGGCAAGATCTTCGAAGGCGAGACCCTGCGCCTGCGGGGCGAATACCTTAGCGTCTCCATCGAGAAGGCCCTCAAGGAGCTCAACCTGGTGAAGCCCGTCGCAACCCCGACCCCGGTCCCCACGCCCGAGGCCGAGGCCGAGGCCCCCAAGCTGCCCGTGGAGCCCGCCAAGGAAGCCCCCGCCGCCGTCAGGTAGCGCACTCGTTCCAGGAATCCCTGACGCAGAGAAGGCCCGCGATTGCGGGCCTTCTCTGCTTATTTGACAGCAGATCCAGAACGCTCGCGCCGATTGGAATGAGGCCAAAACAGGCCTCTCCCATTCAAAAAGAGGGGTCGCCCCGGACGGGCTCCCGTGGTGAAATTATTGTTTCACCCGGTGGAGGGTCCGTGCGTCCCCTCCTCGCGGGTTGTCCTAGATGCCGACGGAGAAACAACCATGGCCGTCAACCTCAAGGGTCGCAGTTTCCTCACCCTCATGGACTTCACGCCTTCCGAAGTCCGCTACCTGCTGGACCTCAGTCACGATCTGAAGGCCAAGAAGCGGATGGGTGTCTTCAACGACCTTCTCAAGGGCAAGAATGTCGTCCTGCTCTTCGAGAAGGCCTCCACGCGCACACGCTGCGCGTTCGAGGTGGGCGCGCTCGAGGAAGGAGCCCACGTCACCTTCCTGGATTCCAACAGCTCCCAGATGGGCAAGAAGGAATCCCTGGAGGACAGCGCCAAGGTCCTCGGCCGCTTCTACGACGGCATCGAGTACCGGGGCTACAAGCAGGAAGTGGTGGAGTGCCTGGCCAAGCACAGCGGTGTGCCCGTGTGGAACGGCCTCACGGACTCCGACCATCCCACCCAGATCCTGGCGGACTTCCTCACCATCGAGGAGCACTGCGCCAAGCCCCTCAGCAAGGTCAAGCTCGTCTTCTGCGGCGATATCCGCAACAACATGAGCTACGCCCTCATGTACGGCGCCGCCAAGACGGGCATGCACTTCGTGGCCCTCGGCCCCGACAGCCTGGCTCCCGATCCCAAGGTGCTGGCCGCCGCTCGCGAAGCCGCCAAGGAGACCGGCGCCATCATCGAAGTCTGCAACGACATGAAGACCGCCGTGCAGGGCGCCGACGTGCTCTACACGGACGTGTGGGCCTCCATGGGCGAAGAGGCCCTGATCCCCGAGCGCGTGAAGCAGTTGACCCCCTTCAAGGTGACCATGGAGATGGTCGAAGCCACCGGCAACAAGGACGTGCTCTTCCTGCACTGCCTGCCCGCCTTTCACGACTTCGAGAC
>JAYSNJ010000020.1:0-23753 GCA_043723905.1 Holophagaceae bacterium
CTGGGGCGAGAACCTGGATGGCCAGGGCCGCTTCAAAGCCCCAGAGGATCTGCGACAAATCTATTTGGCCCTGCTCGGTGATACCCCTGCCAACCATCTCGCCGTCCATTGCGGCAGCGGCGTAACCGCGTGTCATACCCTGCTGGCGCTGGAAGTGGCGGGCCTTCCCGGCGCCTCCATTTATATGGGCTCGTACAGCGAATGGTGCCGAAGCGGCAAAGCCCTTGGGAGGGGATGATCGGGCCTCTGACTTCGAATGTCTGTTACCGCCACAGCGGCATGGATACAGGGATTCGCTCCGGCCCTTCGGGCCTCTGCTCCGCACGAATCGCAAGGCTTTCTGTCCCGGCTCGACAGCCCACTGGGCTGTCTCCCTCGGGCCAAGGCGAAAGCCAGCGATTCTGTGACTTCGAATCCCTGTTACCGCCACAGCGGCATGGATACAGGGATTCGCTCCAGCCCTCCGGGCCTTCGCTCCGCACGAATCGCAGGGCTTTCTGTCCCGGCTCGACAGCCCACTGGGCTGTCTCCCTCGGGCCAGGGCGAAAGCCAGCGATTCAGTGACTTCGAATCACTGTCTCTCCCCGACAAAAGAGCCGCCCGAAGGCGGCTCAGTTCTGGCGGAGAGACAGGGATTCGAACCCTGGGTGCTGGTTTACCCAACACACTCGCTTAGCAGGCGAGCCCGTTCGGCCACTCCGGCATCTCTCCCGGACCCTCGATGGTACCGAGAACGGAGCCCAGCCGCAAGGACTGTTGCCGGATCGCATCCCTCTCGCAGATGATGGAAGCACGGAGGGGTGGCCGAGCGGTTTAAGGCACCGGTCTTGAAAACCGGCGAGGGTGTGAGCTCTCCGCGGGTTCGAATCCCGCCCCCTCCGCCAACGAGTCTGCCGTTGCAGCAGACATCCCCAGGTCCTCCGAGCAAACGCCCACACCGCGTGGCTCTCAGGCCTTGGGGATCCCCATGGGAGAGGCTGTATCTCCCCCCAAAATGCCCCGAAGCCTCGGGTTCTCTCCCGAGGCTTCGAAGTAGGTGGATTGCCCAAATCCTCAGGCCGATTTTGACCTGGATTCGAAGCCCAGCACCCGTCGCTGTTCAGCCCAATCCATCGAAAACTTTCCCAGCAATCGCTTGACTGTCAGCTCCTTGGGTTGGCGCCCTTCCAGGATCGCCTCCACGATGTCCGGAGCCAGCCACGCCAGCGGAAGGATCCGGGCCACATGCTGACCGCAGAACCCGTGTCTTTCTCCGATCTCCTCCCGGGACTTCGCCTGACCGGAGAGCAGGAGGTGGTACCAGTGCCGCCCTCGGGCCACCGCCTGAATAAGGGGTCGGTCCAGGTGAGCCTCTCCCCAGTCCCCCTCGGCCCCGGGGATCACAAACCGCAATCCCCTTCCGCCTCGCTTGAGGCGACTCTCGGATTCAAGGATGAGCGTCGGCTCGGCGTCACCGTTTTCGAGGGTCCCTTCTCCGAACCCCAGTCGACTCCAGAGGGTGGGTAGATCCACTTCCAGGGTCAGGGTGGTGGGGGACACCACGACCTTGTGAAGCAGATTTTTCAGCCATGCCCGTCGCGACAGCGTGGAACCCACCTCCCAGGCTTGAATCGCCTGAGCCGCCGCCTGGATCACCTGGGCCTGCCTGCCCAGAGCCGTCCCCATCGCACTCAGGAGTTCCGAGGGAGAGCTCAGGAAGGTCCGTAGCCGGCCCCAGACACCTTCCTCCAGATCATGGGCGGGGATGCGTAGGCCTCCCTTCGTGGGTCCCTCGGCAGGGTCCGAGGAGGGAGCCGACACGTAGTAGCGGTAGCGCCGATTCCGACGCAGAGTATGCGAGGGGATCATCCGAACCCCGTGCTCATCCTCCACGCATCCCACCAGCAGGCTGGGGCTTTGCACACCCTCCCCGCAATCCTGCCGAGCGGTGTTCTCCTTCAGCGTCCGCTGGACCTCCTCCCACATATCCCGGCTCACGAGAGCCTCCTGCTCCCCGGGATAGATTGCCCCTCGGTGGGGGACATCTCCCACATACAGCGGGTTCTGGAGAATCCGGTAGAGCGCCCCCCGGAAGAAGGGCGTTCCCCCGGAGCGTTTCCCATCCGGGCTCACGCGAATCTTGGGCTCCCCAAGGAAGCAGATCAGGCCGTGATGGCCAATCTGCTCCGCCGATTTCAGGCACCGTCCACCCCTTCCCTGCCCCCGGAGAAATAGTGACCACCTCTCTCCCCCTGGCCTCACCCGACGGGAGCCCCCTCTCCTGGGCCGAATACCAGGTCCTGCTCCGCAACGATCTGATGACCTTCACGGAGCGGTGTTTCTATCAGCTCTACCCCGAAGGGGTCTTTATGGCCAACTGGCATCTGGAACTGGTGAGTTCGAAGCTGCCCGAAACCTCGGAGAATACGCCTTCGCGGGCCAGTATCAGCAGGCGCCTGGCAGAACGGAGCGTGCGAACGGATGATTGGCACCCTGCGCCGGGATTGCTTCGACCACATCATCGTGCTGGACGAGGACCATGCACGGCGATTGCTCAAGGAGTACCTCGGCTACTACCACGACGACCGAACCCATCTGGGGCTCAGCAAGGACAGCCCGCGGGGAAGACCCGTGGATCCCGGACCTGGTGAGGATGGACAGATCGCCGCGCTGCCGAGGCTCGGCGGGCTCCATCACCGCTACGCCTGGGAACGCGCCGCCTGACGGCCAGAAAGACAGGCCTGCCGCCCGACTGCGCCGGGCAGGCGGGAGCCTGTCTTTCTGGGATGTTTTGACATTATTCCGTCGTCAAGAGCAGCCCTTGCCACCTCAGCGACCTGGCGCAAAGAAGCGATCTGCGCCCAATAGACTTAAATCGAAAGGCATCACAACACCGATCATCGGATCGAATCGGCACGGATGGAGTTTTTGCCAGGGACAACCACCAGACATTCGAGAAGGCTGTCACCAGATAGAAAATCCCGATGGGGATGTTGAAGCCTACTCTTCGGCGGAGCTGAAGGGTCGCCTCTGCTGGTGTTTCCGGTCCCAACCATTCCAGGAGCGCCTTTGCATCTTCCTTGCCCAAGGTAAATCGTTTTGGTTTGGGGACATGGATGAAGAAGGAAGGTGATCGCTTTGCCAGCCCCATCCGCTCCAGACGCGCCGGAACCTCCTCGCGGGGAATCTCCACCTGCCTCCCATTGCCCCTGTCCTTGAAGACCAACGAGGACTCCAGGAGCACGATTCGGCATCCATCGGAAAGACGGATTACTTCGCCGCCTTCGTCATCGGCGGCTTCCTGCACGAGCGTGGGGTTCTTGTTGCCGCTGCCATCCATCGCCAGACCGCACTTGGTGCAGTAGTCGTCCACGTAGACAGGGTTCGGGTGATTACACGAGGGGCAATACATCTACTCATTACTCCATGGTCTGCTTTGCGTTTAATCCTCGGCGCACACTACGAAGCGGCTGAGTGCTGTGCTAGGTATTCATGTCCTCTAGCAGGGTATTGATCCATTTTTCGGTAGCTGGAGTAGCGCTGGCGATCCTAGATGAGAGATACGAATAGAGCAGACCAAGCGAACCGAGAGCTGCGAGCGTGAACCAGGTATATATGGCTACTTGCGCCGAGAAGCTGAGATACGAAAAAGGGACCTTCTCAAGGTAATCAGCCCAGAACATGAACGCGGACAGAGCAATCAAAATGCAGGCTGCACGGAAATAGGCTATGAATACTGACAATGAGTTCTTCGGTATCTCGATTCCAACCCTCTTGTTTCCATGAGATTCAAGCACTAGGTAGCTTTTAAGTGGGAACAATGGAATGAAGGCGAAGTGTGTGAATCGAGTTGCTACAAAATGTCCTCGCCTGTTCCCTTGTATCTTTCCATACAGCCTCGCCCCACCATAAAGGATTGAGCGATCTGGTGGGAGAACTATTCGTTCAGGAGTCTCGGAACCCATGGAATTCCTAGCAAGTTAGCTTGCTCATCATCCTATCGCGGACGCTTGGTTGGACGGTTGGGATGATGACCATGAAGGAGAACGTTATTTAAGCAAGAGTGGAATAAACAGCGCACTGACAACCCCGATAGCCACCACGGCAGCCAGGCACCCCAGCAGGCTTCTGACTCGGGCGAATTTTATCCTGAAGAGCAAATACAGGAAGGGAGCCCCTGGAGAAGCCATATACCCCCCTACGACTTCGCCGTAAGCTTCTGGAGTGCGGGGGTGATTGGCAAAGCTAGTCAGACCAGGGAAACAAAACCAAAGGATTGCGATAGCCACCAGGATTTCCCACCACGCAATGGATGGTCGTTTGACCTCATCCTGCGGTGAAGGATGTGGGATGGCAGCAGGCATTGGGTTTGAGTCCATAATGACGCCTAACATCTGGAGTAAATGGCATTGCTGTGAAGGGTGGCTTAGCTTGCTCATCCCTTCGCGGGGTTGGGACGGTAGGGATGGGTTGGGGAAGGACAGGAAGAGAATAGTTAATTATTAGACAATTTGCGGGCAGTGAAATAGTCGAACCAATACGAGCCAGGACGCATCCCGTCTGGGTCTATTAGAGAAATTTCTCTTTGTAAATTTTGATCCAACTCTACAGGATAAAGTCCCTTGCGCCAAGCATCGTCTTGATGGTGCTTTTCTCCATATGCTAGTGCGGCTGCGACTGTTTTGTTGAATGCAAGCAAAGAAGCAATCAGCTGCTCTAGTGATGAATTGAGCAATTTAACCAAGCCAGTCTCTATCTCGAGACAACAAATGCGACCAGCCCCATCAGAATCTATACAAATTGGGAAATCCTCACCCGTGCTTCCGATTTGGCATAATCCATTAGGGGCATCTGAAAGTGGTATGCCATTTGGGTCACAAGGAGGTGGAAGCTTTTCGCCTCCATCAAAGAAGAAATGCATATTAGGCGCTGCCCATGCTGGAAGCCCAGCGACCCATTGAAAATGACTGTCCGCTGCTGGAACACCACAGCACTCTAGTGTTTTGACTGGAAATCTAACAAATTTAGAAGGATCGTCCCCGTCCCATTGGCTATGAGATTCTGCAGGAGTAATCACTGTTTTGTCCTTTCATTTTTAACCAACACAATCCAGTATACATTACTGTTTTTTAGGTGGTGGTTCCCATCCATGCTCTTTTATCCACTCGCGTGTTTTTTTGGGTGGATTTGGAGTTCCGCCTTTCTTGTCATGAACCCCACCACTTTTAGTTGATGATGTTCCATCCTTGTATTTAATGTGAGGCTCCTCTTTTCCCGTATGAGTATCGTGAACGTGATCCACATCTCGTGGAGCTTGCCCTCTTTCAACTTCCTTCTGCATTTGTTTAGGAGAAGACGCGTTCGAACCCCCATCCATAGCAGCTGCGATGATAGTTCCAACACCATGAATAGTCAGGGCGCTAGCCACAGCCATCACCCCCGAAGAGGCTGGTCCTGCCACTAATGCAAGTCCGGCTCCATCCTTGCCAATTTCGGCTTCCGCTGCTCCTTGGAGCATCGCCGCACCATCACCAACGGCTCTTCCACTTGCATATGCCACGCTGCCATCACTACTTCCGCCGAAGGCAGATGGAATCCCCAAACCGACCGCATTGACATACGCATCGGTCATGCCTCTAGAGAATGAAGCCGTGTTCTGCACTCCAGCAACCACCTGGGATTTGGCTTGTTCGTACTTGTCGCGAGCCCAGGCGAGCAAGCCCGCTTCTCCGTTGGGATCGATCGTCATCACCGGACTATTCTGCACGTAGCTATAGATGTTCCAGCTCTGCGTTTCCTCGAAGTGCTGATCCCTTGCCGGGTCGGGGCTCGCAAACCTGCCCCACATCGGTAAGTAGAACCGAGCCTGCATATATATGAGCCCAGACGCATCCGTCTGCTCGTGGTTCGTGAAGCCCTTGGAAATACCTGCGGCTACTCCAGGTGGCGTTAGCTGCTCACCAAACGGCAGGAACTTCTGCTGGATCGGCGTGGTGACACCGTCCCAGGTGAAGCGGGGTGATCCAAGGTGGTCGGTCATGGTGATCGACGTGCCGGTGGGACTGACCTCGGCGATCTCCTTGGTGCCGACGTAGATGATGTCTTTCTTCCACACGGGATCGTTCCAGGTGCCATCCGCATTCTTGGTCCGCTCGTATTGGGCGATGAGCTGTCGGGCTTCGTTGTAGATGTAATGGAGGACCCTGTGCAGCTTTCCGCTTAATCACGCGCAAAGCTAGATGCAGCCTGTCTTTTCAAAGAGCTGCCATCAGTGTAGCCCGTGAGACCTCCTGACGTGCCTTCAGACGCGAGAAAGCGATCCCACCAGGCGACCGCCAGCGTCGTAGTAAGCGGAATCGTACTGATGGAAATCAGACTCATCGACCTGCATGTAGGGGCCACTATTCGTTGTATTTGTTGGAGGGTAATGGATCGGATAACCCGGGATTGGATTTTTGGTAGTGGCCCGAAGAAACAGGAAACCTCGAAATGTATATTCGTAGGCCAGTTCACCCTTGATGATTAGATATACGCGGGGAAGCCTGGCTTCAGGATCTTCAGGGAAGTCCTGGGTGCCAATTGGGCTGCCGTCAGAACTAATGTAGGAACACATTTTCACCAAAGGTGCTTCCGTCGGATGGAATAGTCCCAGTACCAATTCCCCAGCGGATCCAATATTGATGACTTTCTTTGAGGTTCCAGGCAGGACCGCAGTCGACCATTCAGTGGCATAGCGAGGGAAGGTCTTTGCTGGCGCTGGAAGATCCTGTTCGAGGAATGTCGACAACAAGGGATGGCCCGTTCCTTGATTCAAGAACCAGGATTTCCCGATGTTGCAATTCCCCGGCTTGCCGTCTGGTGTCACCCACTGGACGCCCTCCTTGCTGAAGAGGGGAGCCACGAGGCTTCCTGGCCCAAATCCAGCGGAGCAGGAAGGAGACGACACTCGAAGTACGGTGCCTGCCTGGCGCGTTTTTTCCTGGAGGTAGGTCGACATACTGGCATTTCGCCCCGAAAAGGCCAAAGGGAACAGCTCGCCCTTGGGCCCCAGTCCGGGACCAACCGGGATGTCGAAGAGGAGGGCGCCGGAAGGGGCGTCGACACTCACCACTCCATGCAGGCTGACGGGAGTCTTGCTGCGCTCCACCTGGAAGGGCGAGAAGGAACTCTGAAAGTCCTGGGCAGAGAGGGTGATCCCTGCCAGCAGCAGGAGCCACACCGCCAGGCGGCGACCGAATCCAGACCCACACTGACTTCCAACGGATCGAGCCATGGCCGGTCTCCTTGAACGCGAACGAAAGGCATCGCGAGCCCAAGGGCCAGGACACGAATTTCGGCGTGAATCCTCTAGGGTCTCATAAGAAATTCACCCACCCAAGCCTAATTTACGGCATCACGGGACGGACATCCTGCCATTTGATGGATTGCTAATTTTGAGCTTGCGGGCCTCACCCCGATTCAGTAAAAACGCGAGCCTACATGGATGGGGGCAGGCAAGGAGACAAAGGGGGCAACACTTTTCCAATTTCTCGAGCTGTCAGGCCCCAGCCTTCCTCCTAGCCTTGGCCTGAGTCCTCCGACGGGGCGCCAGTTCCTTCTCAGGATCAATGCTGTCCTGCGCACCTCGCCATCCGCGGCCTTAAGCCCTCGGCGATTCCCATCCGATCCCCAGGAATTCCCTGCAAGGGGTCAATGAATTCCCTGCAACCTGGGGTAGGGAATTTGTGGCCATCCCGGGCTCAAACCCAGTCCTGACCTGGCCCCAAAACGCAGAGAGCCGGGCAAAGGGCTCCATTCCTCGTGAATTCCCTGCTGAATTCCCTGTTCCAGGGAATTCGAACCGGAGAGGCTTCCGCTCGAGACTCCGCCCTCCGCCAGTTCAGACGCTCCGCCTCGGCGGAGCGCTCTGCTGTCTGGGGGCGGGATTCGAAGAAACCAGATAAAATCGGCAGCGGCAGTTCACCCGCAGCATCCGTCCTCATCGATCCGGGAGCTCCAATGACCGAGCCCTTCCTCCTCGCCCGTGCCCTCGAAGCCAAGGAGACTCTCGACCTCCTCCTGATGCCTCGCATGGCCAACCGCCACGGCCTGGTGGTCGGCGCCACCGGCACGGGCAAGACCGTGACCCTGCGCGTGCTGGCGGAGCAGTTCAGCCGGGCTGGGGTGCCGGTGTTCATGGCGGACATCAAGGGCGATCTGTCGGGCATCGCCAAGGCCGGAAGCGAGAACCCCAAGCTGAAGGAGCGGGTAGAGCTGATGAAGCTCGACCCCATTCCATTCGAGTGCTTTCCCGTCACCTTCTGGGACATCTTCGGCGAACAGGGCCACCCCGTGCGCACCACCATCAGCGACATGGGACCGCTGCTCCTGGGACGCCTCCTGAACCTCAACGACACTCAGACCGGCGTCCTGAACCTCACCTTCAAGGTGGCCGATGACAACGGGCTGCTCCTGCTCGATCTGAAGGATCTCCGTTCCATGTTGGCCTTCGTGGGAGAGCACGCGGCAGAGCTGCGCACCCAGTACGGCAACGTGAGCTCCGCCAGCATCGGCGCGATCCAGCGGGGACTGCTGGAGCTGGAGTCCCAGGGGGGCGAAACGTTCTTCGGAGAGCCCGCCCTCAACATCGACGACCTGATCCAGACCGACCCCAAGGGACGCGGCGTCATCAATCTGCTGGCGGCCGACAAGCTCATCGGTTCACCGAAACTCTATGCCACGTTCCTGCTCTGGCTGCTCTCGGAGATATATGAGCGCCTGCCAGAAGTGGGCGATCCCGAGAAGCCCAAGCTGGTCTTCTTCTTCGACGAAGCGCACCTGCTCTTCGAGGACGCCCCGGACGCGCTCCTGGACCGCATCGAGCAGGTGGTGCGCCTGGTGCGCTCGAAGGGCGTAGGCATCTACTTCTGCAGCCAGAATCCGCTCGACGTGCCCGACAAGGTGCTGGGCCAGCTGGGCAACCGCGTTCAGCACGCGCTGCGGGCCTTCACGGCCCGGGACCAGAAGGCCGTGCGCGCCGCCGCCGAAACCTTCCGCACCAACAAGGACCTGGACGTGGGCCAGGTCATCACCCAGCTCGCGGTGGGCGAGGCCCTGGTGAGCCTCCTGGACGAGAAGGGGACCCCCGGCGTGGTGCAGCGGGCCTGGATCGTGCCGCCCGCGAGCCAGTTCCCGCCTATCGACCCCGGCGAACGCAAGGCCCTCATGGCTCAGAGCCTCGTGGCCGGGACCTATGAAACACCTCTGGACCGGGAGAGTGCCTTCGAGAAGCTGGGCGTCCGGGCCCAGGAAGCCGCCCAGGCCGCTGAGGAGGCGACCCAGGCCAAGGCGGAAGCGAAGGCCTCCCGCGCCCCCGCAAGCCGGAGCGATTCCATGCTGGAAACCCTAGGCAAGAGCGTCCTTCGTTCCGCGGGCAGCGCCGTGGGGCGGCAGCTCATCCGGGGGGTGCTCGGGAGCCTCTTCGGCGGGAAGCGCTGACCGTTCCATCCCAGAGAACGCATCCTCGGCCCTGAGGGACCAGGCCAGAGCCCCACAGTAGCCGTGCCGGCGTGCGAGCTCCACGATCTCGCTTCCGCTCAGGCGGGAGTTCCGGGTGGGGAACTCCCCCAGCAGCAGGGGCCGATCCAGCCTCAGGCGCTCCACGGGGCGGTCCAAGGGCGAGGACGAGTCGTACTGGTCGTACCAGTGGACCTGGAAGAAGTCCAGGCCGATGCCCTGCACGAGGGGAAGACCGCGGACGCTGCAAAGCCCCACGGTGACTGGCTGGTTCCCCAGGCGATGCGCCAGCCGGACCATCTCTTCGAGGCGGGAACGCAGGACCCAGGGCGGCACGCCGGCCTCCTTCCATCCCATCCCGAAGGCGGCCCATTCCGGCTCGTTGAAGAGATCCCAGGCGAGGACCGCGGAATGGCTTCCATAGCGTGCGAATAGAGGTTCCAGGACGCGGGTCTCCAGGGCCATCCAGCTCTCCGGATCCCGGATCCAGCTGCTGCGACCGCCGAGTTTCACGTCTCCAGAACGCCATTCCCGCCCGCAGAGGAGGAAATCGAAGCACACGGGGATGATCCGGATACCGTATCGAGCGGCCAGGGAAAGGGCCAGATCCAGGTCCGGGAAGACCCGATCGTCCAGCCCCGTGGGCCGTCCTGCCGGATCGGAACGGATCCCCGAGCGCCCATCGGCGAACAGAAACCAGCGCAGACAGGTGATCCCGTCCCGCTGAAGATCCGCGAAGACCTGCTGGATGGCCCTGGCCCTTCCAGGCGCCGAAATGCCCCCCTCTGGGTGCCACGCGTTGCAGCCGAAATCATTGCCGCAGGAGAACCAGGGGAGGTTCGCCCCGCGCAGGAACGCCTCCTCCCAGGTCCTCCCGTTCTGCGAGGCCGGCTTCGGAGTCCGGAGCCTCTGGACCCTCACCCAGACCCACCCGATGAGACTCCAGGCCGCATGGGCCGGGAATCGGCGGATCCACAGAGAGAGGGCGAGGCCAAGGGTTCGAAACATGGGGAATTTCAGGGGACCTGTCCCCCATCATAGTCCTTCCCTGGAACCCCCGAGATTCCCAGCCGATAGGCTGGCGGGAACGGTGGGATCATGGCGCCTAGCACCATCCAAGCGGGCGAACGAGGTCCGGATCCGCCACGAAGAGGGGAGGCCACCATCATGCTATGGCAGGGAAGGCGTCAAAGCAGCAATGTGGAGGACCTGCGCAGCGGAGGCGGCGGGCGAAGGATGATGATGGGCGGCGGGCTCGGAACGATCCTCATTGCCGTCCTGATCCTCCTGTTCGGCGGCAATCTGCGGGACGTGATGCGAGTCGTGGGCTCGCAGCAGGGCCAGGTGCAGACGACTCCGGCTGCCCGGGGGGACCTCACCCAGACAGACAAGGCTGCCGGTGAATTCGCCAGCGTTGTCCTGGCCGACACCGAAGATGTCTGGAAGACCATCTTCCAGGCCAAGGGCAGCCCTTATCGCGAGCCCAGGCTCGTGCTCTATACCGGCTATACGAAATCGGGCTGCGGAGCGACGGGCTCCTCGACGGGGCCTTTCTACTGCCCAGCCGACGAGAAGGTCTACCTCGATCTCAGATTCCTGAGTGAGCTCCAGAACAGGCTCAAGGCTCCCGGCGACTTCGCCGCGGCCTATGTGATCGCTCACGAGGTGGGACACCATGTGCAGAAGCTGATGGGCACCACGCAGCGCATGGAGAAGGCCCGCCTGCGCATCTCGGAGGGACAGTACAACCAGCTCAGCGTCCGGCTGGAGCTTCAGGCGGACTTTCTGGCTGGAGTGTGGGCGCACCACGCCCAGAGGATGAAGCACACTCTGGAGCCGGGCGACATGGAGGAAGCGCTCAATGCCGCCAGCGCCGTGGGCGACGATCGCATCCAGAAGCAGCAGCTGGGCTACATCGTGCCCGACGCCTTCACGCACGGCACCTCGGAGCAGCGCCAGCGGTGGTTCCTCAAGGGCTTCCGGACCGGGGACATCACCCAGGGCGACACCTTCACTGCCCAAGACCTTTAGCGGGTTGGTGAGGGCATTTCCGGATCTGGAAATGCATGAGACCAGTCTTTGGAAAAGAGGAACACCTGAGGTTTCCCCTCCCGGAGAAAGACCCGAGAGTCCCATAGCGAACCCCTGTTCAGGCACTGGGGAGCCCTGCCCCCCTCATCCATCGAAATGGCCTTGGCCTTGAACAGCCCTCGATGGATGAATATCCAGCGCCCTCCGATCTGGGCGAGATAGCCTTCCTTCAAACGAGGCGCCCCCTTGGCCTTCCCCACGAAGGTGCGGAAAACGCGCTCGCTGCCCCCCGGATCCAGTTCCAGAATGGCCAGCTCGACCCACTGGGGAACATCCTTCCGCCCCGCCCGCTTCACCCAGGACATGATGCGCCCCGCAAGGCCCACCAGAAGGAAATGGATGACCCGGCCAAGCATGGGAAGCAGCAGCGCGATGGCCAGAATGATCGCCAACAGGATGGGGACGGCCACGTAAGGATGGGTGTAGACGAGAGCCAGGAGGCCCACGACACCGATGTCCTCGGCCATGCTGATCAGGCCGTGGGTCGTCGGCTCGGGTGTGGTGTGGGCGAGCACCCGGACCCCCATCTTCGTGCCATGGGCGCCCAGCGCGATGGTGCCGCCCGCGAGCAGGGCCAGGACCTGAACCACCGGATCCAGGCGCCCCGCGGCTCCCAGGGCCAGCAGAGCCCCTCCGATCGGCCGGATGAAGGTGTGAACGCCATCCCATACCACCGTCACGAAGGGAAGCTTGTCTGCGAAGAACTCGATCAGGCAGAGCAATCCTGCGCTGACAAGCACCACCGGATGTCCCAGGACATGGAGTTCAGGCGGAAGCCCCGCGACCCAGTGGAATCGCTCTGCCAGGCCGACCACAAGGACGGACAGGTAGAGATTCACCCCGGACACCACCGAGAGGCCCAGAATGCCCGCCAGAGTGGTGATTGGCACCACGGCTCAGGGGTGGAAGAAGCGAAGGATCAGGAGGAGCAGAACGGCGCCGGCGACACTGATGAGTGCACTGAAGAGGCGCCCGCTGGGTCTCTCCCCGGATTCGAAACCGATGGCCTGGGCGAGGAAATGCCCGCCGAAAGAGCCCACCACACCGACGATGCCCGTGAGCCAGAATCCGATTCTGTCCGCGCCGGGCAGGATGGCTCGGGCCACGTACCCGACAACGACGCCCAGGATGAACTTCCAGATCAGGTGGAACACCAGGAGCCTCCTTTGATTGGTCGTGCCAGTGGATTCTATTCCAGACCTCGCTCCACCGGGCTCATCCGAGGTCCCAGATTATCCCTTTCTCCTCGTCAAGCTATTTTCCCCTTCCAAGCCTTGCCGGGATTGGCTAGTCTTGGGCCCTTCCCAAAAAGGAGATCCCGATGCGCCTGAAATCCTTCTCCCTCGCTCTCGCCGTCGCCGCCATGGGCGCCATCCTGGGGTGGGCGGCCGCTGCCGCCAGCTACCAGAAGACGGGCACCGTCAAAGAGGTCGTGGCCGACAGCTTCACACTGGATCTGGGCAAGGAATCTTGGCGCTTCTACACCGACGGTGCCACTCAGGGAAAGGATGCCCTCAAGGTGGGCGACAAGGTGACGATCACCTACAAGCAGGTCGCCACCAAGGTGGAGTCCAAGGGCGCGGCCAAGGCTCCGAAGGCAGCCAAGGCCAAATAGCAGATTCTCCGTAAGCCATCCATTCCCCATGGAATTTGGAGGGGCTTCCACTCGAGACTCCGCCCTCCGCCGCTTCAGACGCCCCGCCCTTGCGGGGCGCTCTGTCTTTGGGGGCGGGAATGGGAATCACCCCTGGGCCAAGGCTCGGCGGCTGCTGCCGTTCTGCAGCCTGGAAGGGGATGCGGATCCGTTCCAGCTCCAGTGATCCCGGGGACGCACAGGCGGCGAATGGGATTATTCTTCCAGGAGTCATTGCACTTGGTTCCAAAATTGGGAATTGTTGTGATTCCCGTGGAGGTCTGGATGAATGCAACCAAGATACTGGGACTGGCTCTCGCGGTGGCTGGGATTCTGGGACTCCTCTACGGAGGTTTCACCTACACCCGCAGCAGCCATGCGGCCAACCTGGGGCCTATCGAGCTGACCCTGAGGGAGAGGGAAACCGTGAACATTCCTGCCTGGGCGGGCGTGGGTGCCCTGGTCATCGGGGGCGCCCTGCTGGTTCTCGGCCGGAAGCACGCTTAACCCGATCCCTCGAAACCTGGAACCGACCCCTTGGCGAACCCCGCACTCATGGCCTGCCCGGAATGCGATCTGCTGCACCGGGCCACCCCCCCGCCCCGGGGGGGCATGACCCTCTGCAGCCGATGCGGGGCCGTCTTCGAAAGGGGGAGACAGGGTTCCCTGGAGGTGGCCCTGGCCCTCTACCTCACGGCGCTCCTGCTCTTCGGTCTGGCCAATGCCTTCCCCCTCCTGACCCTCAACATCCACGGCACCCTTCAGGAGGCCTCCATTCCGCAGTGCGGCCGGATCCTGGCCTCCCTGGGATGGCACTGGCTGGCGGCGGTGCTCATCACCACCGTGATCCTGGCCCCCCTGGCCCATCTCCTGGGCATGATCCTGGTCATCGTCCAGATCCAGTTGGGGCTCCAGAACGCCTGGACCGCCCGCATATACCGGATCGTGGGAGAGTTCACCGGCTGGGGGATGGCGGAAGTCTTCGTGCTGGGCCTCCTCATCTCCTACGTGAAGCTCGCCCAATGGGCCGTGGCTCTTCCCGGCCCCTCCCTCTTCGCCCTGGGCGCCTTCATGGTCCTGGCCGCCGCCGCGGTTTCGTCCCTGGATTCCCAGGCCCTGTGGAACCGGATCCAGCCCCGCCCCCCTTCCCCGGAGATCCCCGCAGGCGCCCTCACGGCCCTGGACGCCTCCCTGGTGGCCTGCCCGACCTGTGGACTCCTTTCGCCTCGGGAAGAGACCCGGGTCTGCCCCCGTTGCGACGCCAGCCTCCACAGCCGGAAACCCAACGGCCGGCAGCGCACCTGGGCCCTCCTGATCACCACCGCCCTGCTCTACATCCCCGCCAACACCCTGCCGGTCATGCGCGTGGTCAGCATGGGGCGCGCCCAGACCGACACCATTCTCTCCGGGACCCTCCACCTCGCCCGTTCCGGATCCTGGGGCATCGCGCTGGTGATCCTCATCGCCAGCATCCTGGTGCCCATCTTCAAGCTCGCCATCCTCACCATCCTGCTGCTTTCGGAGCGGTCGCAATCCCAGTGGCGCCCGGATCACCGGACCCGGCTCTACCGCCTCATGGAGGCCGTGGGCCGTTGGTCCATGGTGGACGTCTTCGTGGTCACCCTTCTGGTCGCCCTGGTCGAGGCGGAAGGGATTGCCTTCATCACTCCGGGGTCGGGCGCGGTGGCCTTCGCCCTGATGGTGATCACCGCCATGCTGGCCGTTCGAAGCTATGACCCCAGACTCGTCTGGGACGCTCTGGAGCCTTCCCATGGATGAACTGCCGGACCCCCTCGTGAAGTCCGGCCGGTGGCGGATTTCCATCATCTGGCTGATCCCCGCCGTGGCCGCCCTCATCGGGGGCTGGATGGCCCTCCAGGCCTACACTGACCGGGGCCCCACCATCATCCTCAGCTTCCTGAGTGCCGAAGGCCTGGAACCCGGCCAGACCCGGATCCGAGTCAAGAACATGGACATGGGAAAAGTCAGCGCCCTCCACCTCAGTTCCGATCTCTCCCAGGTACTGGTCACGGCGGAACTGAAGAAGGAGGCGGCTGCCCTCCTCTCCGGGAACAGCCAGTTCTGGGTCGTGCGGGCCCGCATCGGCACCGCGGGGATTTCAGGCCTGGGCACCCTGCTCTCGGGCGCCTACATCGGCTTCGAACCCGGCAAGGCCGACCCCCCTGGGAGCCCCTCGCCCCGCCAGTTCAAAGGCCTGGAGACCCCGCCCATCCTCACGACCCATCAGCCGGGCCTGCTGGTCACCCTTCGGGCCGACCATCTGGGTTCCCTGAACATCGGGTCCCTGGTGAACTTTCGGCAGATCCAGGTGGGCGAGGTGGTGGGTTTCGATCTGGGCAAGGATGGCCAGTCCGTTTCCATCAAGGCCTTCATCCACGCCCCCTACGATGCGCTGGTGAGGAGGAACACGCGATTCTGGGATGCTGGCGGGGTGGGCATCACCGCGGACTCCAACGGCGTGCGCCTGCGTTCGGAATCCATGGTGGATCTCCTGCTGGGGGGCATCGCCTTCGAGAACCCCAGCGGCCTGGAAACGGACAGCGCAGCGCCAGGAGACCAGGTCTTCACCCTCTACCCCGACCACGAAAGGATCCGCGAAAGACCCAACCTGGAGCGCCACTTCTTCGTGGCGAGTTTCAGCGATTCCGTCCGGGGCCTCACCCGGGGGGCTCCCGTTGAATTCCGGGGCATCCAGGTGGGTCAGGTGGAGGATTTAAGCCTGGAAATCAATGGAGATGACAACAAGGGCAAGGTCGCGGTGCTCCTCGCCCTGGAACCCGAGCGATTCACCGCCCTGGGCTCCCGCCCCGGGCCCGTGGATCGGATCATCCCGGCCCTGGTGGCGCGGGGACTGCGGGCCCAGCTCAAGACGGGGTCCCTCCTCACGGGCAGCCTCTTCGTCGATCTCGGCTTCCAGGCCGGCGCCCCTCGCCGGGCCATGGGCCGTCACGGCGCCTACGCCGAGATCCCCACCGTCCCCTCCTCCATGGAAGCCTTGCTGTCCAATCTCAGCAAATTCGCTGCACGGCTGGAGAAGTTGCCTCTGGAAGACGTGGTGGAGCAGCTGCGCACCAGCCTCCCTGTCCTGAAATCCACCCTGCGGCAGGCCGAGGCCCTCCTGACCCGCCTGAACCAGGAGACGGCGCCCCAGGCTCAGGCCACGCTGCAGCAGGCCCAGGCCACCCTGGCCACTCTGGAAAAGACCCTGCGCTCGGATTCCCCCCCTCAGCAGGATCTTCATCGGGCCCTGGAGGAGTTCGCCAAGGCCGCCCGGGCCATGAAGGATCTGGCCGACACCCTGGAGCGCCATCCGGAGTCGATCCTCTTCGGGAAAGGAAAGAAGCCGTGACCCCCCGCCCCCTCCCCTTCCTGGCTGCGGGAATGCTGGCCGCGGGCCTGGCCTGTTTCCGCTCCTCTCCGCCGGTGGTGTTCCACACGCTGCACGCCGTTTCACCTCAGGAAAGCAGGGCAGGAGGCCGGGACCTGGCCGTGGAAGTCCTCCCTGTCCGCCTTCCCGAGGTCCTGCAGCGGCCCCAGCTCGTCACCTCCCTGGGGCCCCACAGCCTGGAGCTCGCCTCGGGCCACCGGTGGGGCAATGCCCTGGAAAATGACATGCAACGGGTACTGGTGGAAAACCTCTCCCTCCTGCTGGGCAGCGACAGGGTGGTGGCGTCTCCCAATGGATCCCGGGTGGCCGCCGCCTACCGGGTCGAAGTGGATGTCTCGCGCTGCGAGGGTCGGCCGGGCGGTACCCTCCGCTTCCAGGCCACCTGGATGATCACGGGGACCAAGGAGGAGGCGGCGCTGGTCCTGCGCCGCACCACCCTGGAGGAGCCGGTGCAGGGCCAGGATGCCGACGCGCTGGTGAGGGCCCACAGCCTCGCCCTGGCCGCCCTGAGTCGGGAGATCACCTCAGCCCTGAAGGCTCTGCCCTGAGGTCCCTCCCCTTCGATCCGCCCTGGAGGAGCTCCGGGAATGACCTAAGCTTCCCCTGCACACCCACAGAGGACTCCCATGTGGAGAACGGAGATCAAGGGCGACCGGGTGCCCATCCGGCTCTGGGCGGCTCCGGAAGACGTCGAAGAGGAGGCCCTCCGCCAGCTCAAGAACACGGCCAGGCTCCCCTGGGTCTTCCGGGCCGTGGTGGCCATGCCCGATGTCCACGCGGGGATCGGCGCCACCATCGGGACCGTGGTGGCCCTGAAGTCCGCCCTGGCTCCCGCGGCCGTGGGCGTGGACATCGGGTGCGGCATGAGTGCGGTGCGGACCTCCCTCTCGGTATTCGACCTCCCGGATTCCCTGAAGGACCTGCGCGCCGCCATCGAGGCCTCCATCCCCGTGGGATTCAACGAGCATCGCCATCCCCTGGATTGGCCCTTCGCCGACAAGCTCTGGAAGGGCTTCCATCGACTCGACCCGGCGGTGCAGGGCCTTCAGGAGAAGGCGCGCAGGCAGCTGGGCACCCTGGGGGGCGGCAACCACTTCATCGAGCTCAGCCTGGATGAGGAACAGCGCATCTGGATCCTGCTCCATTCCGGCAGCCGCCATCTCGGCAAGGAACTGGCCGAGCGCCACATGGCCAAGGCCCGCGGGCTGGCCCACAACCGCGACCTGCCCGACCGGGATCTGGCCGTCTTCCTTTCGGGGACAGAGGAGCTGGAGGCCTATCGCCACGATCTGGCCTGGGCCCAGGCCTATGCCCGGGAGAACCGGGGAGCCATGCTGGAGCGGGTGGAGAACATCCTGCGTGGCTTCAGGCCCGAGGTGCGCTTCGAGCCTCCCATCAGCTGCCACCACAACTACGCCCAGGAGGAGGTCCACTTCGGCGAGAAGGTCTTCGTCACGCGCAAGGGCGCCATCCGGGCCTCCGAGGGCGAACTGGGCATCATCCCGGGCTCCATGGGCACCAAGAGCTACATCGTGCGCGGGCTGGGCAACCCGGAGAGCTTCCTCTCCGCCAGCCACGGCGCGGGCCGCAGGATGAGCCGCCGGGAGGCCCTGCGCCGCTTCGAGACCCTCGACCTGGAGCGCCAGACGGAGGGGGTCGAGTGCCGCAAGGACCGGGGCATCCTGGATGAGATCCCCGGCGCCTACAAGGACATCGAGTCCGTCATGGCCCATCAGGCCGATCTCGTGGAGCCCCTCCACACCCTGAAGCAGGTGCTCTGTGTGAAGGGGTGAAGGCGTCCCTCAGATCAGTTCGAGGTACTTCACCGGCCCGGCCTCGGCTCCGCCCTCCGGGATCCAGGCGCAGGCATCGGCCTGGGCCAGCCGGACGAGATCGGCCGAGCCCCTGCTCGGCAGAGGATTGAGTCGCTCCCCCTCCCGGGTGCAGGGGTGCAGCAGCGGACGGTCGCCGGGATTGGGCACGGGACCCTCCAGGAGCCCCTGCCGCCAGGGCTCCGGCAGGGCCCGGCCCTCCAGGCGGGCCAGGATCACGGGCAGGAAGAGAAGGGCATTGAGGTAGGCGGAAACGGGATTGCCCGGGAGGCACAGGATCACCAGGTCGTCCAGGATGGCCGCCAGCGTGGGTTTCCCTGGCTTCAACCGGATCTTGTGGAAGAGGATGCGGGCGCCCAGGTCCGCCAGCGCCCGGGGCAGATGATCCTTCTCCCCCATGGACACCCCCCCCGCCGTGAGCAGGATCTGGCAATCGCGGCGGTCCCGGAAGAAACCGGCCACCGCCTGGGGGTCGTCGGGCACTGGGGGCAGCTCGAAGGCCTCGGCTCCGAGGGTATGGGCCAGGGCCGCCAGCATGGGGCCATTGGAATCGCGGATCTGCCAGGGCGAAGGGTCGCCCCGCAGTTCATCCCCGGTGGGGGCGATGCCGATCCGCACCCGCGTGAGCGGAATCGGGGGCAGGCCCACCTGGGCCCGCAGCCCCCGTCGGGCGGCATTGAGAGGGCGCCCCGCGGGCACCAATGGAGTCCCGGCCCGCGCCTGAACCCCGCGGGGACGGATGTGATCCCCGGGACGGGGCGCCAGGAGCGGCGCCAGCAGGCCCTCCCGTTCCTGGACCTGTTCCACGGGCACCACCGCATCCCCCCCTTCCGGGATGCAGGCCCCTGTCATGATCCGCAGACATCCACCTGGATCCACGCGGAAGGCCGCTGGATCATCGCCAGCGAAGATCGTGCCCAGGACCCTCCGGGCCTCGAGGCCATCGGCGGCCCGCAGCACGATGCCATCCATGGCACTGCGACTGAGGGCCGGATCGTCCCGGTCCGCCAGGATCGCGGTGGCGCTGGGAGTGGGCAGGGCGGCGGCCAGGAGGGCCAGGGCCTCCTCAAGTTCCATCAATGGCTGTGTTTCGCGCATGGCTTCCATCGTAGGGCTCCAGGAATATGACAAGGAACGGCACCCCCACAGGTTAGACTGGATGATTCGTGAACCTTATGGGCTCCCGAAGGCAAGGCAGGATCGCGGAGGCGACGGATGGATCTATTTCCCAAGCTTGGCCCAGCAGGGGCCGGACCCTGGCTCCTGCAGGGCTGGTTCCCCGGCCAAGGCCTGGAACTGGCGGGGGCCCTGGCCCAGGGCGGCGCCCTCGGCATGCTGAGGGTTCCGGCCTTTCCCGGGGAAGGGGAACTGGAAGCCTGGATCGAGAAGGCGAGAGGGGCCGGACTGGACCTCAAGGGCCTCATGGATCGCTTCAAGGAGGTGGTGGAACTGGCTCGCCAGCGTAGCGTGCCCTTCCTCGCCCACGGCCCGGATCCTGCGCCCGAGCTGCTCGAGAGCCTCCAGGGCTGCGGAATCCCCCGCCTGGCCTTCGTCCAGAGCCCCGAAGAAGCGGAGCGCACCGCCCGGGACGGCGCGGATGTCCTGGTGGTGGAGGAGGGACCGGATCTGCCGGAGCGCCTCAAGGAGATTCACCGCCGCACGGGCCTGCCCCTGCTGGCAGAAGCCGGCCGGGATCTGGACCGGGCCCAGACCCTCCTGAAAATCGAGGGGGTGGCGGGCCTCCAGCTACGCTCGCCAGCCCTCCTCCACTCCGGTGCGACGGCGGAAATCCCCGGCTTTGCCAAACTGGCGAGCCTGCCCTCCCATCTCCTGGGGGAGGGTGCCACGCCCTTGCCCAGGCTGAAGATCCGCAATCTCGACATCCCCTACCCCATCGTCCAGGGCGGCATGGGCATCGGCGTTTCCTGGGACCGGCTGGCGGGAGCCGCTGCCCGGGCCGGTTGTGTCGGCATCGTCTCGGCCATCGGCACCGGGAATCGCTTCCCCGACATGGTGGAGATGCGCCAGGGGCGCCCCCTGGGGCCCGAGAACCTCAACAACGCTGGGGCGCTCGCCCTGATCCTGAAGGAGGCCCTCCGCCTCTCCGAAGGCAAGGGAGCCGTCGGCGTCAACATCCTCTGTGCCATCCAGGGCTACGAGGGAGCCGTGCGAGCCTCGGTGGCCGCAGGGGCCCAGCTCATCATCTCCGGGGCGGGCCTGCCCCTCAGGCTCCCCGAGTATGTGGGCGACGCCGATGTCGCCCTGGTGCCCATCGTGTCGTCGGCCCGGGCCCTGGGGCTCATCTGCAAGACCTGGCAGCGGAAGTCCAACCGCCTGCCGGACGCCGTGGTGCTGGAGGGCCCCGAATCCGGCGGCCACCAGGGGTTCAGCGCCGAGCAGTGCGGGGATCCCGCCTTTGCCCTGGAGGCCCTCCTGGGTCCCGTGCTCGAGGAACGGAACAAGTGGGGGGACTTCCCCGTGATCGTGGCCGGCGGAGTCTGGGACCGGGCCGATATCGACCGCTTCCTGGCCCTGGGGGCCGGCGGCGTCCAGATGGCCACCCGGTTCATCGGCACCCTCGAATGCGACGCGAGTCCGGAATTCAAGAAGGTGATCCTCCAGGCGAAACGGGAAGACATCCAGCTGGTCAAGTCCCCGGTGGGCATGCCGGGCCGGGCCGTCGTCTCGGGCCTCCAGGCCTCCATCCAGGCAGGCACCGCCCCTTCCATCCGCTGCATCAGCGATTGCGTGAGCCCCTGCGAGCATGGCCGGGGGGCCCGGGAAGTGGGCTACTGCATCGCCGATCGCCTGGAGGACGCCCGCAGCGGCAAGCAGACCACGGGACTCTTCTTCACCGGCAGCAACGGGTGGAAGCTCAGGGAACTGGTCAACGTGCGCGAACTGGTCGCCGAGCTGACCCAGGATTTCTGACCGGGGCTGAGTCCACCCCTGGAACGCCGAGGCTCCCTGGCGCAAACTCATGGCATGACCGATGCCTCGAAACCCAAGCCTGTCGTCCTCCGCGAGGGGGAGGATATCGCGTCGGGTTCCGATGCCTGCCCCACCCAGGAGGGGGCCTACAGCCAGGTGAGACAGGCCTTCCTGAAGCACCATCCCAAAGGGGATGTCACCCTGCTGGACAAGGCCTTCAAGGTGGCCAAGGCGGCCCACGAGAACCAGCGCCGCAAGAGCGGAGAGCCCTTCTTCTTCCATCCCCTCGCCGTGGCCCTGAGCCTCGCGGAGTGGCGCCTGGATGCCGTGAGCGTGGCCTGCGGCATGCTCCACGACACGGTGGAAGACACCCTGATGACCCAGGAGGATGTGCGGAAGGCCTTCGGCGAGGAGATCGCCGAGATCGTCGAGGGCCTCACCAAGATGTCCAAACTGGACTTCACGGACCGCACGCTCATGAACGCGGAGAATGTCCGGAAGCTGCTGGTGGCCATGGGCAAGGATGTGCGCGTCCTGCTGGTGAAGCTGGCGGACCGCCTCCACAACATGCGCACCCTGGGATCCATGCGGGAGGAGAAACAGCGCCGCATCGCCCGGGAGACGCTCGAACTCTTCGCACCGCTGGCGAACCGCCTGGGCATGGGCGCCGTGCGCTCGGAACTCGAGGATCTGGCCTTCGCCACCCTGGAGCCCCTGCGGTTCGAGGAGCTGAAGCAGGCCGTGGAGGCCAAGCGCACCAAGAACGCCACCCTCATGGCGCAGATCCAGCGCACCCTGGAAGCCGCCCTCCTGGCCCAGGGGATCAAGGCCGAGGTCGATGGCCGGGTGAAGCACCTCTATGGCATCTGGCGCAAGATGGGCATCCAGGAGAAGGGGCTGGAGGACATCCACGACTGGCTGGCGTACCGGGTGATCTGTCCCGACCGGGCGGCCTGCTACACCGCCATGGGCCTCGTGCACGCCCTCTACCGGCCCATCCCCGGGCGCTTCAAGGACTACATCAGCCTGCCCAAGGACAACGGCTACCAGAGCATCCACACCACGGTGTTCATGCCTTCGGGCGACAGCTTCGAGGTGCAGTTCCGCACCCATGAGATGCACGACCACGCCGAGGCCGGCATCGCCTCCCACTGGACCTACAAGGAAGGCCGCATCGCCAATCGCCAGGAGATCAACCAGGCCTCCTTCCTGCGGCGCATGGTGGAACTGCATCAGGACGCCCGGGACAGCCGCGACCTGGTGGCCAATCTCAAGGGGGAACTCTCCTTCCGGCGCATCCAGGTCTTCACACCCAAGGGCGATCTGCGCAGCCTGCCGGAAGGCTCCACGCCCATCGACTTCGCCTACGCCATCCATACCGAGGTCGGCCATCACTGCGTGGGGGCGAAGGTCAGCGGCCGGATCGTGCCCCTGCGCCACGTGCTGGAGAACGGCGACCGGGTGGAGATCCTCACCCGGGCCGACCACAAGCCCAGCCGCGACTGGCTCGCCATCGTCAAGAGCGCCAGCGCCCGGAGCCGCATCCAGGCCTTCATCCGCGAGGAGGAGCGCACCCACGCCATCACCATGGGCAAGGAGCGCCTGGAGCGGGACGCCCGCACCCACGGCATCCACCTGGAGGACCCCCAGGTCCACGCCGCCCTGGAGGCGCGCCTCAAGGAGCTGAAGCTGGCGAGCTGGGAGGCCTTCTACACCGCCGTCGGCTTCAACCGGATCACGGTCCACCGGCTCCTCGAACCCCTGCTGCCGGAGACCCAGCGCAGGGCCGAGGACAAGGCCCTGTCCTTCGGCGACGACACGGTACTCGTGGACGACAATGTGGGCGTCCTCTACATCCTGGCCCAGTGCTGCAAGCCCATCTGGGGCGACGAGATCGTGGGCTACACCACCCGGGGCCGGGGCATCAGCATCCACCGCTCCGTCTGTCCCCACCTCATCTCCGCCGCCCTGAACCCGGAGCGGCGGGTGAGCGTGGCCTGGGGCAAGCTGAGCAAGAGCCTCTTCGATACGGAAATCGCCGTGAGCACCGAGGACAGGCCCGGCATGGTGGCTGCCATCTCGGACGCCATCCAGCATGCGGGCTTCAGCATGCAGCGCTTCAACGCCTCCTCCACCGAAGGGGGGGCGGGGCTCTTCCACATCGCCCTGCGAGTGAAGGACCGCAACCACGTTGTCGAGCTTATGGCCGCAGTCCGCAAGCTGAAGGGCGTTTTCACAGTGGAGCGTGTGAGGGGCTCCATCTTTGGATCTACCCGTTGACAGAAAAGGTGCACCTCCCGGTAGCCGCCGACACGAGTGGCGAAGCGGGTCGCACAGGGCGCATGCGCCCTGTGCGGGGACCCGCCGACACGAGTGGCGGCGT
>JAYSNJ010000021.1:0-4190 GCA_043723905.1 Holophagaceae bacterium
TCGCGTACGGCGCGCAGGAGCTCGGGCAGGAGCCCGAGGGATTCGAAGGACATGGAATGCTCCTGGATGGCCCGCCCGCCGAATGCAGGTGCATTCCGGGGCCCGGTCAGGGCATGAATGGTGGGTTCGGACTGAGAAGAGGCGGAGACCGGGGGTCGCCTGCGATCACGAAGGATTTACCTTACCACGGCAGTCAGGAATTGACCAGCCCGGGGGGTGGACAGGTGGAACCAGGGGCCTTGCAGCGAATTCCGGTTCTTCGCCCGGACGCCTTCCTCCCTGGGAGAACCCCTCTCGAATTTAAAACCGGTAGGCGAAGCCGGCGCTCCAGCGGGTCATGCGCGCGTCCATGACGCGATCAAGAACCTCGGCATCGAAGCGAAGCACCCAGGCAGGCGTGAGATCCACCTGCAGGGCGGATCCCAGGAGCGGAGTGCCTCCGCTCCGGCCTGAATCGCGGCCATCGGTGACGGTCACCCAGCCGTTCCCGCTGGATCGGGGGCGAGAGGACCAGAACATGACGCCGGCCCGTCCCACCAGCGCCACCCTTCGGCCCAGGTGCAGCCGGCCGGTTCCCGCGAAGGAGAACCCGCTCACCTCACGGGTCCACTGGGTGGTTCCGTAGACATCGGTGGAGGTGCCCGCCGGGTAGTCGCCCAGGAAGTGGAAGCCCAGCTCGCCGCCCCAGAATCGCCCATATTCGACACCCCCGAGAAGGGAGAGGGTCGTGAGATTCAGGGGGGTCCTGCCTCCTTGGGAAGCGGATTCCTGCTGGGTGCGCGCAGTTCCCAGGGTGATTCCGAAATAGGTGTGGGGCCTCGGGAAGGGATTCTCCTGGGCCGCCAGGGTCGATCCTGCAAGCAGGGCGGACAGGGCCACAAGGGCTGTATGGACGAAAGGGATGGACATGGGGACCCCCAACGGTTGGTCTGGGCCCGGGTGGGCCACCGGGGAAGGTGCGCCCTGTGGGGCCCTGGCAGCCAGCGGCAAGGTGGGGCTGTCGCGCTTTACCGTGGACCGGGGGTGGTCTTCGCAGACTAGAGGGTCGCCAGCCGAGTCGCCAGGTCGCCCAGCGCCCAGCTTTCCTGCTCGCCGGTGGCCATGTGCTTCACGGTGACGGTGCCGCCATCAAGCTCTCCGTCGCCGAGGATGAGGACGGTCTGGATGCCGGTGCGGTTGGCGCTGGCCATGGCCTTCTTGAGGGCGCCGCCGCGGGTCTCCAGCTGCAGGGCCACCCCCGCGTCCCAGAGGGTTCGCGCCAGCCTGAGGGCCTCGGTGGCCGCCCGGTCGCCCAGGGGGATGAGCAGGGTCGGGGGCGCGAAGGGCGCCTCGCCGTGGATCTGCTGCAGGATCATGGCTAGGCGGTCCAGGCCGATGGCCCAGCCGAAGGCGGGCACGTCGGGGCCGCCCAGGTGCTTCACCAGGCCGTCGTAGCGCCCGCCGCCCAGCAGGGCGCTCTGGGCGCCGAGGTCGGAGCTGAGCAGTTCGAAGGCCGTGCGGGTGTAGTAGTCCAGGCCCCGCACCAGCCGGGGGTTCTCCTCGAAGGGGATGCCCAGCTCCGTCAGCAGGGCCTTGAGGCGGGCGTGGTGCCTGGCCGAAGCTTCATCGAGGTGATCCGTGATGACCGGATGGCCCTCAAGGGCCGCCTGGCAGCGCTCGTTCTTGCAGTCCAGCACGCGCAGTGGATTCGACTCGATGCGCCGGTGGCAGTCCTCGCAGAAGCGTTCCTCCCGCTGTTGGAAGAAGGCCCGGAAGGCCGCATGGAAGGCGGGCCGCGACTCGGGCGTGCCCACGCTGTTGAGGGAGAAGCGCAGCTGCTTCAGGCCCAGCTCCGTCAGGAAGCTGTGGAGCATGAGCAGGCTCTCGGCCTCGCTTTCGGGCGTAGCCACGCCGAAGCTTTCGGCGCCGATCTGCCAGAACTGGCGATAGCGGCCCGCCTGCATGCGCTCGTAGCGGAACTGCTGGCCGATGTAGTAGAAGAGCACCGGGTCGTTGGCGTTCAGGAGCTTGTGCTGGATGGCCGCCCGCACCACCCCGGCGGTGTTCTCGGGGCGCATCACCACCTGGCGTCCGCCCTTGTCCGTGAACTCGTACATCTCCTTGTTCACGATGTCCGAGCTTTCGCCCACGCTGCGCTTGAAGACCTCCAGCTCCTCGAGGATGGGGGTGCGGATCTCGCCGTAGCCGTGGCGCCGGAACACGCGGTGGGCGGTTTCCTCGATATGCTGGAACCAGCGAAGCTCCGCCCCGAAGAGATCCCGCATGCCTTTTACCGATTGGGCCATGATCCGACTCCCGAACGTCCTGTTCGCCACCTTCAGCCTACTGGCTTGGGGCCAGACTCCCAAGCCGACGGCCCCGCCCCGGCTCAAGGTCATGCTGGATCCTGGCCACGGGGGCGAGGACGGGGGCGCCAAGGGCCCCAAGGGCCTCCGGGAGAAGAACGCCGCCTTCGACATCGCCAAGGCGGTGGCCGTCAAGCTCGAGGCCGCCGGGTTCGAGGCGGTGCTCACGCGAGACGACGACACGCTGGTCCCCCTGTGGGACCGGGCCAAGGCCGCCAATGCCCAGGGAGCCGATCTCTTCATCAGCCTCCACCTCAATGCCGCCCGGGCCAAGGCCGCCCGGGGCTCCGAGGTCTTCTTCCTGAGCCTGGGCAAGGGCGACGACGAGGACGTGGCGGCCCTCGAGAATGCCGGTGCCGGCGCTTCCCCGACCTCAAGTCCCGACAGCGTGGTGGCCAGCATCCTGGACGACCTGGCCCAGAAGGCTTTCCTGCAGGATTCCGAGCGTCTGGCCGTGGCCATCCAGGGGGAGCTCAACCGCCTGGCCGGGATCAAGGAGCGGGGTGTGAAGCAGGCCCCCTTCGTGGTGCTGCGGGGCGCGGCCATGCCGGCCGTGCTGGTGGAGACGGCCTTCATCTCCAATCCGAAGGAGGAGGAGAAGCTGAAGGACGCCGGCTTCCGCACCCGCGTGGCCGAGGCCATCACCCTGGGCGTGCGGCGCTACTTCGCCGAGGCCAACGGCTCCGTGCGACGAAGGACCGTGGCGGGGCCGGACTGAGGGGTGATGTCAGCCCCTCAACGACACAAAGGGGCCATGAGGCCCCTTGCGTTGGTGGTGTACCCGACTGGGGTCGAACCAGCGACCTTTGGCTTCGGAGGCAATCCTTGACTCTCGAAAGTCAATAGACACCAACAAATAGGATGACTCGCTACCTTCTGCGGTACATGCGGAACATCCCCTGGAAAGCCGCCCGATTTTGTCTCTCGCCTCATCCCACGAGGCGGTCATGGCAACCCCACACCCAGGGCTCTACAAGAGAGGGCGCTACTGGCACTACATCATCCAGGCACACGGTCAACGCGCCCACGGGTCCACGAGAGCGACAGACCTTGCAACGGCTCGGCGCGTCCTTGAGGACAAGCGTAGGGCGCTGATAGATGGTCAACTCAACCGCCCTACCAGAGTCATCGGGACCGCTGCGCTGATCCAGGAATGGTTGCGAGTTAATCGGGCAACGTTCTCACGAGGGCACATGGTCAGTGCCGAGTGTGCCTTGCGCCGATGGGTTACTCCCGTCATCGGAACCTTGCCGGTCAACAAGGTGTCCACCTCCAATGTGATGGAGCTAAGGGCACGGATGTTGGAGGCAGGGTGCTCGGGCACGTACGCTAACAACACCATGAAGACGCTGAAGGCGATCTTCAACTTCGGGATTCGTCAGAAGTACGCGCAGGAGATCCCATTTCACCTGCCAAAGCTCCGGGTGCAGAAGAAGCCACGGGCAATCGTTCCAGCAGCTAGGGTGCATGAATTCCTAGCGGCAGTGAGCAAGGCAGCCCGCAACCCTCACATCCCCGTCATCATTCGAGTCATGTTTGGGCTCGGGCTCCGTGAGGCTGAAGTCCTCGGGATGCGGTGGGAGTGGTTCGACGCAGAGAACCAGACATATACGGTCGGTAAGGCTAAGGGCAAAGAAGCTAGGGTGCTGCCCGTCCCTGATTGGGTTTGGCTCGCCATATTTGCCATGCCAAAGAGCCTCAGCGAGTGGGTGTTTCCCGCTGAGGATGGCAAGCCCCATCGAGCCCAATTCACGAAGAAGGTCCTCCAGAGGGTGTGCGAAGAACTCTCTCTCGGCAACATCACCGCTCACCGGCTCCGGGCAGGCGCCGAGCGCCTGGTTTCTT
>JAYSNJ010000022.1:0-24140 GCA_043723905.1 Holophagaceae bacterium
AGGCTTGGTGCTGAATTCTCCATCGAAATCCACCGGGCTGGCGAGCCCAGCCCAGGGTTCGATGCAAAGAAACCCCGCACCGGGCTTGGTCCACAGGCCCAGATACGGAAAGCCCTCCCAGTGCAGTTTAAGCCCCAGGCTGCCCGGCGCAGAGTAGCGCAGCGCGCGGCTTCGCAACTGATCAAAAACCAGGGCATCCTGGGCGAAAAGTTCATCGCGCAGCCGCAGCAGCAGGCCATCGGCTGGATTGGCAGCGGGGTGCATATCCAGCAAACCATCCTTGAGTCGCAGAATGGACGCAGGCTCCGGCTGGGCGAATTCGATGCGATGCCCTTCCCGTTGCCCACCCGGCAAGGGCCACCGAAAGGCCGGATGCGCGCCCAGACTCACGGGGAGCAGTTCAGTTCCTGGATTACGGATTTCGTAGGTCGTGGTGAAGGTGAAATCTTCCACCGCATAGGTGATCCGAAGCTCAAAGGGAAAGGGAAATTGCGCCCGAGTTGCTTCGTCATCTTTCAAAGCCCAGGTGCAATTTTCGCGGGTCAGCCTCACCAGCCTGAAATCCCGATCCCGCCCAAAGCCATGCTGGCCCATGGCATAAATCTTCCCGTGATGGCGCAAAACACCGTCTTTGAGCTTGCCCACGATGGGAAACAGCACCGGCGACACCCGGCCCCAGACTTCCGGATCGCCGTTCCACAGTAGATCCGGCCCTTGGGCCACCTGCAATCGACGCAACTCCGCACCACGGGCCACAAATTCTGCCCGCAGCTGAGGATTAGAAATGAAACATGAGTCCATCCCAGGAACCATATCACAGCAACCCAAAGGCCGCAGCCCATCCGCTACGCAACCATGACTCCGACGCGAAATGGCACCTTCTCTCAAGCCCGTGATCCCAGGCCAACGGCCACCGCAGGTAGGCCGGACAGCACAAGCCCTTCCGTGGCTCCGCCACGAAAGTGCGCGGGCCCCCAGGGGCGTAGGCGTAGGCCAACGGCCATCGCAGGCAGGCCGGATAGAAAAAGCGCTTCCATGGCTCCGCCACGAAAGCGCGCGGGGGCCCGGGGGTGTAGGCGCAGGCCGAAGGCCGCAGCCGGTCCCCCGGACAGTATCAAACTCGTTCGCTGAGGACCTTGTCGATGAGACCGTAGTCCAAGGCTTCCGCCCCGCTCATGAAGTAGTCACGGTCCATATCCTTGGCCAGCTTCTTCAGGGGCTGGCCCGTGTGCTTGGCCATGATGTCCGTGAGCATGTCCTTCAGGCGCTGGATCTCCTTGTAGGTGATCTCGATCTCCGTGGCCTGGCCCTGGGCACCGCCCGAGGGCTGGTGGATCATGATGCGGCTGCTGGGCAACGCGAAGCGCTTGCCCTTGGTGCCCGCGGAGAGCAGCAGCGCGCCCATGCTGGCGGCCTGGCCGAGGCAGTAGGTGACGATGTCGTTCTTCACGAACTGCATGGTGTCGTAGATGGCCAAGCCCGCCGTCACGCTGCCGCCGGGGCTGTTGATGTAGATCTGGATGTCCTTGTCCGGGTCCTCGGATTCCAGGAAGAGCATCTGCGCCACGATGGCGTTGGCCACGGTGTCATCGATGGCGGTGCCCAGGAAGATGATGTTGTCCTTCAGCAGGCGCGAATAGATATCGTAGCTGCGCTCACCGCGGGGCGTCTCCTCGATGACGATGGGCGGGTAGTAGGCGCGTTCGACCATAGATACTCCTCGTGGGTTCCAGGATAGCGGAAGCCTATGCCTCGGATGCCGCCGCTTCCCGCCGGATCTCGGCGAGCCATTGCTCCCAGGCCGGGAGATCGAAGGCCCCTGCCGGGGGGGGAAGCAGGTTCTTCCGCAGGGCCAGGAAGCGCTCCCGGGCCGGAGTCCAGAGTTTCTCGGGTGTCCCAGCGAGCGCCTCGGCGCAGGAGGCGATGCCGGCCTCGGTCTGGCAGACCAGCAGCGCCTGGTGGCCGGCCTCCAGGCAGAGCCTGACCCGCTCCGCCCAACTCCAGTCCCGGCAGCCGCCCATTTCCAGGTCGTCGGGAATCCAGCGGCCCCGGATGCTCCAGGGATTGCCCTCCACCGAACCCCGGTGGAGGCTCGCGGGCAGGCCGCAGGTGCCGGGGGTCCTCAGGTGGGCCACCATCACCAGGCGCTCCCGGTGGGAGAGCGCGCGGAAGGGCTGCAGATTCCGGGCGATCTGGGCCATGTCCCGCAGTTCCGGCAGCGCCTGGTGACTGTCCACCCGCGTCCCGCCGAGCCCGGGAAAATGTTTCAGGCACCCTCGCACGCCCGTGGATTCCAGGCCGTTCAGGAAGGATCCGGCCGCCTCGGCCACTGCCCAAGGATCGGCACTGGCGCAGCGATCCCCCAGGCCCGTGCCTGGGATGCCATCCCAGAGATCGGCCACCGGCGCAAAATCCACGCTGAAGCCCAGGAGCCTCAGCCCTCGCCCCCAGAGTTCACCCCAGCGGGCGCAGGCTCCCCCGCCTCCCCGCTCCCAGATCCGGCGGAAATCCGGCGTGGTCCCCACCCAGCCCTTGAGGCGGGAGACGGCCCCACCCTCCTGGTCCAGCGCCACCGCGAGGGGCACCTCCCCCCCCCACCGGGACTGGAGGCCCCGGATCAGGGCGTGACAGCGTTCCGGTCCCACCGCGGGATCCGGGTCCAGGTTCCGGGCGAAGAGGATCACGGCCCCGCCCTCCGGCCCCCTCACGTCCTGGACCTCGAGCCCCTCGAAGCCGGCCCAGAGAATATCGAAAGCGGGAGGTCGAATCGCCATTATCAGGAGCCTTGAAAGGGTTCGCTTCGGATGGGCCGAGCCGCCCAGACCCGGGCCCGGGCGAGCGCCTGGAGGACCGCCAGCACCTGGTTGCGCCAGAGCTCGAAGGCCGGATCCTCCGGATGAAATGCGGAACGGGTCTCGTAGCCCAGGAAGAGGGCACCCAGAGTGCCTTCGCCCTGGCGGAGGGGCACCAGGTAGCCGTCCGGATAGCCCCCCTCCCAGCCCCACTCGCGGATCTCCGTGAGGTCTTCAGGAGTCGGCAGGCTTCCGAAGGCGGCCCAGGGGCGTCTTCCGTGGCGCTCGAGGAGGGTCCAGGTCTCGCCCTGGCCCGGCAGCAGCATCGCGAAGCCATCGGGCCCGAACCGGACCTTCAGGTAATCCAGGAAGGGCCGCAGCATGGGGCCCTCCTCCGACTCGCCCAGGGCCTCCCGCAGGAGCGCATTGAGGCGCAGCACCTCCCCGTGGAAGGCCTTCAGCTCCCCCACCCGGGCCACGACCCGGGCCTCCAGATCCCTCTGGTAGGCGTCCACCTGCTGCTGGAGCCGCGCATGGTCCAGGGCCCGGTCCAGTACAGCCTCCAGGACTTCCAGCTTGAAGGGCTTCTGGAGGAAATCGTAGGCGCCGCCTTTGAGGGCCTCAATGGCGGCGCCCAGGGTGGCAAACCCGGTGATGACGATGCAGAGGGCCCTGGGATCCTGGGCCTTCACGGCGGTGATGAGCTCGAGGCCGGAAAGGCCACCGGGCATGTTGAGATCCGTGATGATCACCGGATAGTGCTTCCGACCGATCATGGCCAGGGCCGACCGCGCGCTGTCGGCATCCTCCACCGTATAGCCATCGGCCTCGAGCGCCTCGCGGAGCGAAGTCCGGAGGTCAGCCTCGTCATCGACCAGGAGAATCGGCTCGGGCACCACGTTCAGCCCCGGATCCGATGGAGCGTGAGCTCGTAGACCTTGGCCTCCACGAAGAGCCGGAACACCTCGGCATCCAGCAGTCCCGCCCGGGTCTCGTCCTCCAGGATCTCGAGACTCCGGGGCACCGTGACGGCGACCTTGTAGGGACGGTCCGCGGCCACCAGCGCATCGTAGACATCGGCCACGGCCATGAGCTTGCTCTGGGGGGGAATCTGCGCGGACTGAAGGCCCCGGGGATAGCCCATGCCGTTCAGGCGCTCGTGATGGGCGTAGGCGATCTCCGTCAGGTTGGCCAGTCCCGAGGTCCAGGGGATCTGGCTGAGGAAGCGGAATGTGTGCGTGACATGGCTGTTGATCTCGTCTCGTTCCTCGGCCGAGAGGCTGCCCTTGGGGATGCGCAGCGCCTTCACGTCCGAGGACTCGAGGATCCGCTCGCTGCGGCCCTCGTGGTGCGCGAATTCCAGGACCTCGAGCTCGTCCATCCGGTCCGCCACTTCCCGGGGCAGCACCTGGGGCTCGTTGCACCGGGCGATGAGCTCCACCAGGCGACGGCTCTCCGCCCGACGCGCCTCGAGCATCTGCTGGAAGCCGTCGGCATCGTGGGGCTCGCCGGCCTTCCAAGCCCTTTCCAGCAGGGACAGGGAGATCTCCAGGTCCCGCTGGTAGAGCCGCTGGAAGATCCGTTCGAGGCGCTCGGGCTCGAGCTTCTTGGCCTTGACCAGCACCTGCTCCCGCACCCCCACCTTGCCGAAATCGTGCAGGAGACTGGCGTACCGGATCTCCTTGAGCTGCTGGTCGCTGAAGTGGAGGGCACCGTAGGCTCCGCTGGACGTGCGGTTCACCACTTCGGCCAGCCCCACCGTGAGGTCCGCCACGCGGCTGGAATGGCCGGAAGTGCTGGGATCCCGGGCCTCGATGGCCGTCACGGAGGCCTGCACGAAGCCCTCGAAGAGCTTCTCGATGTCCTCCTTGAGCCCCAGGATCTCCTGGGTCCGCTCCATGACCATCTCCTCGAGCCGGGTCTGGTAGGCCTCGTTTTCCCGGAGGGTGCGGTAGTGCCCCAGCGCCCGGACCAGGCTGGCCTCCAGCTCGGCGAGCTTGAAGGGCTTCTGGATGAAGTCATAGGCGCCGCGCTTGAGGGCCTGGACGGCGGCCTCGGTGGTGGCGTAGCCCGTCATCAGGATGGTGAAGGCCTTGGGATCGAATTCCTGGATGGCCTTGAGCAGCTCGAGGCCGGACTGCCCGCCGGGCATGTTCAGATCCGTGAAGATGACGGCGAAATGCTGTCGGCGCACGCACTCCAGGGCCGCCTCCGCGCTCTCGGCGCCCTCGGTGGCATAACCCATGGACTCCAGCGCCTCCACCAGGAGGGTCCTGAAGTCTTGCTCATCATCGACGATGAGGATGCGGTGCGGATTCATCGGGCTCCAGTCTAGCGGCGCAGAATCCCTATCGGCCAGGGTGTCCGGGAAGGATAATTCGGGTCAACGCCTGGTCGGCCGCCCTGCGCCGAGGGGTGCTGCTGATGGCCGCGAAGAAGTGGCGCACACCCTGGGCCATGGTTTCGGCCACCTTCCGACGGTAGGCGCCATCCCGGAGCTTGGTCTCCTCCCTGGGGTTGGAGATGAAGGCCGCCTCCACCAGGACGGCGGGCATGGCGGCGCCCCGCAGCACCACGAAGGGGGCCTGCTTCACGCCCCGCTCCCGGGTGCCTCCCAGGCGGTTGAGCTGGGCCTGGACGTGGACGGCCAGACGCTCGGATTCCTGGAGATAGGCCTTCTGGGCCAGATCCTCGAGAATGCTGGAGAGAACCGTGTCCTGGGCAAGGCGGTCCCCGGCGCCGGCGTTTTCCAGGGCCGCCACCTCGGCCGCATCGCTGTCCCCCTGGTCCAGGCTCAGGAAAAACACTTCAGAACCCTTGGCAGCCTTGGCCTTGGACGCATTAAGGTGGAGGCTGAGGAAGAGGTCCGCCCCGGCCTCGTTGGCCCTTCGGGCCCGCTCCCACAGGGGAATGAAAATATCATCATCCCGAATCAGGAAGGCCTCGAAACCCGCCTCCTCGAGGGCGGCCTTGAGTTCCCGGGCCAGGTCCAGGGCCGCGTCCTTCTCCCGCAGCCCCTTGGGGCCCTTGGCACCGTTGTCCTCCCCGCCATGACCGGGGTCCACGGCGATCTTGAGCCGCGCCGCCACAGGTTTCGAGGTCCCGGGGTTTGGGCTTTGGCTCCAAGCCAGTAGGCTGAAGAGGAGGGCGAAAGCCGTCCTCGGGAGTTTAGAGATGGCGCAAGCAGTCAAGGGCACGAGAGACCTGTTCGGCAACGAGATGAGGTGGTTCCAGCGGATCGAGGATACCGCGAGGCGGGTCTTCTCGCGCCACGGCTACGAGGAGATCCGCACGCCCATCCTCGAGGAGATCGAGGTCTTCAAGCGCAGCGTGGGGGAAAGCTCGGACATCGTGAACAAGGAGATGTACGAATTCACGGACAAGGGCGGACGGCACGTGGTCATGCGCCCGGAAAACACGGCCGGTGTGGTGCGGGCCATGATCCAGCACAAGCTCCTGGTGACGAACGATCCCCGGCTGGTCTACTACATCGGCCCGATGTTCCGCTACGAGCGCATGCAGGCCGGGCGCTACCGCCAGTTCTGGCAGATCGGCGCCGAGAGCTTCGGCGTGGCCAGCCCCGAGAGCGAGGCCGAGAACCTGCTCATGCTCATGGAATTCCTGCGCGAACTGGGCCTCCAGCACCTGAGCCTCTCCCTCAACTCCGTGGGCACGCCCGAGTGTCGGCCGGCCTTCCACGAAGCCCTCCGGACCTTCTTCCAGGCGCGCCAGGAGCGCTTCTGCGAGGACTGCCACCGGCGCATCGAGACCAATCCCCTGAGGATCCTGGACTGCAAGGTCCCCGGCTGCCAGCAGGCGCTCGAAGGCCACCCCGTCATCACCGATCACCTGGACGAAGCCTCCCTGAGGCACCACGCGCGGCTCAAGGAGCTGCTCAAGGCCCTGGACCTGCCCTTCGAGGAGAATCCCCGGCTGGTGCGCGGCCTGGACTACTACACCCGCACGGCTTTCGAGGTGCTCTCCAGCGATCTGGGCGCCCAGTCGGCCCTGCTGGGGGGGGGGCGGTACGACGGGCTGGTGAAACACCTGGGCGGTCCCGACGTCCCCGCCTTCGGCTGGGCCATCGGACTGGACCGCCTGGCCATGCTCATGCAGCAGATCCACGGGGATGCCCCCCAGGACCGCCCCGCCCTGCTCATCCCCCTGGGCGAGGCGGCCTCTCTTAAGGCCTTGGCTCTGGCCCGAACCTGGTGGGGCCAGGGCCTGACCATCCAGCTGGAGACCCGCGGCGTCAATCTCAAGAAGGCCCTCACCTCGGCCAACCGCCAGGGGGCGCGCTTCGCCCTGATCCTGGGGGATGGAGAACTGGAGAAGGGAGTCGTCGCCGCCCGGGACCTGACTGCCGGCACCCAGGAGGACTGGCCCCTGGAGGAAGTGCCCGCCCGCCTTCGGGGCTGAGCCTTTAGAGTCCCCGAGGCCAGCTCATCGGGGGCACTGGACAGCAGGGCTCATCGGTTCTGCAGGTGGGACCGCTTTTTAGCGAAATCGAGATTCCGCAGGATAAGATAGTTGCCATGAAAGATTCGGCTTCCTTCCCGGGCTTCGAACATTCCAATCTCAGCATGCTGGTGGCGGCGGCCCGCAGGTCCGTCAAGCACGCGGTCGCTCCGCTCCTCGATCCCCTGGATCTGACACCGCATCAGGCCTGGATGATCCTGCTGATCCGGGAGACTGGCCCGCTTTCGCTCACCGGGCTCGCCCACCGGATGTGGCTGGATCATCCCACCACCTCCAGACTGGTCCACAGCCTGGAAGAGCGGCAGATCCTCCAGGTCAAGCAGGACCCCACGCACGGACGCCGCATCCTGATCGGCATCTGTGACGAGGGTGCCGCCTTCGCCGAGACCCTTTTCATGGCCGCCGAGACCTTCCGGGAGCGCATGGAGCGAGGCCTCCACGACGAGGAGAAGGATGTCTTCCGCCGGGTCCTCGGAACACTCCTGCACAATCTGGCAGACATGAGCGCCGAACTCCCCAGGCGAAAGGGCAGCCCGCGAGGCAAGGATATCGAGCCCGATTGAGCCCCCTTCACTCCAGTTGTTTGGCATTCCTTGATACCCTCGTAATGCGAGGGTATTTTTATCTCGAGGCCCTCTCCCAGAGGTTTTGTCCCTTCGGCTTCATCCCCTCGATCATTTCAAATCCGAGCGCCCCATGACCCCTAACAGTGCCGAGAACCCATTCCTGATCGATGCTCTGGAGGGAGGGCGGACGCGCCAGGGATGGCGTTCCCGGTGGCTCTGGGCGGCAGGTGCCTCCTTGGTCGTCCTGGGCTTTCTCGCCTATCGCGCCCTGGGCAGCCGTGCGGCCAAGGGCCCGGATCCCTCCACCCGGGCCATCCCCATCGCCGTCGCCACGGCGAGGAAGGGCGACATGGCCGTGAGCCTCACGGGCCTGGGCACGGTGACGGCCCTGAACACGGTGACCGTGAAGAGCCGCGTCGACGGCCAACTCGTCCGAATCGCCTTCCAGGAAGGGCAGTTCGTCCGCCAAGGAGAGCTCCTGGCCGAGATCGATCCCCGCCCCTTCCAGGTCCAGCTCATGCAGGCCGAAGGTCAGATGGCCAAGGACCAGGCGGCCTTCAAGAACGCGGTCATGGATCTCGAGCGCTTCAAGAGCCTCGCCCAGCAGGGCATCCTGCCCAGGCAGCAGCTGGATGCCCAGACTTCCGCCGTCAACCAGGCCGAAGCCGTCCTCAAGGCGGACCAGGCCCAGGTGGAGAGCGCCAAGCTGAACCTCACCTACAGCCGCATCACCGCCCCTATCGCCGGCAAGGTGGGCCTGAGGCTGGTGGATCTGGGCAACATGGTGAGGGCCGGCGATGCCAGCGGACTGGCGGTCATCGCCCCGGTCCAACCCATCAACGTCGTCTTCACGATCCCCGCCGACAGTATCCAGAAGGTCCTCGCCCGGAGCCGGAAGGGCAAGCCTCTCCCCGTCGAAGCCTTCGACCGGGACATGAAGACACGGCTCGCGAGCGGTTCGGTGCAAGCCATCGACAACCAGGTCGATCCCGCCACAGGCACCATTCGTGTCAAGGCCCTCTTCCCCAACGACGACACCGCCCTCTTTCCCAATCAGTTCGTCAATGCACGACTGCTGGTGGACACGCTGGAAGGGGTGACGATCATCCCCACCGCCGCCATCCAGCAGAGCCCCCAGGGGGCCTTCGCCTACGTGATCAAGGCTGACAATACCGTCGAGATGCGCCTGCTCGAGATCCAGGCCACCGACGGGGATTTCTCGTCCATTCGAAGCGGCATCGCCCCCGGGGAACTCGTGGCCACCGATGGCCTTGAGAAACTCCGCCCCGGCGCCAAGGTGGTCCTTCCCAAGGCGGAGGGTCCGAAGAAGGCCAAGCCATGAGCCGCAGGAGAATCGTGAGCCCGGAGCAGGAGCGGAGGGCCACCGTGCGCAGCACGGCCCCGAAGGGGCGATGCACAGGAGGTGCATCGTGAATCCGGAGCAGGAGCGGAGGCTGCATGTGATTCCCTCCTCGCCGGGTCCCGACGGCGCACGGTCCACCGGACCGTGCGCTGTCACCCGGCGGTCGGGAGGATGTGCGCTGTGAATTTATCCCGCCCCTTCATCCTGCGGCCGATCGCAACCTCCCTCCTGATGGCGGGGCTCCTGCTGGTGGGGGCCATCGCCTTCCGCCAGCTGCCCGTCTCCGCCCTGCCTCAGGTGGACTATCCCACCATCCAGGTCGTCACCTTCTACCCGGGGGCGAGCCCAGAGGTCATGGCCTCGGCCATCACGGCACCCCTGGAGCGTCAGTTCGGCCAGCTGCCGGGCCTCAACCGCATGTCGTCAGCCAGTTCCGGCGGCAGCTCCATCATCACCCTGCAGTTCGTGCTGGACCTCAACATCGATGTGGCCGAACAGCAGGTGCAGGCGGCGGTGAACGCGGCGGGCACCTATCTGCCCCGGGATCTGCCCAATCCGCCGATCTACAGCAAGACCAACCCCGCCGACGCCCCCATCCTCACCCTCGCCCTCACCTCGAAATCGCTGCCCCTCTCGAAGGTGGAGGATTTCGCCGACACGCGCCTGGCCCAGAAGATCAGTCAGCTCCCCGGGGTCGGCCTCGTGAGCATCAGCGGCGGGCAGAAGCCTGCCGTGCGCATCCAGGCCAATCCCACCGCCCTCTCTTCCTATGGCCTCACCATGGCCGATATCCGCACGGCCATCGCCCAGGCCAACGTGAACCAGGCCAAGGGCAGCTTCGACGGCACCCGGCAGGCCTATGCCATCGGGGTCAACGACCAGCTCCTCTCCAGCGAGCAGTACAGGCCGCTGATCATCGCCTACAAGAACGGGGCCCCCATCACCCTCTCGGCCGTGGCCACGGTCGTCGACGATGTGGAGAACACCAAGCAGGCGGCCTGGATGAATTCGACACCGGCTGTGATCCTCAACATCCAGCGCCAGCCTGGGGCCAATATCATCGCCGTCGTGGACCGGGTGAAGGACCTGCTGCCCCAGCTCCGCGCCTCCCTGCCCTCCTCCGTCGAGCTGTCCATCCTCACGGACCGCACGTCCACGATCCGGGCCTCGGTGGAGGATGTGGAGTTCACCCTGATGCTCACCATCGGCCTGGTGGTGATGGTGATCTTCCTCTTCCTGCGCACCCTGGCGGCCACCATCATCCCCAGCGTGGCCGTCCCGCTCTCCATCGTCGGCACCTTCGGGGTCATGTACCTGCTGGGCTACAGCCTGAACAACCTGACGCTCATGGCGCTCACCATCTCCACGGGCTTCGTCGTGGACGATGCCATCGTGATGATCGAGAACATCATGCGCTATATCGAGGAGGGCGAGCCGCCGCTCCAGGCGGCCCTGAAGGGCGCAGGGCAGATCGGCTTCACCATCCTTTCGCTCACGGTTTCCCTCATCGCGGTGCTCATCCCCCTTCTGTTCATGGGCGATATCGTGGGCCGCCTCTTCCGGGAATTCGCCGTCACACTCAGCGTGACGATTCTGGTCTCCGCTGTCGTTTCCCTCACACTGACGCCGATGATGTGCGCCAAGCTCCTCAGGCACAAGAAAGCCAGCGAGCAGGGCCGCTTCTACCAGGCCTCCGAGAAGGTCTTCCAGGACATCATCGCCTTCTACGGACGCACGCTGACCTGGGTGCTGGAACGCCAGAAGGCCACCCTGGTGGTGGCCGTGGCCACCCTGGCCTCCACCGTGCTGCTCTACCTGGTCATCGCCAAGGGTTTCTTCCCCGTGCAGGACACGGGGGTGATCCTGGGCATCTCGGAAGCGCCCCAGACCGTCTCCTTCGCCGCCATGGCCGAGCGACAGCAGGCCCTGGCCAAGGTCATCCTCCAGGATCCCGCCGTGGCGAGCCTGTCGTCTTTCATCGGGGTCGATGGCACCAATACCACGCTCAACAGTGGCCGCATCCAGATCAACCTCAAGCCGCTGGAAGAGCGCCGCCTCAGTGCCACGGAAATCATCCGGCGCCTGCGACCCGAGATCGCGAAAGTAAGCAACATCCAGCTCTTCATGCAGCCTGTGCAGGACCTCACGGTGGAGGATCGCGTGAGCCGCACGCAGTACCAGTATTCCCTGGAGGACGCCGACGCCAGGGAACTCAACGAGTGGGTGCCCCGCTTCGTGGCCCGGCTCCAGGACCTCCCCGAGTTGCGGGACGTGGCCAGCGATCAGCAGAATTCTGGACTCCAGGTGCAGCTGATCCTGGACCGCGCCACCGCCGCCCGCCTGGGGATCACCCCCCAGATGCTGGACGACGCCCTCTACGACGCCTTCGGCCAGCGCCAGATCTCCACGATGTTCACCCAGTTGAACCAGTACCACGTGGTGCTGGAGGCCACGCCGGGCCTTCACCGCCGGCCCGAGGACCTGCAGAACGTCTTCGTGCGCTCCGCCTCCGGGGGTTCCGTGCCCCTCAGCGCCTTCACGCGCATGGAGATCCTGAACACGCCCCTCGCGATCAACCACCAGGGCCAGTTCCCGGCCGCCACGGTCTCCTTCAATCTCCCCCAGAACGTCTCGCTGGGGGACGCCGTGAAGGCCATCGAGCGGATCCAGCGGGAGATCGAACTCCCCCCCAGCATCAAGGCCGGCTTCCAGGGCACCGCCCAGGCCTTCGGAGCCTCCCTGGCCAATACGCCATGGCTCATCCTCGCAGCGATCATGACGGTGTACATCCTGCTTGGGGTGCTCTACGAGAGCTACATCCACCCCATCACCATCCTCTCCACCCTGCCCTCGGCGGGGGTGGGCGCACTCCTGGCGCTGATGCTCTGCCGCACGGATTTCAGCGTCATTGCTCTGATCGGCATCATCCTGCTCATCGGCATCGTGGAAAAGAACGCCATCATGATGATCGATTTCGCCCTGGAGGCGGAACGCAAGGAGGGCCAAGCCCCGCCCCAGGCGATCTACCAGGCCGCGCTCCTGCGCTTCCGCCCCATCATCATGACCACCCTGGCGGCCCTCCTGGGTGGTATCCCCCTCGCTCTGGGCACGGGTGTGGGCTCCGAGCTCCGGCGCCCCCTGGGCATCGCCATCGTGGGCGGACTGATCTTCAGCCAGGTGCTGACCCTCTACACGACGCCCGTCATCTACCTCGCCTTCGACCGGCTTTCGCGCCGCTTGCGCGGCGTCAAACAGGCTGAGCAATGAGCCCGCAGCAGGAGCAGAGGCTCCATCTCCGCGAGCCTCGGCGAGCGGGAGGGCGCACTGCGCCCGATAGATGGAGGGCCACCGTGATTCCCTCCTCGCCGGGTCCCGACTCCGCACGCTCCACCGGACCGTGCTCCGTCACCCGGCGGTCGGGAGGGCGCGGCACAGGAAGTGCCGCGTGAGCATTTCCGCACCGTTCATCCGCCGACCCGTGGCCACGACGCTGCTGACGGTGGCGCTGGCCCTCCTGGGGGCCATCGCCTACCAGTTCCTGCCCGTTTCACCCCTGCCCCAGGTGGAATTTCCCACCATCCAAGTCAACGCGGGCCTGCCCGGCGCGAGCCCCGAGACGATGGCCTCATCGGTCGCAACCCCCCTGGAGCGCCAGTTCGGACGCATCGCCAGCGTGACGGAGATGACCTCGAGCAGCTCCCTGGGGTCCACGAATATCACCCTCCAGTTCGATCTCAACCGGAACATCGATGCCGCTGGGCGCGATGTCCAGGCGGCCATCAACGCCGCCCGGGGCGATCTTCCGGGCAACCTGCCGAACAATCCGTCCTATCGCAAGGTGAATCCTGCCGATTCGCCCATCCTCCTCATGGCCCTCACCTCCAGGCTCGTGCCCCGGGAGAAGATGTACGATCTCGCCTCCACGCTGCTCCAGCAGAAGCTCTCCCAGGTCCGGGGAGTGGGACAGGTCTCCGTCTGGGGCGGCGCCCTTCCCGCAGTGCGCGTGGAGGTCAATCCCATCGCCCTGAACAGCCGGGGGCTCGGCCTCGAGGACGTCCGGTTCGTGCTGGCCTCGGCCAACCTCAACCGCCCCAAGGGCGATCTCGCCAATGCCACCACCACTTGGTCCCTCAGTACCACCGACCAGATGATGAAGGCCGCCGAGTACCGGGACCTCATCGTCTCCTACAAGAGCGGCGCCGCCCTCAGACTCGGCGATGTGGCCAAGGTCTCGGATTCCGTGGAGAACGTCCGCAACGCCGGCCTCACCAATGGCACGCCGGCCATCATGGTGGCCGTGTTCAGGCAGCCCGACGCCAACATCATCCAGACGGTGGATCGGGTCCGGGCCATCCTGCCGGAGCTCCAGACCTCTCTCCCACCGACCATCTCCATGCAGGTGATCATCGACGCCACCCGGACCATCCGCGCCTCCGTGAAGGACGTGCAATTGGCCCTGATGATCTCCATCTCCCTGGTGATCCTGGTGGTCTTCCTCTTCCTGCGAAGCTGGCGTTCCACACTGATCCCGAGTGTCGCGGTCCCGATCTCCCTCATCGGCACCTTCGGCGCGATGTACCTCCTGGGCTACACCATCGACAACCTCTCGCTGATGGCGCTCACCGTGGCCACGGGCTTCGTGGTGGACGATGCCATCGTGGTGGAGGAAAACATCACGCGGCACATCGAGCGGGGCATGGAGCCCATGGAGGCCGCCCTTCACGGCGCCAAGGAGATCGGTTTCACCGTCATCTCCATGAGCATTTCCCTCATCGCCGTCTTCATCCCGATCCTCCTCATGGGGGGCATCGTGGGACGGCTCTTCCGGGAGTTCGCCGTCACGCTTTCGGTCGCCATTGCCGTGTCGATGGTCCTCTCCCTGACCACCACGCCCATGATGTGCTCCCGGCTGCTTCGGCCCCAGCGCGAGGAGAAGCACGGACGCCTGTTCGAAGCCAGCGAGCGGGTCTTCCAGTGGATCCTGCGCCACTACGGGAGCTCCCTTCGGTGGGTCCTGCGCCACGCCTTCGCGACCCTCATGGTCTTCTTCGCCACCGTGGCGACGACGGTGACCCTCTACGTCTTCATCCCCAAGGGGTTCTTCCCCCAGCAGGACACGGGGCGCATCAACGGCTCCATCCAGGCCGCCCAGGACATCTCCTTCCAGGGTCTGGAGCGGCTGATGACCCAGTTCGTGGCCATCGTCCAGCAGGATCCCGCCGTGGAGAACGTGACAGCCTTCGTCGGCGGCGGCAACACGGGACGCATGTTCGCCTCCCTGAAGCCCAACGATCAGCGGGACCTGACGGCGGACCAGGTCATCGCTCGCCTGCGCGGCAAGACCGCCCACATCCCGGGCGCGACCCTCCTGCTCCAGCCGGCCCAGGATCTGCGGATCGGGGGCCGGGGCAGCCGGGCTCAGTTCCAGTACACCCTCCAGGGCGATGACGCCCAGGAGCTGTTCGAATGGGCGCCGCGAGTGCTGCGAAAATTCCAGACCCTGCCACAGTTGACCGACGTGAATACCGATCTGCAGAACCGTGGACTCGAGGCCTCCCTCGTCATCGACCGGGCCACGGCGGCTCGGCTGGGCGTCAGCACCCAAGCCATCGACAACACCCTGTACGACGCCTTCGGTCAGCGCTTCGTCTCCACGCTCTATACGGCGTTGAACCAGTACCATGTGGTCCTCACGGTGGATCCCCAGTTCTGGCAGACGCCCGAGGGCCTTCAACACATCTATGTCCGCTCCACCCAGGGGAGGCTCGTGCCCCTCAGCGCGTTCGCCTCCTTCCAGCGCAACACCACCGCCCTCTCGGTGAACCACCAGGGCCAGCTGCCCTCGGTGACCCTCTCCTACAACCTCCCATCGGGCACGGCTCTGGGGGATGCGGTGGGAGCCATTGACAAGGCGCTCTACGAGCTGAGCCTGCCGGGGAGCATCCGCGGAACGAACATGGGCACGGCCCAGGTCTTCAGGGCCTCCCTGGCCAACCAGCCGCTGCTCATCCTGGCCGCGATCCTGGCGGTCTACATCGTCCTGGGCGTGCTCTACGAAAGCCTGATCCACCCGCTCACGATCATCTCCACGCTGCCCTCGGCGGGTGTGGGAGCCCTGCTGGCCCTGCTGGCCTGCCAGACAGAGCTGAGCGTCATCGCCTTCATCGGCATCATCCTCCTCATCGGCATCGTGAAGAAGAACGCCATCCTCATGATCGACTTCGCCATCGAAGTGGAGCGCCGCGAAGGCGTCACGCCGGAGGAGGCCATCTTCCAGGCCTGCCTGCTGCGCTTCCGCCCCATCACCATGACCACGATGGCCGCCATGCTGGGGGGGCTGCCCCTGGCCATCGGCATGGGCACCGGTTCCGAACTGCGCCGTCCCCTGGGTATCGCCATCGTGGGTGGACTGCTCCTCAGCCAGCTCCTGACGCTCTACACGACCCCGGTGATCTACCTCTACATGGACCGGCTTCAGCTCCTGTGGGCTCGGATGCGGAGGAAGCCCCGGGCCATTGCATGATCCAGGTTCAGCGCCAGCGGAGCTGGGTCACATCCTCGAAGCTGGTGATCACGGTGCAGTGCTCAGGAGGCCTCGTCTCAGGGGAATTCAGGAACTCGATCACCGAGCCCGGCTCGATGCATTCACCGTGGATGCCGACCCAGCCGTCCCGTCCGCTCAGTTTCGCGGCGTAGAGGCAGCGGTCCGCAACCTCCACCACCCGCTGCCAGTCGAGGGCATCGGGATGTTCCGGCGCTAGCGGGTAGGCACAGAAGCCCAGCGAGCAGGTCTTCTGGATCGTCACGCCGTGGCCCAGATCGAAGGGGCGGGAGCGGATGAGGTCGAGGATTCGCGAGGCGATGAAGTTGCCCTGGGAGCGGTCCGTGTGCCTGGTCACCACCAGGAACTCCTCGCCCCCCCAGCGGACCACCGTATCGGTATCGCGCACGGCCTCCAGGAGGCGATCCCGCACCTGCTGGAGCATGAGATCGCCGGCGGCATGGCCGTAGGTGTCGTTCACCAGCTTGAAGTGGTCCAGGTCCACCATCAGGAAGACCATGTCTACATTGATGGGCATGCGGTTGCCCCGCCCCCGGTGCAGGTTCTGGTAGTCCCGGTGGACGGTCGCGAGATCGTCCTGGATGGTCAGGTCGAGGAAGCGGCGGTTCTTGAGGCCCGTGAGAGGATCGGTCACGGTGAGCTGTTTCAGGATCTCGTTGGCCTCCGCGAGGGCATGGGTGCGAACCTCGACCAGTCCTTCCAGCTCCCGGTTCCGCGCCTCGAGGGCCTTCATTCGCGCCTTCAGGATCCCGGCGGCAAGGCCCAGCAGGCCGAGCAGGGCCAGGGTGCGGCACCACCAGGTCTGGTACCAGGCCGGCAGCACTTCGAAGGAGAACCCGGCCACGGGACCCCAGGTGCCATCCCCGAAACCCGCCCGCACCTCGAAACGATAGGTGCCCGGGCCGAGGTTGGTGTACCGAGCCCGGCGGATATCGGTGTTCCTCCAGGCATCCTCCAGCCCCAGGAGGCGGATCTGGTGCAGCACCCGCGTCTCGTGAAGATAGGTGAGTCCCGTGAAGCGGAACTCGATATTCGCATCGTGCTTGTGGATCTTCGGGCGATCCGGAAAGGGGGAGGCCAGTCGCTGGTCCCCGAACTCCGCCGAGAGCACGAAGGAGGGGGGCGGCTTCGGGGACCCCTCGAACAATCCCTGGTGGAACCGGGCCAGTCCGCCCAGCGTCCCCACCCACACATTCCCCCCGGGTTCCGCCAGGAAGGCCGTGCCGTTGCAGTCCTCCCCGGGAAGACCATCCGCCACGCCGAAGTAGTGGAACCGGCTGCCGTCGAAGAGAGACGCTCCCTGGGAAGTGCCCACCCAGAGGCGCCCGAGGGCATCCTCCCCCACGAAGTAGGCCTTCCGGGCCAGGAATCCCCGGGTCTGGTCCAGGTGTTCCTTCAGGACGAGGCGGCCTGCCTCATAGGAATAGCGGCTCAGACCCTGCAGATCCTGGTAGCTGACCCAGATGTCGCCGTTGGGCCGCTCGTGCATCGCGAGCAGGCTGGCCTTCTTCAGGCCATGCTCGGTTCCAATCCGGTGCCACTGCCCGCCCTCCAGCGCCAGGAGACCGTTGGTGCTGGTCAGCCAAAGGCGGCCACCCTTGCCTGTCGACAGGTTCAGCACCCGCTCTTCGGGCAGGGCTCCCGGCAGGGGGAAGGCCTCGACGGCATAGGAACTGTCCCGTTTCACCACCCGGAAGAGCCCCTGGCGGCGGGTGGCCACCCAGAGGACCCCTTGGGGATCGAAAGCCAGACTGGTGATGGTCGACTCGGGCTTGGGCAACTCCAGCCATTGCGATGTTCCCGGGACCCAGCGCCGGAGTCGGGCCGGAGCCCCCCCCATCCAGAGGGCGCCATCCGGGGCCAGGGCCAGGGCCAGGAAGGCCTGATCGCGGGTTCCCGGAACGGGACTCCACTTGCCGTCCCGAGCCTCGCAGATGCCGTTGATGGTGCCCGCCCACATGTGCCCCTGGGAATCCTGGATGAGGGACCACACCACGCCACCCGAAATGCCGTTCTGGTTGGTGTACTGCCGCCAGACCTCGCGGCTGAGGTTCCGGTGCAGGCCCTGGCCGCCTACCCACAGGCAGCCTTCCCGATCCTCCATGGCCCGATTGACGTACGAAGTGGGCATCCCCTGGGCTTCGCCGATGAGCTCCCAGATCTCCCCGCGAACCCGCATGAGCCCGTCCACCTCGGGGATCAACAAGGCCCCCCGGGCGGTGACCCTTAGGCAGCCATCGAAGGTCGCTGGCCCCACGCGTCGGCTCAGATCCTGGAAGGCCGCATCGGGCCCCGAACGCATCCACAGACCGCTCCGGGATCGCACCCAGAGGCGCCCCTGACCATCCTTCACCACGGCATCCAGCCGCTCCTGCCAGGGGCCTGCAACCTCCAGGGGAACCTTCAGGTCCCCGAGATCGTACCGCAGGAGCCGAGCCTGGCTGGTGACATACACTGTCCTGCCATCCATCCAGAGACTGCGGGCCAGGGCATTTCCCGGCCATCCAGGGACAGCCTCGAATCCTCCCTGCCCCCTCCGCTCCCGGAAGAGTCCCCGGTCGGTGGCGACCCAGAGTCGTCCCTCCGCATCGGGGGCGAGCGCGAAAATTTCAGCCTGAGGAAGGCCTTCCGCTTCCCCCAGGAGGCGGATCCGCCCCTTTTCGCGGAGGGCCAGGCCTCGGGTGGTGCCGATCCAGAGGCGCCCGGAAACCGCCGTACAGAGGGTGCGCACCCAGGTGTTCTGCAGGCCCGATTCCTGCCGGAAGGCCTGGAACCTCTGGCCGTCATAACGGAAAAGCCCATCCTCCGTCCCCACCCAGAGGAAGCCCTCGGCATCCTGCTCCACGCACCAGACGGCCAGATTCTCCAGACCCTGGGGTGCTCCGTAGCTCTGAAAGGGAATGCGGCCTGGGGGAACAGGCACATCCTTCGACGCTATGGCGGGGGACCCCACCGATGCGATCAGCGCCAGGCAGAGGATTGCAAACCATGACCGGATGGAAGGCCCCATGAAACCCCGTCAGGGACAGGCGCGGCACCGAACCGCAGGTCCCCTCTCAAGCAATGAGGCTACCGAACAATCCCAGCCAAGTTAACCGCAATCGGTGAAGAACCTTGAATTGGACCCCAAAGCCAAGTCGGAGGAGGATGAGATCCTCAATCGACTCGCCCGGAGGTACCATGCGCCTCGCTCCTGCTGCCCGGCTGATCCTGGCCCTCACGGTCCTGCCCCTGGGCGCCCACGCCCAGCACCGCGCGCCCGCCGGAACGGATGCCGTGAGTGCCCATCGGGTTGAGAAGGTGGCCGAGAACGTCTATTGCATCTTCGGCCCGGGTGGCAACATCGGCCTCATCGTCACTTCGAGCCACGCGGTCCTCATCGATGACCAGTTCGAGAAGCTGGCGCCAGGGCTTCTGGCAGTGGTGAAATCCATCACCGACAAGCCCATCAAATACCTCGTCAACACCCATTTCCACGGCGATCATGTGGGCGGCAACGCCGTGCTGGAAAAGCAGGTGACGGCCATCGTGGCCCACGCCAATGTCCGGGCGCGGATGGAGACGGGACAGGCCAAGCTGGAACCCGCCAAGCGGGGTGGACTGCCAGAACTGGTCCTGGGGGAGGAGAATCCCGCCGCCAAGGCCCGCCTGGAGATCCGCCTGGGCGGCACGGCTATCCACCTCGTCCACTACGGCCCCGGCCACACGGACGGCGATGTCCTCGTGGGTGTGCCTTCCGCACTGGTCCTCCACATGGGCGACACCTTCTTCCTGGGCATGCTGCCCTTCATCGATGGCGAAGGCGGCGGCAGCTTCGACGGCCTGGTGGCCCAGGTCGGCACGGTGGCGGATTGGCTCCCGGAGGCCGCGAGGATCATTCCCGGCCACGGTCCCCTCTGCGGCAGGAAGGAACTGCTCCGCTACCGGGATTTCCTGAGGGCTGTCCAGGCCCATGTCCGAGCCAACCCGGCCCAAAGCCCCCAGGAGCTGGCCGAGACCTTCGACAAGGCCCCGTGGGAGCAAGACTGGAAGCCCAATCCCCGGTTCGTGACCTGGGAGACCCTCTTCGAGGCTGCCACGGGCCGAGGTCCAGGGCGCGTCAAGGGCTGAGCAGGCCTCCCTCAAGGGGAGGCGGGAGCCCGCTCTTCCTGGTCCTCCCGTCAGCATTTCGCCCTTGGCTCCGTTCATCCGCTCAATGGGACTTGGCCCATGTCAGACCGGACACCTTTCCAAAAACTGAAGAATTCACTCGTTCAGGACGGGTTGTTCAAGACCATGTCCAGGATGCACAGCATGTTCGTCGACCACGCGTTCGATCTCCGGCACGGCATCAACACGGCCAGGGTATCCCAGCTGGAATCATTGACTATTGAAAGCGAGAACAAGAAAAGGGGTTATGGATATCAAGCCACGCGAGAGAAGCCGCTGAAACAGCTTCTCGAGAAGATCGCGCCCATGATTCCTCAAGACAGCGTGTTTGTAGATTTTGGCTGCGGGAAAGGCAAGGTGCTACTGATTGTTTCGAATTATAATTTCAGGGAAGTCCGCGGCGTTGAATTCGCGCCCGAGCTGTGCACAATCGCAAGATGCAATTGCGATCACTACAATAACAAAAAAACAATTCGCAAGAAAATAAAGATAATAGAATCAGATGCTGCTGATTATAAAATTAATAATGATGAAAATGTATTTTTCTTATTCAATCCGTTTGATGAGATCGTTCTAGCCCGCGTGATAGACAATATCATTACATCACTCAAGATACATCCCCGCAAAGTCCTATTCATCTACAACAATCCCAGACACGGGAACATAATTGAACGGCAGGAGACGTTTGTGAAGTCGGGAGAGTATTTACTTTCAGGGACTCGATTCACGCTGTATTCGAGCACCTGAGCCCAGCCGCCATCGGCCCTTCGCGCACCTGCGCCCTTGAGGGGACAGGCCCGGGCTGCGATCCTGAAAGTCTATGAGACTCGATCGGCTCGGCGACTTCCAACGAACGCACAAGAATGGCGAACTGCGCCTGTCCCACGCGGGGCAGACGGTGTGCCTCCTGGGGTGGTGCCGCAAGGTGCGCAACCTGGGCTCCCTCATCTTCATTGATCTCCGGGACCGCTGGGGGGTCGTCCAGCTGGTGGCCAACGAGGAGACGGCTTCCAAGGAACTCCTGGCCCGGCTGAAGGCCGTGCGCGGTGAGTTCGTGCTGGGGGTGGAGGGGACGGTGGCCGAGCGCGAGGCCAAGAACCCTGCCATGGCCACGGGCGATGTGGAAGTGCGCATCCTGGATCTCAAGATCCTCAATACCGCCGCGACGCCCCCCATCCCCGTGGAGGACTCGGGCAACGAGGCCAACGAGGATCTGCGCCTCAAGTACCGCTTCCTGGATTTGCGCCGCGAGAAGCTGCAGCGCAACCTCCTGCTGCGTTCGGAAGTCACCAACATCACTCGCAACTATTTCCGCAAGCACGATTTCATCGACTTCGAGACGCCTATCCTGGGCCGTTCCACGCCGGAGGGGGCCCGGGACTACCTGGTGCCCAGCCGCGTGCATCCGGGCGATTTCTTCGCCCTTCCCCAGAGTCCCCAGCTCTACAAGCAGCTCCTCCAGGTTTCCGGTTTCGAGCGCTACATCCAGATCTGCCGCTGCTTCCGGGACGAGGATCTGCGGGCCGACCGCCAGCCGGAATTCACCCAGATCGACGTGGAGATGAGCTTCGTCCGCGCGGTGGACGTCCAGACCATGATCGAGGGGCTGATGCTGGAGGTGCTCCCCCTGGTGGGCCAGACGGCCACGGCCCCCTTCCCGCGCCTAGCCTACAAGGACGCCATGGAGTGGTACGGCTCGGATAAGCCCGATCTTCGCTGTGCCACGCGCATTCAGGACCTGACGGCCCTCTTCGCCGAGAGCGAATTCAATCTCTTCCGGGCCGCCGCCGACAGCCGGGGCCAGCGCCGAGTGCGCGCCCTCTTCTTCCCGGGCGAAGTGGCGGGCGGCTACAGCCGCAAGCAGCTGGACGCCCTCCAAGACGTGGCCAAGCATCTGGGCGGGGGAGGCCTGCCCTACGCCAAGTGGGGCAAAGAGGGCTTCGCCTCCAGCTTCAAGAAGTTCGTGGACGCCCCCCAGGAGGCCGCCCTGAAGGCCGCCCTGGGCGCCAGCCCCGAGGGCGAAGGCCTGGCCATCTTCGCCGTGGGCACGGACGATCAGACCTCCAAGGTGCTGGGTGAGCTGCGATTGCGCCTGGCCAAGGCCCTGGGGCAACTCGATGAATCCCGCTTTGCGTTTTTGTGGGTAGTGGATTTCCCGCTCTTCGAATGGAACGAGGAGAACCAGCGCTTCGTGGCCTGCCACCACCCCTTCACCAGTCCCCATCCCGACGATACAGTTCTGCTGGAGTCCAACCCCGGCGCCTGCCGGGCGGTGGCCTACGATCTGGTGCTCAACGGCTTCGAGGTGGGTGGCGGTTCCATCCGCATCCACGATGCCGAGACCCAGAGCCGGATGTTCCGAGCCATCGGCATCGGCGAGACGGAGGCCCGGGAGAAGTTCGGCTTCCTGCTGGACGCCCTCGGCTACGGCGCCCCCCCCCACGGCGGCCTGGCCCTGGGCCTGGACCGCCTCGTGATGCTGCTGGCCGGCGTGGACAACATTCGCGAGGTCATCGCCTTCCCCAAGACCGCCCAGGCCCGCTGCCTCATGACCGATGCCCCCAACGCGGTGGACGCCAAGCAGCTCCGCGAGCTGCGCATCCAGCCTGAAAAGCCCCAGCAGTACCGGGCCGGCGTGATGTTTTTCGAAAGCGTGCCTGCGGAACTGCAGGCCCCCATGGCCGCTCTGCGCACCCTCTCCATGAGCCAGGCCAGTTCCACCAGCACCATGGTCCTCGATGGCGAGATCGTGAAGGTCGAGACCACGCGGATTGCCGGCCCGGAATTCGAATAGCTCACTAGATGGCTTTCCCGGTCCCGAACCTGCTGCGGATGTCCCGGGTCTTCCCCATGGTCCTCCTCCTGGCCTGTGGAGTCCCGGAGGGCAGGAGGCCCCTGGCGCTCGTCCCGACGGGCTGGATCCACTTCAGCCAGGGCCGACTGGACTTGGACCATCCACCCGAATGGACGGTGGTCACACGGCCCCTGGGCGATGACTCCCTGGAGATCTTCCTGAGCGAAACCCGAGCCGGCCAAGAGCGCTGCATCCTGGCCATCCACTTCGGGATGGAACTGCGCTTCCCCAGCATGGAGCGCATGCAGCCCTATGCCAAACAGGCCTACAACACCCTTGTTGGCGGTGCCCGAACCCGGCGCATCGACCCACCCGAATCCGAACTGCCGGGTTCCTCGGAAGGAATCCTGGAACTGGGCGGGACCGGCCCCTTCCACCTGGCCCACTTCCGCTACATGGGCCTCGATGCCCCCACCCGTCAGGCCGCAGAGCAGGTGCTCGCCAGCCTCCGCAACCAGGCCCCAAGGCCGTGACGACCCTGCGCCACCTCGCGGGGCGGATCCTCCAGGGTGCGGGCTGGGCCCTGCCTCCCCTCCCCATCGTCTGGTCCTCCCGCATGGCGCGCTGCGCGGGGCTCTTCGTGATCGAGAAGGATGGTCGGGGCATCTGGCATCCGGAGATCCGCCTCTCCATCCCCCTCCTGCGGCGCCGGGATCGCGAATGGCCCGTGCAAGTCTGCGGCTGCCTCTGCCGCGATCCCGAGGCCGTGACGCGGCGGATCCTCGAACACGAACTCATCCACTACAAGCTCTGGAAGGATGGGGACAAGAACTGGGGACACGGCGAGGCCTTCCGAGTGCTGGCCTGGGAAAGCTTCGGCCACCAGAGCATCACCCATGGCATCGGTGCGGAAGAACCCGCCTGAACCTGGAGCTGTGTTTCGGATTCTGGAACGAAAAGCGGAACCACAGAGGGCACGGAGAAAAGAGAAGGAGGCCACGGAGAAGAAACATGAGTCGTGAGGTTCAGTTCTCTTTGTTCTCTTCTCTGTACTCTCCGTGGTTCTTCTTTTCTGTCGCGAACGCTCGATTCGGTGTTTCTGACCCTCAGCGTATGCTGATTGGGAATTGCCCATCCGAGGATCCTGAATGCCCATCAAGAATGTCGTTCCAGCCCTGCTCCCCGTGCCCCACTTCCGGGGACTCGAAGACGAGACCCACCTCCCCCATGCCCGCACGATCTTCGCGCTCCGGGATATCCATTTCCGGGATGTGAAGGCCGTGGGCTTCGATATGGACTACACACTGAGCCACTATCGTTCGCCGGAGATCGATGAGCTGGCCTTCCTCAAGGCGAGCCAGCTGCTGGTGAAGGAGCACGGGTACGACAGGCAGCTGCTGAACATTCCCTACGATCCCGGATTTGCCATCCGCGG
>JAYSNJ010000023.1:0-9521 GCA_043723905.1 Holophagaceae bacterium
CGTCAGGCTCCTGCTTCCTCGGGAAGCCTTCAAGGACATGGTCTGGAGCATGGTGAGGCCGAGAATGCCCACTGCCAGGATGAAGGCCGTCATCAGCATCTCGACCATGCTGAAGCCCGCCTGGGCGCCTTTGCCCTTGCGAATATGCATCAGATCCTCCGCCATTGGCCATTCCCATCCTGGATGCCAGGGTTGTAGAACTTGTAAATCGAGGCACCGTTGCCGAGCACGATGATCAATCCCATCGGACTTCCCGGAAGAACAACGCCGTTGGAAGTTGTGCCCACGATCCTGACACAAAAGGAGGTATTGAAACGTTTGTTGCTGCCACTTATCACGGCTCGATTGAGCGCCGTTCTAAAAAAGCTGTTCACATCTGCAGAAAGGCCCGCCATGGACTCCCCAGCCTTGAACGGAGTCACGGTCGTGATGTCCTGGTTCAGAGCACCCGAAGCCATGGGTTGTCTCGCTTGATTCCATTCGCCCGTCCCCATCACCGCAAGGCGAGCCCTCGCGTGGGCCCTATCCGTGGGTATGAAACGGAAGGGCACCGCCACGGTCTGGCCATTGACAAGAGTGGCGGGCGGCTGAGTGCCGACGAGCAATCCATTCGCCGTATCCTGGATCTCTACGTCCGAAAGGGCAGCATCCCCCTGGGCCAGGATCAGGGGATTGGCCGCCGCCCAAGTCCCCCAGCTGACAATGGCCACGTCCCGCCCCGTAGCGACCGAGGCCTTATGAGCGTTCGAGAGGGAACCCTCGATCTCGTCCATCAGGGAACGCACGGCACCTGCCTGTCGGTTGCCGATCATAATGACGCCGACGAGGGACAATACGCCAATAATCGCAAGCACGACAAGCATTTCTATCAGCGAAAACCCTCTGGCTTTTCGAAAGGGGAAGGGCATGGCGTACCTCGATGAGAAAGAATGGGCCTGAAACCAAGCGTCGATTACAGATATTTGTTAGCGTTATATCAACACTTGTACCAAGGCCCAAGGGTTCGGAAGGGAATTTTTAAGTCTGAATGCTTAAAAAATAGTCACACCCCGAAATTCAGTGGGTCCCGGTCCAGGGAGATGGGCCCTCCGGGGGGAGGGGGCGCCAGGCGCAGGGCCTCCCCCAGGGGCCCCCGGGTCAGGGCCTTGAGGATGAACTGCATGCGGTAGCGATCCTTGACCCTGGGGATGGGGGCCTCCAGGGGGCCGAGCATGCGCAGTCCCGGGATGGCCTGGAGCCGGACCTTGAGGGCCTGGAGGGGCGCCAGAGCGTCCTCGGGGGTATCCCCCTCGCTGCGGTAGAGGGAGAGCACGGCGAAGGGGGGGTAGCCCATGCCCTGGCGGTAGGGCAGCTCCTCGGCGGCGAAGGCCTCGAAATTCTGGGCCACCGAATGGATGATGGCGGGGTGGTCGGGACTGTAGGTCTGAAGCAGGACACGCCCGGGGAGTTCCGCCCGGCCAGCGCGACCCGCCACCTGGGTGAGCAGGTGGAAGGTGCGCTCGGCGGCGCGGAAATCCGAGACCTTTAGCCCCAGATCGGCGTTGAGGATGCCCACCAGGGTGAGCAGGGGGAAGGTGTGGCCCTTGGCCAGCATCTGGGTGCCCACGAGAATATCCACTTCGCCGTTCTCCGCCGCCAGGAGCCCGGCTTCCAGCGAGCCCCGGCGCTGGGTCGTGTCCCGGTCCAGGCGGAGGATGCGGGCCGTGGGAAAGAGCGCCTGGAGCTGATCCTCGATCTGCTCCGTGCCCTCGCCCACGCCCCGGAGATGCTCGGCGCCGCAGGAGGGACAGACTTCGGGAGGGGCGGCCTCGAATCCGCAGAGGTGGCAGCGCAGGCGGTACGAGCCCTTGTGGTAGGTGAGACTGATGGAGCAGTGGGGGCAGTCCAGGGGCTTGCCGCAGGCCCGGCACATCCAGAAGTTCTCGAAGCCCCGGCGGTTCAGCAGGAGCATGGACTGCTCGCCCTTGGCCAGGGTCTCCCCTAGTGCCTTCAAGAGCAGGGGCGAGAAGACCACCTTCTTGCGCTCGGTCTTGTAGCACTCCCGCAGATCCACCACCTTGACGGTGGGGAGTGCGCTTCCCACAGGCCGCTGTGTCAGCTTGAGGAGCCGGTAGCGGCCGTTCTGGGCCGCGTGCCAGCTCTCCAGGCTGGGCGTGGCGCTGCCCAGCACCACGGGGCAGTTCTCCAGCTGGCCGCGCTTGATGGCCAGATCCCGGGCATTGATCCGCGGGTGCTCCTCGCTCTTGTAGGAGGACTCCTGCTCTTCGTCGACCACGATGAGACCGATCTGGCGCAGCGGCGCCAGCACGGCGTTGCGGACCCCCACGAAGATTGGGGCCTCGTTGTTGAGCAGCCGCATCACGTCCGCCTGCTTTTCAGTTACATTGAGTCCCGCATGGCCCACGGCCACCTGCCCCGGGAAACGCCCCTCCAGCCGGACCAGTAGGCGCGGCGTCAGGCCGATCTCGGGCACGAGCCAGAGCACACGCCGACCTTGCGCCAGGGTCTTTTCGGCCAGATCCAGGTAGACCTCCGTCTTGCCCGAACCGGTCACCCCGAAGAGCAGATAAGCCCCGAAGGCCGTGAGATCCACCGCCGCCGCGGCCCGCAGTTGCTCGGCGTTGAGCGTGACCTGCTTGTCGAAGGTGTCCTCGCGCTTCTGGGAAAGGAGATCCAGGCGCCGGACCCGCTCGATGAGGCCGCTGCGCTCCAGGGTGCCCAGGACCGACACCCCGACCTTGGCGGCCAGCAGGACATCCTCCTCCAGGGCCGCGCCTCCGGCCTCTTCCAGCATCTGGAGCACCCGAGCCTGCGTGGGTGTGACCTTGAGGGGGTGGGGCACCTGGGTCCGCCGCACCTCCGTGATGCCCGCCCCCCGCAGGGATCTCCGGTGGAAGAGGCCGGGCAGGGGCAGTTCGCCTCCGTGCCAGGCCCTCCCCAAACCCTCCAGAGCCTGCCACTGCTCGTTGTCCCGGAGCTGGGACAGCCGCTGTCCATCGGGCAGCAGGGTCTCCCAGTCCGCCTGGACCCCTGGGGGCAGGCAGAGGGCCATCAGGTGGGGAATGCCGCAGCCGTAGTAGTCCCCGGCGAAGGCCAGGAGCTCTCTCAGCTTCGGGGGGAGGAGCGGGAAGGGATCCACCAGGGCCTCGATGGGGCGCAGCTTCACCTGGGGGGGGGCAGCGTCGGGTCCCAGCACCACGCCCACCAGGTTGCCGTTCCGCAGCTTCACGCGCACCCTGAGGCCCGGGGGGAGGCCTTCGGGGGCAAGGTAGGTGAGTGGCGGCAGGGGGCGCGCCAGTTCGATGCGGGTGGGGACGAGTCGGGTCATGCTTGAAGTAGACTAGACCCATGTTGGTCCTGGGCCTCGAATCGAGCTGTGATGATTGTTCCGCCGCCGTGGTGGAGGAGACCCCTGCGGGTCCCGTCCTTAAATCCATGGTGCGCAAGAGCCAGGACGAGCTCCACGGCCCCTATGGGGGCGTGGTGCCGGAGCTGGCGGCGCGGGAGCATCTGCTGCAGCTGCGCGGCGTCATCGGGGAAGCCCTTCTCCAGGCCGGAGTGGGCTGGCAGGACCTGGACCGCATCGCCGTCACCCAGGGCCCCGGCCTGGTGGGCTGCCTGCTGACCACCTTCAGCGCCGCCAAGGCCATCGCCTGGAAGGAGGGCATTCCCTGGGTGCCCGTCCACCACCTGCTAGGGCACCTCAATGCCGCCCGGTTCCAGGTGCCCGATCTGCCCTTCCCTGCCCTGGCCCTGCTGGTTTCCGGGGGCCATACCCACCTCTACCGGGCCCCGGACTGGACCCATCTCGAACTGCTCCAGAAGACACGGGATGACGCGGCGGGGGAAGCCTTCGACAAGACGGCCCGCATGCTGAACCTGGGCTATCCCGGCGGCCCCATCGTGGACCTCTGCGCCCGAAGGGCCCTGACGGCGGGCGAGCCCTTCACCGCCCCGAAGTTCCGGGACGGGACGGCCGCCTGGAGCTTCTCGGGACTCAAGACGGGCGTGAAGCTGCGGATCGCCTCCCAGCCGGGCCTGGAGCGCGCAGGCGTCGAGGACCCCAGGGTCCAGGCCCTCTGCCGCATCCTCCAGGAGACCATCGCCAAATGGCTCCTCAAGCCCATTCCCGACTTCGCCCGGGAGACCGGGGCCCGGAGCCTCATCGTCTCCGGCGGCGTGGCCTGCAATTCCGAACTGCGCGCCCAGGCCAAGGCCCTGGCCGACAGATTGGGGCTGCGCCTCGCCATCCCCGAGCCGCGCTTCTGCACGGACAATGGCGCCATGATCGCCTCTGCGGGGGCCCTGCTGTCCCCGGCGGAGGCCCCGCTGCCGGTCAATGCCGATCCCGATCTGAAGCTCTCCTAGGAGCCGCCATGGAAGTCACCCGCGAGGATGTGCTGCGCTGCGCCCGGCTCACGAACCTCCGTCTCCAGGAAGAGGAGATCGAGCCCCTGCGCCGGGACATGGCCCAGCTGCTCAGCCACGCCGAGAGCCTCAGCAGCCTGTCGCTGGAAGGCGTGGAACCCACCCTCCACGGGCCCGGGATCTCGCTCCTGCGGCGCGAAGACACAGTCAGGCCCGGATTCAGCCAGGCGGAAGCCCTGTCCAACGCCCCGGAACAGGATCGCGGCTATTTCCGAGTCCCGAAGGTGATCGGCTGAAACACGGCTTGGTCTAAGATGAATTCGATCAGGTAAGACACATTTCACACCTGCGCTTTCACCTTTTGAATAGGCGGCGGATCCATGAACCCTTACGAAGTCCTCGCGATCTCCCCCAAGGCCTCCGCCGAGGAGATCAAGGAGGCCTACCACGGCCTGGCGAAGAAGTGGCACCCGGACCGATTCCAGGGGAAGGAGCACGCGGTGGCCGAGCAGCGCTTCCGCGAACTGGCTGAGGCCTTCGCCACGCTGAGGAACACCGAGCGCCCCATCGATCTGGCACCCCACGAACCCCCTGCAGCCCCGCCCCCGGTGACGGAAACGCCTGCCCTTCATTCAATACCACCGGCAGCCCGGACACCCGAGGACTGGTTCGCGGAGACCAAGGCCGCCTTCGAGGCCAAGGACCTCCACCGGGCCACCAGCCTCATCCACTACGCCCTTCGACAGGAACCGGAGCGGGTGGAATTCCACATGCTGCACGCCCAGCTCCTGGACCGCCCCGGGGGGGATGTCAGGAAGCTGATCCAGACCCTGGAGACCATCCTTCGCCTCAACCCGCGAGAAGTGGATTCTGCCATTCGTTTGGCACAGCTATACCAGTCCGTAGGTCTCAGCACCAAGGCAACCCGGGTGTGGCAGACCGTGCGACGAATCGCTCCCGGCCACAAGGTGTTCCAGCAGGACTCCAAGAAGGCCGCCGGGGCTTCGATCCAGAGCCTCGGGGAGCAGTTCACCACCCTGGTGGAGCAGGGCAAGGCCTTCTTCAAGGGCTTCAGGAAATAGCCGGAGCTGTTTCGGCCTACCAGTCGCCCCCGCCGGAATCACCGCCCGAATCGCCGCCACCGTCGCCCCAGTCCCCGCCGGAACTGCTGCCGCCATCGCCCCAGTCGCCGCCACTGGAACCGGAGTCCCCACCGGAACCCGCGCTTCCGCCGCCCCAGCCATCGCCGTCCCGGTGATCGTGATGACCGCCTCCCAGCATGTTGCCCAGCATCATGCCGGTGAGCAGGCCGCCAACGCCGCCCATCCCGCCACCACCCTGCTGATAGCCCTGCTGGCCGGCCATCAGGGCCTGGCCCCCGTCCAGTCCCAGGCGCTGGCGGGCACTGGGAGGCAGTTCTTCGTCCTTGAGTTCCTGGATCTGGGTGTTCCCGCAGTACCCGCAGCTCCAGGTCACCTTGCGGAGACCATCCCACTGCTGCTTCATACCATTGCCCGCGGCAGCGCAGTTCGGGCACTTGGGATAGGGATTCGCGAAGGTGTGGGCCTGGAGGGAACCGCTCTCCATGGGGCGCTTAGAAGCCCCCAGCACTTCCGCCTTGTCCCGGCGCCCCTTCATCAGGAAATAGATCACCGCCCCGATGCCCAGGAGGACCAGGAAGCAGCCCATGCCGCCGCCCCCGCTCTCGTCCCGGCGACGCAGCATGGAAAGGTTGGAGTGGAGGAGCATCGCTTGCATGGAAGCCTCTCGGAACAGCCACTAGCTTACTCCATGCCACGGGAACCCGGGATGGGGGGGCTGAAGGGCCGACATTCATCGGCCAACAGACCCTATCATGGGCGGGATGACCTTCCCCGCCCTTCCCGCCGCCCCCTGGAACGTTCTCGGCCTCATGTCCGGCACCAGCGCCGATGGCACCGATGCCGCCATGATCCGCATCGATCCCCAGGCCTTCGAGAGAGGCGATCCCTTCCTGGCCTTCCTCGGGCACCACCACCGGCCCTATCCAGAAGAACTGCGAAGGGGCGTGCTGGCCGCGGCCGGCGATACTTTGAAACCTTCGGAACTGTGCATCCTGCAGCGGCGCCTGGGCGAATGCCACGCCCAAGCGGGCCTCGCCCTGGTGCGGGAACTCGGCCTGAAGCCCCATTTCGTGAGCCTCCACGGCCAGACGGTCCAGCATCGGCCCGACTGTGGCGCCACCCTGCAGCTGGCGGATCCCTACCTGCTGGCGGAAGCCCTGGAATGCCCCGTGGTCTGGGATCTGCGGCGCCGGGACATGGCCCTGGGAGGCCAGGGCGCGCCCCTGGTCCCCCTCACCGAACTCTGGTTCCACGGCCAGACCCACCCCTGGGCCGCCCTCAATCTGGGAGGCATCGCCAATATCACCCTCTGGGACGGCACACGGGTCCAGGCCTGGGATCTGGGCCCGGCCATGAGCCTGCTCGACCTGGGCGCCCAGCAATGGCTGGATCTCCCCTTCGACCCCGAGGGCACCCACGCCAGGGGTGAAGTCGCGCAGGGGCTCCTGGCAGGCTGGCTGGCCCACCCCTACTTCGCCCTGCCCCCCCCCAAGTCCACGGGCCGGGAGGTCTTCGGTGCGGCCTGGCTCCAGGCCCAAGCCCCGGACCTGGAGCGACTCCCCCTGGAAGGGCGCCTGGCCACACTCGCAGCCTTCACAGCCGAGGCCTGCGCCCGGGAAGTGCGGCACTGGGGCCTCCCCCTGCCGCCAGGGTCCAGGCTCTGGATCTCCGGCGGAGGGATTCGACACGGCCGACTGCGCCAGGAATTGGCCTCGCGCCTGCCGGACTTTCAGATTGATGAGGATCGGACCTTTCCCGCAGGGGCCCGGGAAGCCATGAGCTGGGCCCTGTTGGGCGCGGCCAGCGCCGCGGGGGTTCCGGGGAATCTCCCCAGCGTCACCGGGGCCCGCCACCCCGCCATCCTGGGCAGCTGGACCCCGGGAAGCGCCTGGAGAGGGTGACCGTGAAGCTCACCCGCTGGATCGATCATCTGCCGCCCTGGATCTCCTTCGGGGCGGTCGCCAGCACCGGAGCCTTCGCGCCTCTGGAACTCGCCGTGATGTCCGTTCCCCTCCTCCTCGCCGCCCTGGTGGAGGCCCGGCGCTGGAGTGTCCTCCGATATCGCAGGCACCTGGAAATCGGCGCCCTGGGGGCCCTCCTGCTCCAGATCTTCCTGCGGATCGGCCTGGTGCCCATCACGGTGAACACCCTCTTCATCCTCTGCGGCGTCCGCCTGGTCCTGCCCCGGGAGGCCCCCCAGCGCCGCCAACTGCTGCTGATGGGTTTCCTCCTCTTCCTGGTGACGGCTATCGCCACCTTCGAGTTGGATTTCCTCCTCTGGGCCCTGGTGTGGACGGCCGGGACCTGCCTCGTGCTCCTGCACCAGGCCTGGGAGACATCATCCTCCCTGCGCCGGAGCCTCGCCCAGCCTCCCCCGTACCGGCAGGTCCTGCCCTGGACGGCGGCCTGCATGGTTCTGGCAAGTCTCTGCTTCATCGTCCTACCCCGTCAGACACTGGGGCTCCGCTTCTTCCCCTGGGGCATGGCGGGCCTCTCTGGCAGCACTGCGGGGCTGAGCGACAGGGTGGAACTCTTCGGCAAGGGTCCGATCTCGGGAAACGGCGAACTCGTCCTCCGGATCCTCCCCGCTGAGAAGCCGAACGAGGCCCGCCGACAGCGCTTCGAGGAGGCCTTCGGACTGCTCCGGGGCATCACCCTGGAAGGCCTCGAGGGCCAGCGCTGGGAAACCCTCCCGGACACGCCGCAGTCCCCCGTCTTCATCGGGAGTTCCGAGGATTGGGAACAACGGGTTGGATACGGACTCGGCCTGAATGCAGAATTCTTCGTGGCCCCGAACCCCTTCGGCCTCGTTCCCCTGCCCACCCTGGGCTATGTCGGGTGCACGCCACCCCCAGGCATGCCCCTGCGCAGGGGCCCCGGAGGCAGCCTCCGCTGGGAGAGCCCCTCCCGTCGCCCCGTGCCCCTCATGGTCTTCGCATATCCGGAATTCTCTCGAGTCCCCCCTGTCTCCCTGCGCGGCGCCCGGCTCACGCGGCTCACCTTCACGGGGAAAGGCACGGAGGCCGCCCTGGCCTGGAGCCGCCGGATCGCACCGGAGGCGCTGAGTCCGCCCGCCCTCTCCCGGCGCCTGGCCTCGGAGCTCCGTTCCTACACCTACACTCTCGAAAATCCCAGTGGAGCCGCAGCCAATCCCCTGCGGGATTTCCTGGAGCGGACCCGCTCCGGCCACTGCGAGTACTTCGCCTCGGCCCTGGCCCTGGCCCTGCGCCACCGGGGCGTCCCGGCCCGGGTGGTGAACGGCTACCGCCTGGGCCCCTGGATCGACGAGGGTGGCTACTGGTTGGTGACCCAGGACCAGGCCCACAGCTGGGTGGAGTATTTCGATCCTGAGCAGCGGGCTTGGCGCACAGAGGATCCCACCCCTTCCGCACCCCCGGGTGGGATCGCCTCGGAGTCACTCTGGGCATCGGTCCAGCGCTGGATGGACACCCTGCGTTTCCGCTGGGACCGCCATGTGCTGCGCTTCTCCGACGAGGACCAGAGGGCGGGCCTAGGCTGGATCCAGACCCAGGCCTCCAGACTGCCCGACTGGAGACCGGAGCGGAGGACCGCCCTCTTCCTGGGATATGGCCTGGCGCTCATCCTGGCCCTCCGGTTGGCCCACCGCTTCTTCCGCGGACGCTCCCGCCGCGCCAAGCCCGGTCCCAGGGGCATTCTCGCCCTCAAGCCCCTGCTGCGCAGGACCGAGCGGCGCTTTCCCCCCGCCCCGGGAGAGACGGTCAGGGCCTGGCTTTCGAGACTCGCCGCCGCGAGGCCCGAACTGCAGTCCAGGCTCGGTGCCCTGGCCGACGAAGCGGAGGCCGTGGGATACGGGGGCAGGAAGGACGGGACTCTGAGGCGCCTCGCCCGGGAAATGGCTCGCGCCTTCGACCAAGCCCCCTAGCTTTTAGACTTGGACCCGCAGGGAAAAAGCTGAACCACAAAGGGCACAGAGGAATAGTCGGTCCTGAAAAACCCTAGAAATCCAATATCAGCAAGCTTTTCAGGGAACCTATGTCATATCCCGTACACCAGAAAGGTAGGGATGAA
>JAYSNJ010000024.1:0-34659 GCA_043723905.1 Holophagaceae bacterium
TTGGGAAGCCACGTCGACTTTGGGCTGGCCCAGCGTCGAATGGAGGCCCAGGAGCTGGCGGTTGAGGTTGCTGGGATTCACCACATCGTGATCCACCAGGCGCAGGTAGCCGACGCCTGCGCGAGCCAGGGCCTCGCAGGCGAAGGAGCCCACACCCCCGAGGCCGTAGATCGCCACCCGGGACCCCCTCAGGAGGGCGAAGGCCTCCTCCCCCAGCAGCTGCTCCGTGCGGGCAAACCATCTCATCGAAGCAGTCCCCCGAAAATCCGTTCCGCATTTTTGTAAACAAGGGGTGTGAGGGACGCTAGGTCCGTGCCGCGCAACTGCGCGGCGGCTTCGGCCACCAGATGAATGTTGGCGGGCTCGTTGAGGACTGGAGTCGCGCCGCTGAAAAGCGGAACCCCAGAGGGCACAGAGGAACTAGGAGGGCACAAAGAAAGGCATGGATTCAGATCGCCCATTTCATTTCTCTGTGCCCTCTCTTTTATTTTTCCTTGTTCTCCGTGGTTCTTCTTTCCATCCGTTGACTCGGCGATTTGGTGCGGCGGCATATCCGGGGCGTCCGTCTCGAAGAGCAGGCGATCCTCCGCCACGGCCCGTACGGCCTTGGCCCCCCGCAGGTTCGCGGGGTTGGTAAGGGAACATCCGAAGGCGAGATGGAAGCCCAGTCCCTGGAGTTCCCGGGCTACTTCGGCCGACCCGGAGAAGGCGTGCACCACGGCTCCGGCTGCGGGCAGGCCCTCCTCCCGGGCGAGGGCTGCGAGGCGTTCCCAGGCGCGGCGGCAGTGGATGGAGATGGGACGGTTGTGGGCGCAGGCCAGGCGAAGCTGGCTTCGCAGCACGGATTCCTGGAGCGCGCGATCGGGGTCCGGAAGGGCGAAATCCAGACCGCATTCGCCGACGCCCACGGTGCCTTCGCTCAGGTGGCCCTCCAGGTGCTCCAGCCAGCGGGGCGAGGCTCCCTGGGCGAACCAGGGATGGAGGCCGACCATGGGCAGGATCTCCGGGTGGCGCCGGGAGAGCTCCAGCACCCCGTTCCAGTCCGCCTCGCGGGTTCCGCAGCAGACCATGCGTGTGACGCCGCCTTGGCGGGCGCGGGCCAGCAGTGGGCCCAGGTCATCGCCCAGGCGCGGATCCTGAAGGTGGCAGTGGGTGTCGAAGAAGGCCATCAGCCCTGGAGGGCCGAGGGCGTGCGGAGTTCCCGCCGCAGCGCCTTGCCCACGGCGTTCTTGGGGATCTCTGTGAGGAAGCTGAAGCTGGTGGGCACCTTGTAGTTCACCAGGAGGCGGCGGCAGTGGGCGCGGATCTCCTCGGGCGTGATCTTCTTCCGGGACACGACGAAGGCGCGCACGGCCTCGCCGGTGTCCTCGCTGGGGAATCCCACCACCGCCACGTCGGCCACATCCGGATGCATGGCGATGCAGGCCTCCACCTCGTTGGGGAAGACGTTGAAGCCGCTGACGATGATCATGTCCTTCTTGCGGTCCGTGATCTCCAGATAGCCGTAGGCGTCGAAACAGCCGATATCGCCAGTGCGCAGCCAGCCGTCCTTGAGTGTCCGGGCGCTCTCCTCGGGCTGCTTCCAGTAGCCCTGCATGACCTGGGGACCCCGCACCTCGATTTCCCCGTGGGCGCCCGATCCCAGCGGATGGTCCTCGTCATCGACGATGCGGATATCCGTGCCGGGGAGGGGAAGGCCGACGCCCCCCACCTGGCTCATGGTGCGCTGGAGGCGCTCCCCATGGCGGACGGCGGCGTTGAAGGTGACTAGGGGGCTGGCCTCGCTGAGGCCGTAGCCCTCGATGACTAGGCAGCCCGTGAATTCCTCCCAGCGCTGCAGGACCGCGGGATGGGTCTGCATGCCCCCTGCGAAGACGCCCAGCATCTTCTTGGTCATGGACGGCTGGAACCAGCTCTCGTCCGGGAGGGCCTTGAGCAGCGTGTTCACCGCCGTCATCCAGGTGATCTCGAAATTCTTGAAGGCCGGCCGCAGGTTCTTGAGGGGCCTGGGATTGGGCACCAGGACGCTGTGGCTTCCGCTGTGGAAACCGAAGAGCAGATTGATGGTGAAGGCGATGACGTGGTACATGGGCAGCACCGTCAGCACGGTCTCCTCGCCGTAGGTGAGGTAGATCCGCGTGATCTCGGCGATCTGCTCCAGGTTCGCCAGCATGTTCCCGTGGCTCAGCATGGCGCCCTTGCTGGTGCCCGTGGTGCCTCCGGTGTATTGAAGCAATGCCAGGCTGTCTCGCGTGGGGTTGGTGTGCTTCACGCCGTCCGGGAGGATCCGCTCCTTGGCCAGGTAGAGGGCTCCCTGGTGCAGCGCCCGGGGCAGGCGCGTGAAGGGCTGGCCAATGGACGGGATCTTGCCCGAGAGTTTCAGCTTGGTCTTGATGAGGAGCCGGGAGACCAGGGGGAAGAAATCGGCGATGCTCGTGACGACGATGGTCTTCACCTGGGTCCTGGGCACGACCGAGGCCACCTTGTCGCCGAAGTGATCGAGTACCACCAGGACCTCTGCGCCGCAGTCCTGGAGCTGGAGTTCCAGCTCCCGGGGCGTGTAGAGGGGATTGGTGTTGACGACGACGCAGCCGGCCTTGAGGGCGCCGAAGGCGCAGATGGGATAAGCCAGGGTGTTGGGCAGCAGGATCGCGACCCGGGCCCCCGGGGGAAGCTGGAGGCCGTGCTGCAGGTAGGAGGCGAAGGCGTCCGAGAGGTGATCGATCTCCTTGAAGCTGAGGGAAGCCTCCATGCCGTTGGGCAGCACGAGGGTCTCGGCCTTCCTGTCGCCGTAGCGCCGGGCTGCGTCCCGCACCAGCTGGCCCAGGTTCTCGAAGGGGAGCGGCTGAGCTTCGTGTCTCACGCCTGCCGGATAACCTGACCACCACGCTCGTTCTGTCTTCACTCGTCCGCCTATCTGCTTTGATCGGGCCATGTGCCGATCGCCCGGTCAACCCTTTTCCCCTGCGCTGAAGGGGCACCCACAATTCTAGTCTCTTTGGTCTCCCCTGCAAAAAGGTCGATTTTTGCCGACCTGCCTCTGGGCAGGAATCGACGCCACCCTTGATGGCGGTCAAGGCGGGGGGCGGAAGACTGCGCGATCCTCTTGTCTGGGAGGGGCGAATGGAACGCCAGATCATCCGGATCGATGAATCGAAGTGTGATGGCTGTGGCGTTTGCGCCAGCGGCTGCCCCGAGGGCGCCCTGCAGATGATCGACGGCAAGGCCCGGCTCGTGTCGGAGATCACCTGCGACGGCCTGGGTGCCTGCATCGGCCAGTGCCCCCAAGGGGCCATTCTGATCGAGGTGCGGGAGGCCGCACCCTATGACGAGTGCCGGACCCTGGACAACATCCTGCCCATGGGGGCCAACACCCTCAAGGCCCACCTCCGGCATCTGCATGAGCATGCCCAGACCACCTACCTGAACCAGGCTCTCGCCTACCTTCAGGAATTGAAGATTTCCATTCCCCCCTACAAGGAGAAGCCCATGGAATGCGGTTGCCCCGGATCCGCCCCCCAGACCCTCCATCGCGAGCCCGCGGCTGGCGGTTCCCGCGAAGGCCTGAGCAGCCAGCTGGGCCAGTGGCCCGTGCAGATGCATCTGATCTCGCCCCTGAACCCCGCCTTCCACAGATCGGATCTGCTGCTGGCGGCCGACTGTTGCGCCTTTGCCATGGCCGATTTCAACCAGCAGCATCTGCCTAGCAAGACCCTGGCCATTGCCTGCCCCAAGCTGGACCAGGGCCAGGAGGTCTACCTCGACAAGCTGACGGCCCTCATCGACCAGGCTGAGGTGAACACCATCACCGTGATGATCATGGAGGTTCCCTGCTGCGGAGGTCTGCTGCGCATGGCCCAGCAAGCGCTCGAGCGCGCCACCCGCAAGGTGCCCCTCAAGGCCATCGTCGTGGGCGTGGATGGCGCGATCCGCAGGGAGTCCTGGGTCTAGGAGCCGTGGCTGGTGGGCAGTGGTCAGTGGGCAGGGAATGCTAGCCACTGACCCCCGCCTTTAGTACGCTCCGGGCATGTCCACGCATCCCGCCTTCGACCGTGATCCCTACCTGAAGGAACTCGATTCGGAAGTCCTACGCGTAGGACTCGAGGATGGCCTCCCCTTTGCGGTGCTGGGAGACACGATCCTCTTTCCCGAAGGGGGCGGCCAGCCTGGGGATCAGGGATTCCTGGGCTCTGTGGAAGTCCTCGATGTCCAGAAGCGGGAGTTCGAGATCCGCCACTACCTGGCGATTCCCGTTCCCCTCGGGCCGGTGAAGGTCAGGCTCGACTGGGCGAGGCGCTTTGATCACATGCAGCAGCACACGGGCCAGCACCTGCTCACGGCCGTGGCCCAGGACGGTTTCAAGTGGGCGACAACGGCCTTCCATCTGGGCGAGACGCGCTGCGATATTGAGCTCGGGGTCGGCTCCGTGGCTCCAGACGAGCTGGAACGCCTCGAGGAGGCCGTGGCGGAGGAGATTCGCGCGGCGAGATCCGTATGTGCCCGGCATGTCACACCCGAGGAATACGCCTCCATGGAGGTCCGCTCCCGGGGCCTGCCCGAGGGGCACGCCGGGGATATTCGCCTGGTGGAAATCCAGGGGCTGGATCTCAATACCTGCGGCGGCACCCATCTGCGGAATACCTCCGAGATCGAACTCCTGAAGCTCCTGGGCACGGAACCCATCCGGGGCGGCACCCGGCTCTTCTTCGTGGCCGGCGGTCGCGCCCGCCTGCGCATGGGGGAGCACGAGCGCCGCAATGCCTCGCTGCGGACCCTCCTGGGGGCTCCTGACGAGGAACTGGTGGCGAGTGTTGAAGCCAGGATCGAGCAACTGAAGGCAGCGGAGCGCCGCACCCGGGCCTTGGAGGAGGAACTGGCGGATGCGCTTGCGGCAGCCTGGGCCGCCGATCCGGAGCCCGTCCAGGACCACCATCTCCCAGGGCAGGACGGGGCCTTCCTGGGGCGGGTGGCCCGGACGCTTCTGGCCGCCGCCCCCGGGAAGCTCCTCTTCCTCACGGCGGAGCGGGGAGGGCAGGCCGCCTTTCTCCTGGCGGCCGGTGCGGAGGCGGGGGTGGACTTGGCCGCCCTGGGCGCCTCCGTGGCCACCCTCCTGGAGGGCCGGGGCGGGGGCCGGGCACCCATCTTCCAGGGCAAGGCCGGGAGCCTGAAGCAGCGGGAACGGGCCTCCGAGACCGTGCGGAGGGGTGTCTGAGGCGGAAGGGCCTTATCGAAGACGCGACATGGCGGGAGGAGAAGGTTTTCCCGTGATCTCCCGCACCCCTGCTGGATCTACAGGGAAGTGGTTCGCGGATCAATTCTTCTTCGAAACCCTGGTCAGGCTGCACCGGGCCGGGGAAGGAGCCCCCTTCACGGGCCTCAAGCCCGCTGGGCGTGATCTGGGGCCGGCGATTCCCGAGGGGGATAAGGCGCTCGAGACAGGGGACCTGAAACCGGTTTGGAAGCTCCTGAGCGATGCGGCTCATCAGGGACTCCACCAGCGCTTCGAAGCGGCCCTCAGGGCCAAATCCTTCCGCCCTGCCGATGTGGAGGCGGGTCGACAGTTCGTCGCCGCGTATGTGAGCTACATCCACTATGTGGAAGGCCTTTACGGTGCGGCCAAGCGGTCCGCTCATGGCGATGAAGGGGCTGCCCAGCCGTCGGCGGGATGCGCCCATGAATGAATTCCAGAGCCGTGGCCGACGTGCAATTGCGAGCTGGCTCGCCAGGCTATTCCCCCCCGCAACGAAGCCCTAAAGGTCCCAATCGCCCGAGTTGGACGGCCTCCCCTGTGCCCCTGTCGGATGCTGGGCGCGGTGTGCTGTCAGACTCAGGGGGACCTGAGGCCTCCATGCACGACACGCACTGCTACGACGACATCCTGGACGTGATCGGCCACACGCCGATGGTGCGGCTGAACCGCATCACCGAGGGGTTGGGCTGCCGGGTCTACGCCAAGCTGGAATTCCTCAACCCCATGGGGAGCAGCAAGGACCGCATCGCCAAGTACCTGGTGGAAGCGGCGGAGAAGGACGGGCGGTTGAAGCCGGGTGACACCATCCTGGAGAATTCCTCGGGCAACACAGCCATGGGGCTGGCGCTCCTGGCCATCCAGAAGGGCTACAAGCTCACGGTGGTGGTGCGGGATCGCACCAGCAAGGAGAAGCTGGACCAGCTCAAGGCCCTGGGTGTGGATGTGCGCAAGGTGGACACCAGCCTGCCTCCCGAGCATCCCGACAGCTACAACAACATCGCGCCCAGGCTGGCAAGGGAACTTCCCCACTGCTACTTCCCGGATCAGCACAACAACCGGGAGAACAACGAGGCCCACTATCTGGGCATGGGGCCCGAGATCTGGGAGCAGATGGAGGGCCGCCTCGATGTGCTGGTGGCGGGCATGGGTACCGGGGGCACCATCGGCGGGGTGGGGAAGTATCTGAAGGAACGGAATCCTGCGGTCCGGGTGGTGGCGGTGGATGTGGAGGGTTCCATCTTCACGGAGTACTTCCGGTCCGGGAAGGTGGGCACGCCCGCGCCGTACCTGCTGGAGGGACTGGGCGACGAATTTCTCATCGGCTGCGCGGATTTCTCCGTGATCGACGAGATGGTGCAGGTCTCGGACCGGGATGCCTTCCGGGCGGCCCGGGCCCTGGCCCGGCGGGAGGGGTTGCTGGTGGGCGGTTCCAGCGGGGCCGTCATCCATGCGGCGCTTCAGGTGGGGCGAAGCCTGCCTCCCGGGTCGAGGATGGCCGTGGTCTTTGCCGACAGCGCCTCCCGGTACCTCAGCACGATCTTCAACGACGACTGGATGCGCGAGAAGGGCATGCTTTAAAAGCAGTGGCTAGAGGTCTGTGGCTAGTATCACTGCCCACTGCCCACTGCCCACTGCCCACTGCCCACTGCCCACTGCCCACTGCCCACTGCCCACTGCTTTCAGATCCCGATATCGAGCGTGAGGTAATCGAAGGGGTTGATGCCCCAGTCCTCGGGTTCCTCGTTGCCGATGATGTGGTCGCCTCCGTGTCTCGGGTCGGAGAGATCGATATCTGTCGGCGCGAGCTTCTGGCGGCGCTTGGCATCGAAGAGGATCCGCACGATGGGGAAGAGGAGCCCCTTCTCGCCCTGCTCCACGACGATTCCCACCAGCTGGCTGTCGAGCATGACGAGGCTGCCCACGGGGTAGATGCCGATGGCCTGGATGAAGTGCTGGACGAGCTCCGGGTCGAAGTGGTGTTCGCTCCACTCGAAGAGCTTCTTGAGGGCGAGGGCGGGCTCCATGCCCGTGTGGTAGATGCGATTGGACGAGATGGCGTCGTAGACATCCACCACTGCAGACATGCGCCCCAGCTGGCTGATTTCGGTGCCCTGGAGCCTGTAGGGGTAGCCCGTCCCCTCGAAGCGCTCGTGGTGCTCGCCTGCGATCTGGATCATCATCGGCGAGATATTGGGGGTCTGGTGGAGGGTCTCGAGTCCGAGGGTGACGTGGCTCTTCATGATCTCGAACTCTTCGTCCGTGAGTTTTCCGGGCTTGTTGAGGATGTGGTCGGGCACTCGCATCTTGCCCACATCGTGGAGCATGCCGCCGATGCCGGCCTCGATCAGCTGCTCCTTCTCCATGCCCATGTAGCGGCAGAAGGCTACCAGGAGGGTGGCGACGCTGACGCAGTGCTGGAAGGTGTAGGTGTCGCCCTCCTTGAGGCGGCACAGGCTCATGAGCGTCCCGGGATTGCGGAGGATGGATTCGGTGATCTGGGTGACCACGGGGCTTACGCGTTCGACCTCCACCTGTTTCCCCAGGCGGATGTCTCCCAGCATGCTGGTGATGACTTCGTTGGCCTCGAACTGGATGTCCCGGGCGATGGTGAGTTCCTCGGCATGGGTGGTCTGGGAGGGCAGGCTGTGGCTCCGGGTCGCGAGATCCAGGACCTTGTTCTGGATCTCCACCTGGACTTCCCGCTGGGTCGGGGCGTCCGCCACATCGATCCCCTTCATGGTGTCGATGTAGAGCTCCCCGATGCGGCTCTCCTGGAGCTTCCTGAGATCCTCCTCCTTCCGGAGGGTGAAGCGGCTGCGGAGGAAGTTGTGGTCCATCCACCCGCAGTTCAAGTCGTGGATGTACATCCCCAGCTTGAGTTCCTCGACCCTGACTCGTTTGATCATGCCCCACTCTGCCCAGAGACTTCCTGTGAGGACTCTATCGGGCGGTCTAGGTGCCTTCTTTACGAATCGACCCGCAACACCTGTCATTCAACATAAAAATCGCTAAATATAATGATCAAAATTAAATACAAAAAATAGGGATTTTAGAAAACAATCGAAAATTTCGATAAAAATCATTTACACAAAATTTCGCATTGTGATCTGTATCTGTGGATAGACCAAAGCTTGTTGTCTGGCCCGGGATTGGCCTCTGTGGGGTGCCATTCACAGGAGGCAACCGTGATGAAGTCCCTGCAACCCCTGCTTCTAGCCCTTGTCCTGGTCTGTCCGGTCATCGCTGAACGGGCCCCCCAGCATCCGGTGAACCTCAACACCGCCACGGTCACCGAACTCATGCAGCTTCCGCGCATCGGGGCCAAGACCGCCGAGCGCATCGTCGCCTTCCGCAAGCAGCACGGCGGCTTCCTGAGGCCCGAGGAGTTGATGAACGTGAAGGGGATCGGCGAAAAGAGCTTCCTGCGCCTCAAGCCCCACCTCACGGTGGGACCCACCTCCACCACCCGGCCCGCGCCGGTTCGGAAATAGGAGGGACCATGCGCACATTCACTGTGTTCCAGAACGCGATTCCCACCTCCCAGATTGCCGCCCGCACCCAGAGGGGCGTCACCCTGATGGAGACCTCCATCGTGATGGGCATCGCCGGGATTCTCGGCTCGCTGGCCCTGGGCATGACCCGGGCTCCCCGGATCGAGCTGACAGTCGTTCAGCAGGAGATTCCGGCTGCCGTGATGCAGGCCATGCATCTGGCCCGGGCCCGGGGGACCAATGTGGTCGTGGCCCTGGGCCAGCCCGCGCTGGGTCCCGAGGTGCTGCCCGTGCAACTCCCCAGGCAGGTGAAATGGGGCAAGCCCTCCCAGGTTCCGCTGCCGCCGGGGATGGACGAACCCACCGTGGCAGGCACCACCGGCGAGGCTCACGCCCGGGTGACGGTCACCCCCCGGCACACGGCTACAGCCACCACCTGGTTCCTGAACGATGGGACGGACGCCCTGTGCATGAGGCTCTCGGGGAAAGGTCACCTGCAACTGCTCCGCTGGCGGGCCTCCCGCAAGTGCTGGACGAGGGTCTGAGATGCGCATGGCGGACATCTCTCCCGAACAGCGTCCCCGGGAACGGCTCCTGGCGGGCCATGGCGAGGAACTGGGCGATGCGGAACTGCTGGCCCTGCTCTGGGGATCGGGGCGACAGGGGCAGAGCGCCGTGGAACTGGCCCAGGAGATCCTCGGCGTCTCGGGCGGCCTGGCGGGTCTCCTGTCCCAGGGCCTCCGGGAATGGACGGCCCTGCCGGGGCTGGGGCCCGCCCGGGCCTGCCAGCTCTGGGCCTCGGCGGAACTCTGCCGCCGCAGCCAGCGGGGCGCCGCCCGGCCGCGCATCACCTCGCCCAGGGCCGCCGGGGCCTTCCTGCTTGAACGCTGCCACGGCTGGTCCGAGGAGCGCTTCGGGCTGCTCGCCCTCAATGCCAAGGGCGAGCTCCTCGCCGAGCGCATCCTCAGCCAGGGCACGGCCACCGGCACCCTCATCGGCCCCCGGGAATTCTTCAGGGAGGCCCTCCGCTTCGGCGCCACCACGGCCCTGGCCTTCCACAACCACCCCAGCGGGGATCCCACCCCCAGCCATGAGGACTCCCAGCTCACCAAGCGCCTTCGGGCCGCAGGCGAATCCCTGGGCGTGCCCCTGGCCGACCACATCGTCCTGGGCATGGACCGCTACCACAGCTTCCGGGCCGCCGAGGGCTGGGACGCCGGATGATTAGGGGCCGTTACGGAATAGCCAATGCCATTTCCGCATTCCGCTACGGCCCCTTAGGTCGCTCTCGGCAATATTGTGAAGGATTGCTGTGTCACGACGACTCAGGACCGGATTCGCAGCAGCTTCCGCTTGAGGAGGCCCGTGAGTTCCTCGGCCTCGTGGACCCGGAGCACCTTCAGCAGGACGAAGTAGAAGGCCGCCGCCAGGGTCATGAGGGGGAAGAGTCTCAGGCCCGTGCCCCGGAACCCGTGGAAGCTGAAGACATCCACCAGGCGCCCGCCGAAGAAGGCCAGGAGCCCGAGTCCCGCGGCACCCAGTCCGAAGAGGGCCCAGCCTCTGAGCACGGCGCCGTAGGGCAGGCGGCCCAGGGCGTGGCGCAGTCGCCATTCCAGGTAGAAGAGGCCGATGAGGGCCGAGAGGCTGTTCGCCAGGGCCATGCCCCGTGTGCCCAGCGGTTTCATGAGCAGCAGCGAGAAGACGATGTTGCAGGTGAACTGCAGCACGGCCCCCTGGGCGGGGCTGCGGTAGTCCTTCAGGGCGTTGAGGGCCTGGTTGGAGATGCGCACCGTGGCGATGAAGAGGATGCCGAGAGCCTGGTAGGGCAGGGTGTCGGCCAGCCATTGCACGCTCTCGGCCGTGAAGCGGCCCCGCTGGAAGAGGAAGGCGGCGATGGGGTGGGCGAGCACGGCGAGGCCCACGGCAGCGGGAATGGCGAGGAAGGCGGTGCCCCGCAGCGCCATGCTGAGGTTGGTCCTCACCCCTGGCAGATCGCCTTCCGCCGCCTGCCGGCTCATGGCGGGCAGGCTGACGGTGGCGAAGCTCATGGCGAAGAGGCCCAGCACCAGTTCGCCCAGCATGTTGGAGTTGTTGAGCACCACCTGGGCTCCGTAGCCCAGCTGGCTGGCGAGGCTGGTGCTCACCAGGACATTGAGGGGATGGATGCCCCCGGCCAGGAGGCCAGGCCCCATACGTTTCAGGGCGAGGCGCACGGAGGCGCTCTTCAGGCGCAGGTGGAAACCCAAATGGAAGCCGTGCCGGCGGAAGGAGGGGACCAGTACCAGGAACTGCACCAGGCCCCCCAGCAGCACGGCACAGGCGAACAGGAAGGCCGCCTGCTCGGGCTGGTGCCAGTGCCGAGGCCCGAATCTGAGGCAGGTCCAGCTCAGGGCCAGGAAACTGAGGTTCCCGAAGGTGCTCATGGAGGCGGCCATGGCGAAGCGGTTCCGGAGGTTCAGCACCGCCGCCATGCAGGCCGTGAGGCTCACCAGCACCAGGTAGGGGAACATGAGCCGGGCGATGCCCTCAGCCAGGGCGACATCCGGGGGGAAGCTCGAATGCCCGGCCAGCACGGTGCCGAAGACCCGGAACTGCTCCGGGAGGGGCTGGCCGGGGGCCAGCTTGCCGAGCATCTGCAGTCCGATGATGGGCCCCATGAAGAGGATCCCCAGCAGGCAGAGGACGCCCAGCACCCAGGCCAGGCTGCCCATGAAGTCCGAGACGAAGGCGATGGCCCCCGCCTCGCCGTCCCGGGCTTCCACCTCGGTGAGGGTGGGCAGGAAGGCCGCGGTCATGGTGCCTTCCGCCGTGAAGCGGCGCAGCATGTTGGGCAGGCGCCAGGCCACCTGGTAGGCGTCGCCCATGCGCGTGGCCCCCAGCACCGCACTGAGGGTCATCTGCACCGCCACGCCCGTCAGCCTGGAGATGAGCGTCATCAGGGTGACGATGCCCACGGAGTGGAGCAGCGACCTGGACTTCTGCCCGGGCAGGGCGCCCTCGGGCGCGGGGGTGGGGGGGGCGTCGGAAGGCATTGGAGCCGCCTGTCGGAATCGAACCAACGACCTTCGCATTACAAGTGCGGTGCTCTACCAACTGAGCTAAGGCGGCAAGGGAAACAGTCTACCTTACCTTGAGCGGGTTGCTCAGCGGTGCGGGTCCCCGCTCGTCAGAGCCCGCATGGGCTCTGTCTCGCGACCCGCCTCTGCTTCGCTCAAAGAATCGGTTCGGATTCCACGGGCTGGGGCGCCTCTGGCGCGGGCTTGCGGGGGGTCTTCCGGGGACCGGCCTCGTCGGGGCGGTACTCGCGGCTGGCGGCGTCCAGGATGCCGTTCACGAACTGGGTGCCCTCGGCGTCGCTGAATTCCTTCACGATCTCCAGGGCCTCGTTGATGATGATCGGGAAGGGGATCTCCTTCAGGTACATCAGCTCGTAGATGCCCAGGCGCAGCAGGTTGCGGTCCACGGCGGCCATGCGGTGCAGCTTCCAGTGCTCGGCGAAGCGGGTGAGGGCCTGGTCGATGTCGTCCAGGTGGCCGTGCACGCCGTCCACCAGGCGCCTCGCGTAGTAGAAGGCGTCCCGGTTCAGGTCCTGGATGGCATTGAAGCCCGCGAAGACCTCGTCGGGCTGATAGCCCGTCATGTCCATGGCATAAAGCATCTGGAGGGCGTACTCGCGCCCCCGACGTCGAACTCCCATTACCTGGCACCCTTTCCGGTCTTCAATGCGCGCAGGAGATCCACCATCTCGATCAGGGACTGCGCGGACTCCCATCCCTTGTTGCCCATCTTCGTGCCGGCCCGCTCGATGGCCTGTTCCACCGTGTCGGTGGTTAGGACGCCGAACACGACGGGCACGCCCGTCTCCAGGCCCACCTGGGCCGTGCCCTTGGTCACTTCGGAAGCGATCATGTCGAAGTGGGGGGTACCGCCCCGGATGACTGCCCCCAGGACGATCACGCCCGCGTACTTGCCGGACTTGGCCGCATGCAATGCGATCTGGGGCAGCTCGAAGCTGCCGGGCACCTTCAGGTGATCAATCTGGGCCTCGCTTCCCCCGTGGCGGAGGATGCAGTCCGTGGCACCGCCCACGAGGCGGTCCACGATGAATTCGTTGAAACGCGCGGCCACGAAGGCGAATCGGTCGCCCTTGTCCACACGAAGCTGGCCCTCAAAGATCGCCATAGGAACCCCCCTAGAGGTGGTTGAATTGATGACTCTAGCACGCTGGACGCGGGATCTGGACTCAAAAAGTCTGCCCCGCGGACCATGGAGTGCGGTATTGATGTTGGTTGCAGCCCCCTTCCTCTTCCCGGAGAGCTCCATGCGGGTTCCCTCCCCATCCCCGGTCTCATGCGCCCCCGCCCCGGCCGGGATCTGCATGTCCAGGAGCTCGAAGCCGTGAGCGGGGCGCCCTTCCTCATCCTGGAGACCCTCGGCGGGGATCAGATCCCGCTCGCCGATCCCACCCGCTTCGGGCGCGCCACCGACAACGCGGTGGTCCTGAGGGATGTCAGTGTCTCCAGCCACCATGCGGTCATCCGCAAGGACGGCGCCTTCTGGATCGTGGAGGATCTCGGTTCCACCAACGGCACTTGGCTGAACCACAGGCGCGTGGATGGCAGGGCGGTGATCAAGGAGGGGGACCAGATCCAGATGGGTTCCCAGATGATTCGGGTGGGCGGATTCCGCAGCGGAGCCCCCCGTCCGGACGAGCTTCCCGCCTGCCCCCGCTGCACCAAGGTGCTCCCGGGGGGGGCCGCCTTCTGTCCAGCCTGCGGCCTTCCCCTTGTGCCGCCTGTCTCCGTCAATCCCGACGCAGGGCGCGTGCCCGTCTTCCCCACCGCCCCCTTCGCCGTGCCCTATCCTCCCGAAGTCCTGCCTCCCTGGAAATCCAAGCCGGTGCTGGGCTGGATCATCGCGGCTGTCCTCCTGGCCCTCCTTTGTCTCCTCGCGGGCTGGTGGGCCTGGGAGGGCTCCCAGAAGAGCCGGGTGGGGGAGACTGGCACGAAGTCGGCGCGGGGGATGGTCGCTCCCCTCTAGGCCTTGAGCTTCCCCAGCAATCTCAACAGTCCGTCCAGGATCGTGAGGGGGTGGGGTGGACATCCCGGGATGAAGAGATCCACGGGAAGGCCCGCGCCCTCGCAGCCGCCGAGCTGTTCGTCCTGGTGGAGGAAGGGGCCGCCTTGAATGGCGCAGGCGCCCACGGCGATCACCAGCTTGGGATCCGGCGTGGCCTCCAGTGTCTTGTGGACGGCCAGTTCCATGTTCTTCGTGATGGGGCCGCAGATGAGCACGGCGTCAGCGTGGCGCGGGCTGGCCACGATCTGGATGCCGAAGCGGCCCAGGTCCCAGCCGATGGTCTGGAGCACGTTCACATCCACTTCGCAGCCGTTGCAGCCCCCCGCGCTCACCACCCGGAGCTTGAGGCTGCGGCCGAAGACCCGCATCAGCTCCAGGTCCAGGGCCTCGGCCAGGCGCAGCTCCTCGCCGGGCCCGAGGTGCAGATCCGCCCGTTTCCGCACGGAGAGGCGGTGGTCCCCGGTGAAGGTGATGGCCCCCTCGGGGCAGGCTTCCGTGCAATCGGGGCAGAAGAGGCAGCGACCCAGGTCGAAACCTGGTCCGTCCGGACCGATCTGGATCGCACCCGTGGGACAGGCCTCCAGGCAGGCGCGGCACTCCAACGGACAGGCGCCGGGGCGGAGTTCCGGCCTGCCCCGGAGGCGCTCGGGCAGGGGGGGCAGGGTCCTGGGATAGGCCATGGTCCGATGGCCCTGGCGCCAGCGGGACAGGAGGATGTGGATCATGGGCGCCTCACATTGGGGTGCATTCGAAAATCGCGATGTGCGATCGCGCAGAACGGCTTCGAATGCCCGACTTCAGCTCTAATTGGGTGAACGCAACTTGGTTTCAAAGGTCGTGTCCGCAGTAGGAGAGGTTGAAGCTCTTGTTGCACAGAGGGAAATCCGAGATCTGTTCCCCCCGCATGGCCAGCGCCACGCCGTACCAGTTGTGGAAGGAGGGATCCACGAGCTTGTAGCGCTCGAATCGGCCCTGGCCGTTCGTCACGGCGAGGTGGAGGATTTCTCCCCTCCAGCCCTCCACCAGGGAGACGCAGAGGCTCTCCGGGGCCAGGTGCCCCAGGACGGGAGGTCGCGGATCGGGCTCGCTCCCCGCCAGTGCCTCCAGGCGTTCAGAGAGGAAGCGGGCGCTCTCGGCGAGTTCCATCCAGCGCACCCAGGCGCGGGAATGGACGTTGCCGCTCTGGGCGGTGGCGGGGGTGACGGGGTGCTGGGCGTAGGGACCGAAGGGATGATCCTTCCGCACATCGAGCTCGATGCCGCAGGCTCGGGCCGCCACGCCCACCATTCCGATCTCCCGGGCCTGGATGGGGTCCAGGGCCCCGCAGGCCTCGAAGCGGTTCATGACCGACGCGGCGCCCCAGAGCAGTTCCACCGCGTCCCGAGTCTCCTCCCAGGCCAGGGCGCAACGCTGGGAGAGAAGCCTCGCCCGCGCGGGCTCGAGCTCCATGCGGAGTCCTCCCGGGCGCAACCAGTCCCGTCCCAGGCGGCTGCCGCAGACCTCCGCGCTCAGGTTCAGCCAGTCGCCCCGGAGGCGACCGCAGAAGGATGCCGTGGGCAGGAAACCCACGTCTCCGGCCATGGCACCCAGATCGCCCGTGTGGTTGGCCATGCGCTCCAGCTCCAGGGCCACCCCTCGGACGCTGTCCGAACGGTCCGGCACGGTCCCGCCGGCCAGTCCCTCCAGGGTCATGCAATAGGCCCAGGTGTGGGCGATGGTGGTGTCTCCCGCCGCCGTCTCGGCGTGCTTCAGGCTCAGGGGATGGGGGCCCCCCATCAGGGCCCGCTCGATGCCCCTGTGCTGGAAGCCCAGGGCGATCTCCAGATGGAAGACCGTCTCGCCGTGGCACTGGAAGCGGAAGTGCCCGGGCTCGATGACGCCGGCGTGGACGGGACCCACAGAGACTTCGTGGACCTCCTCCCCGCGGACCTGATAGAAATCCATGACGCCGGGCTGGATGGAATTCCTGTGCCAAGCATCTTCACCCGACCAGGGGGCGTGGAAGCGCAGGGGCTTGAACCAGGTGTGGCCTTCCGGAACAATTCCGAACTGCTCGGCGATCTCCCGCTCGAAGAGATGGGCCTGGGGGCACTGGGGCGTGAGGGCGGGGTAGCGGGGCCCATCCAGCTGGGTGCGCCCAACCCAGAGGCGTCCCCCCGCATCGTCGGCCAGCACGGCGAAGAGGCGCAGGTGGCGGTCGGCGCAGAGGCAGGCGAGGCGCCTGCCGGTCCCGACGCCCTGGATGAGGGTGTCACTGAACTCCGCCAGGCTGAGCTCCGGGACCTGTTCCAGGGGGAGGGCCTGACCATTCCGGATGGGGGCGAAAAGTTTCTCGCTCATGGCCTGCCCTCCACCAGCACGGTCGCGTGCTGAAGCATCGCTGCCAGGGGACGGGGCAGCCACAGCCCCATCGTCAGCGAGAGCAGGAGGGCGATCACCAGCGGCGCCGTGGTGGCGACTGTGTCCTTGTAGGGCGTGCGGAGGCGGTGGGGGTTGGGCGTGCCGAAGACCACCTGCAGCACGGTATCGCTCATGGCGATGAAGATCCCGCCCAGGATGAGGAGGAAGGCCGCTCCCAGCCAAACGCTTCGGCCGGACAGGGCCGTGGCGGCGATGTTGAACTCGCTGATGAAGGGCGCGAAGGGGGGGGTCCCGGTGATGGCCAGGAAGCCGAGGATGAAGAGCCAGCCCGAGATGGGCGTGCGTCGGATGGCTCCCGTCACATGGGGCAGCTGGTGGCTCCCGTAGCTCCTGTGGATGTTCCCAGCCGACATGAAGAGGACGCTCTTCACCAGGGCATTGGCCGCCAGATGGAAGAGCGCGAAGCGGGCGGCCACGCCGCCGATGCCGATGCCAAATACCAGGATCCCCATGTGCTCGACGCTGGAGTAGGCGAGGAGGCGGCGGATATCCAGCTGCCGGACCATGAAGACCATGGCCCAGGCCATGGACAGGATACCGAGCGCCACCATGAGCTCCCGGGCGAACTGAGCCTCCCCGGCGGCGGCCAGGATCGCGAAGATTCTCAGGAGGGCCAGGAAGGCGCAACTCGTCACGCCCCCCGCCAGGAGGGCGCCGATGACGCCTGGCGTCTCGCCGTAGGCGTCCGGCTTCCAGGAATGGAGGGGCGCGAGGCCCATCTTGGTGCCGTAGCCCACCAGCGTAAGCACGAAGCCCGCCCTCAACCACGGCTTGGAGAGATGGGCGGCCTCCACCATCAGGCGGTGGAAGGTCAGGGGTTCCCGGAGCCCCCCCAGGTGGGCGGCGTAGGCGATAAACAGGGTGCCCAGGAGGGCGAGGGCGATGCCCACGGAACCCAGGATCAGGTACTTCCAGGTGGCCTCCAGGGAGCGCCGGTTGTGGTTGAAGTAGATCAATGGAGCCGTGGCCAGGGTCGTCGTCTCCATGGCCACCCAGACCAGCCCCGGGTGCCGGGCCTGGGCCAGCAGGGAGGCCATGCCCAGGATGCAGAGGAAGCTGAAGGTGAAGATGCGGTTGTCGCGCTCGGGGCGAAGGGCGAGGTAGGCGGGGGCATAGAAGGCGCAGATGCAAAACAGCACGCTGATGACCAGCAGCACCCAGCCCCCCAGGGCATCCAGGCCCAGCCACGCGGTGGGGGGCAGGGTGCCCCAGCCCCGCAGGGCGAACAGGAGGCCGATGAGGTGCAGGGCCGCCGTGCCCGGGAGCAGCCGCACCCGAAAGGGCACGGAGTTGGTCAGGAGGGCCAGGACAGCGGCCAGCAGGGGGAGTGCAATGAGATACCAAGCCATCGATCAGTCCTTCAGTTCGGCCAGGTGCCGTGTGTCCGTGGAATCGAAGGCCACGCTGATGTGGTTGATGACGATCCCCATCACGAAGATGCCCACGAAGAGATCCAGCAGGATGCCTGTCTCCACGAGGAGGGGCATGTCCTCGATGAGCAGCAGTCCGAAGAGGTAGATGCCGTTCTCCAGGACCAGGTAGCCCACCACCTGGGTCAGGGCCTTCCTCCGGGAGATCAGCAGCAGGAAGCCCGTCAGCAGGGTCGAGAGGGAGGCCGGCACGAACAGATTGTTGCCGTTGCCGGGGGCCATGGGCAGGTTGCTGGTGAGCAGCAGGCTGAGGCCCGTGCCCAGGGCGCAGAGGATCAGCGAGGTGGTGAAGCCGATATTGGGCGAGACCTCCCGCTGGATCTTGACCTTGTGCAGCGCCCGCCGGAAGAGGTAGGGGATGAGCCAGGCCTTCACCGTGATGGCGATGGCGACCATGAGGAGAATGTGGACATGACGGCCCAGCCCCATGGCGATGGGCAGCATTCCCAAGAGCACCCCCTGGACCACCGTGATCTGGATCGCCTTGTTGATCCGGCTGGTGGCCACGAGGGTGAAGTTGGTGAGCATGAGCAGGGCGATCAGGAAGTCCCGGAACACGGATATCTCCTAAGTCTGCATGAGGAAGAAGGCGAAGGCCGTGGCCAGGAGGCCCGCCACCAGGAACTGGGGGACCTTGGTCATCCGGAAGCGGGCCGTGGCGCTTTCCACCAGGCCCACGGCGCAGGCGAGCAGCCCCATGGCCAGGAAGTAGACACCCCAATCGAGGCAGATGCTCTGGGTCCTGGGCAGGAAGGGCCCCACGATCAGCGCCCCGAGCACGAGCAGCTTGAGGCTGGCGCCGTAGAACACGAGCGCGAGAGGCCGTCCGGAATGGTCCAGCACCATCACTTCGTGGATCATGGTGAGCTCGAGATGGGTATTGGGATCGTCCACGGGGATGCGGGAATTCTCCGCGAGAAAGACGATCACCCACCCCGCCAGCACGAGGATCAGGGGGCCCGTGGCCCTGGAGAGGGCGAAGCCGGGCGAGGCGAGCATCCCGGAGAGGGAGAGGCTGCCTGACGATTTCGCCAGGGCCGCGAAACCCAGGAAGAGGGTGGGTTCCGCCAGGGCCGAGAAGGTGACCTCCCGGGCCGCGCCCATGCCTTCGAAGCTCGATCCGGTATCCAGGGCCGAGAGCACGGTGGCGAAACGCGCGAGTCCGAAAAGGTAGGCGAAGAGGATCATGTCCCCCTCGAAATGGATGGGCGCGGGGGAGTGGCCGAAGGGCACCAGCAGGGAAGCCACGAAGCCGCTGGCCACGGTGGCCACGGGCCCCGCGAAAAAGACCCAGGTGGTGGTCCGGCTGAACACGGCGCGCTTGCGGGCGAGCTTGGCCAGATCAAAGTAGAGCTGGAGCACCGGAGGGCCCTTGCGCCCCGCCATCAGGGCTTTCGTCTTGTTGATCAGGCCCGGGATCAGGGGCGAGAGCAGCAGCGCCGTGAGGACGTGCAGCAGGAGCTGGAGGACTCGGATAAAGGTAGGATCGGACATGGCTCAGACCACCATCCAGACAAGGAGCGCAAAGAGGGTGAGCAGGATGTAGAGGAGGTAGACCTGCAGCTGCCCGCTCTGGAAGAAGCGCAGGAGCGCGAGGCCTCGGGCGAGGAGCCCCAAGCCGGGCGAGGCCAGGCGGTCCAGGATGGGATCCGGAACATGGCTCTGGAATCGCCCCCAGAAGGGGAAGAGCCCCTGTACCCGCGGCCAGTGGATCTGGGGCCACAGCACGGCGCGCAGCCCCGAGACCAGGCCCTGGGCGAAGGAGGAGGCCGTGTACTGGGCCCGGGGCAGGGGGGCGGAATACCCGCAATCCCAAGTGGGCAGCTCCGCCCGGGGGGACGCCGACTTCCGGGACCATGCCAGGAGGAGGGCGGCGATCCCCAGGAGGGGCAGGGCGAGGATCGTGAGGAGGGGGAGATGGGCGAGCTCCCGGATGCCCGCAGTCCCCGGGAGAATGAGGGCGGAGATGGCCCGATCCAGGGCCGGCGCCATCAGGGCGGGGGCCAGGCCGATCGCGATGCAGGCGAATGCGAGAATTCCCATGGGAACCCCCATGCTGGGGGGCGGTTCCAGGGCTGCTGCGGCTTCTGGGGAGCGGGGGGTGCCCAGGAAGGCCCCGCCGAACACCTTGGCGAAGCAGGCCGCCGCCAGGGTGCCGATGAGGGCGAGGGCCGCCAGGGACAGCACGGACCAGGCCGAGGGGGTGCGGAGGACCCCCTGGAAGGCGGCCAGGTAGATCATCCATTCGCTGACGAACCCGTTGAGGGGCGGCAGGCCGCAGATGGCCCAGGAGCCCACCAGGAAGGTTCCTGCGGTGAGGGGCATAGTGCGGGCGAGCCCCCCCATCCGCTCCAGGTTCCTCGTTCCCGTTGCGTGGAGCACAGAGCCGGCGCCCAGGAACAGAAGGCCCTTGAAGAGGCTGTGGTTGAGCACATGGAGGAGGGCCCCGGCGAAGCCCAGGACCTGGATGGCGGCTTGCCCGGTGCTCTTGCCCAGCGTGCCCAGGCCCAGGCCCAGCAGGATGATCCCGATGTTCTCCACGGAGTGGTAGGCCAGGAGGCGCTTGAGGTCGTGCTGGCCCAGGGCCAGGGCGACACCCACGATGCCGGAGAGCGCCCCCAGGGCCACGAGGAGCCCTCCCCACCAGAGGGGCGGATCGGGCACCCAGGAGATCAGCCGGACCAGTCCCAGGATCCCCATCTTGATGAAGATGCCCGACATGATGGCCGACACGTGGCTCGGGGCGGCGGCGTGGGCCTCCGGCAGCCAGAAGTGCAGCGGGAGGACGCCCGCCTTCAGCCCGAATCCCGCCAGGAAGAGACAGAAGGCACCTGTGCCCCGCCCGCTGATGGCAAACCCAGCAGGCCAGGGAGAGAACAGGAAGCTGCCCGTGGAGGCAGCCATGAGCGCGAAGGCCCCGAAGAGGCAGAGGGTTCCGGAATGGGTGGCGACGAGGTAGATCCATCCCGCCCGCCGGGTGGCCGGCTCCCGGTCCTCGGTGATCACGAGGAAGAAGGCCGTGATGGCCATGCCCTCCCAGGCCAGGAGGAAGGTGAGGGTGTGGGCGGAGGCCACCAGGATGGCGAGGAAGGCCGTGGTGATTCCATAGAGCAACCGGAGGCGCCGCGGGTTCTCATGATGGTTGCCCCAGTACCCGAGGCCGTAGATTGATCCGCAGGTGGGGAGCAGCAGGACGGGTACCAGGAAGAAGGCGGCCAGCGGATCCAGCCGCAACAGTCCCGCGGAACCCAGGGGCGTGGCGGGAAGGGACATGCTCCAGGACATTCCGCCCCAGAGCACGGCCCCGGCAGCCACCAGGCCCGCGAGGGCGCCCAGGGCGAACAGGGTGGAGGCCAGAAGGGCTCCCCGTTCCCGGAGGAAGAGCCCTGGCACGCCGGAGAGCCCGGTGAGGAGGAGGGCGAGCCCGAAGAGGGTCATCCCAGGAGCCTCGGCCTGAGGAGCATCCACAGGAAGCCCGCCACCAGCGTGCCCAGGATGTAGAGCAGGTAGACGGGGAGCTGCCCCTGCTGGAGGCGCCGGAAGCCCTGGAGGCGCAGGGTCAGGCGCTGCGTGCGATCGGAAAGGAAATCGTCTCCGACCGGATCCCGGAATTCGGATTGGAAGGAGGTGGGCCCGGGGAAGAGCCTCCGGATTCTCCGGATCCGCTGCTTGGTCCCCGGCACGAGGGCGGCCCACCCCTCCGAGAAGGACGCGGCGGAGTACTGCATCCGGGAGGTGGGCCGGGCGTAGCCGCAGTCCCAGGTGGGAGGGCGGACTTCTTCCGGGGTTGGGCGCCTCCGGAGCCAGAGGAAACTGCCCGCGCCCAGGGCCACGAGGAGCACCGCCAAGCCAGCGATGAGGGCCATTTCGTGCCCCAGCCCGGAAGCCAGCATGGCCGTGTTTCCGGGTGCGAGCACAGCCAGCACGCGATCCAGGATGGGCAGCAACAGGACGCTGCCCAGGGAGAGGGCCAGGCACAGGAAGGCCAGGATCGCCATGGGCACCCACATCCAGGGTTCCGGGTCGTGGGCCGTTTCGGCTTCAGGGCTTCGCGCGGTGCCCAGGAAGACGAAGCCGAAGCACTTCGCGAAGGCGACGGCCGCCAGGCCGCCCGTGAGGGCCAGGGCGGAGAGCGCCAGGCCCGCGGTCCAGGAGCCTCCGTGCATCAGGGAGGCGAAGAACCCGCGGTACAGGAACCATTCGCTCAGGAACCCGTTGAAGGGCGGGAGGGCCGAGACGGCCAGCATGGCGGGAAAGAGGAAGGCGGCCGTCCGGGGCATCCGTCCCGCCAGGCCTCCGAGGGCTTCCATGTCCCGGGTCTCAGTGGCGTGAAGCACGGCCCCCGCGCCGAAGAACAGCAGGCTCTTGAAGGCGGCGTGGTTCCAGACATGGAAGATCGCCCCCCCGAAACCCAGGGCCGCCAGCCAGGGATTGTGGAGGGCCCGCCCCGCCCAGCCGAGGCCCACGCCCATGAAGATGATCCCGATGTTCTCGACGCTGGAAAAGGCGAGGAGGCGCTTGTAGTCCCGCTGGGCCAGGGCGCACCCCACACCGAAGAGGGCTGTCAGTACGCCTAATCCCATGACAAGACCGCCCAGATGGGGGACGGGGGGGAGCAGGCTCGAGATGCGCAGGATCCCGTACACACCCGTCTTGAGCATGACCGCCGAGAGGATGGCCGAGACATGGCTCGGCGCCCCGGCATGGGCAGCCGGGAGCCAGAAATGCAGGGGCACGAGGCCTGCCTTGAACCCGAATCCCAGGAGGGCCAGGGTCAGGATCAATCCGTCCAGGAGGGGGGCCGGCGCACCCTGGAGGGCGGTCCAGTGGAACCCGCCGAGGCGATGGCCCAGGAGTACCACCATGGCGATCAGCACCAGCGTCCCTGTGTGGGTGCAGATGAGGTAGACCCAGGTCCCCCGCAGGACTTCGGGGCGTTCGTGATCCGTGCCGATCAGGCACATGGCCGCCAGCGCCATGACCTCCCAACCCACGAGGAAGAGGACGCCCTGGCGGGCGGTGAAGACCAGGGTCATGGCCGCCACCAGGAGACCATAGAAGAAGCGCACGTGGCGGCCGGTTCCCTTGGGCGTACCGATGGGCCAGTAGGCCTTCCCGTAGATGACACCCAACCCCGCGACCAGATGGAGGGGGAGGAGGAAGGCGGCCGAGAGGGCGTCCACCTCGATGTGCGCGGGTATCCCCCAGAAGGGGAAGGCAAGGGTGGAGACCGCGCCCCCCAGCAGGACCGGCAGTGCTCCCGCGAAAGCCAGGAGCGATCCCAGGATCCCCAGCCCGATGTGGGAACGTTCATCCGATCCGGTCAGCGCGAGCAGGGATGCCGTGATCCAACACCCCATGGCCGCGAGAATAAGCAGTACCGCCCACATCTTACCGGACTCCAGACGAAAACCCGACCCAGGACGAAGCCATGGTCGGTTTTAAAGTCAATTAGCTTTCAGCTGTCAGGACTGATCTTGCCCCCCAGTATATCGAAGCGCGGGAGCCCTGGTGTCGAGTCGGTATTCCCCTGCCCGCCATTCTCACGAGCGGATCCGTTTGAGCACACTCTCCACCGCCCGGAACATCACCAGTATCTGCCCCACAACGCCCCGTTTGCGGGGCGCGTAGGTGGCTTCGATGTGCGCCATCTCCTTCCCTATCTCCACCTGGATCGATTCGGATTTATGCATGGAAAGCACCTGGGAGTGGTAGACACTGCGATGTCCGGTCATCAGGAAGCTGATGACGCAGGCCACGGTGGCATAAGGGGCCACGACCGGACCGAACAGTTCTACGGCGAGAATGCTCGCGGCGATGGGCGTGTTCGCCGAACCGGCCAGGACGCTGGTGAATCCGATGGCGGAAAAGGTCGCCGTGTTCAACCCCATCAGCGTGGCGTAGAGCACGCCGGAGGTTGCGCCTACAAAGAAGATCGGGGTCACGATGCCGCCACTCCCCCCGAAATTCAGCGTAATGGACGTGAACACGGGCTTAAGCAGGAAGGCGTACCAGGAGATCTTCTCGCCAGCAAGGCACGACTCGATGGTCTCCAACCCAAGGCCCAGGTATTTGCTTGAGAACACGAGTGCCAGAATCACCAATGCTGAACCGCCGATCAAACCCTTCAGCGGGCTCCATACGCGAATCCGCGCAGAGAGTTTCTCGCCCAGCCTCAGGGCCTCGATGAGCATCATCGAGCACAACCCGAAGAAGACGCCCGCCAGGATGACCTTGAGGAAGAAGGCCTCGCTGAAGTGGGGGACGAGGTTGACTGGGTGGTAGAAATATTTGATCCCGAGCGCCGAGGATACCTGGTACGCCGTGATCCCCGCGATGAAGGAAGGCAGGAGAACGTCGTATAGGATGGTGCCAACGAAGAGAACCTCCACGCCGAAAATGGAACCTGCGATGGGTGTTCCGAACACCGCCGCGAATCCCGCGCTGATGCCGCAGATGACGAGCTTCTTGCGGTCGTGTTCGTCGAACTTCAGGAAGTCGGCCATGATGGACGAAACCCCGGCTCCGATCTGTGCGCAGGGCCCTTCCTTGCCCGCAGACCCCCCAGCCCACAGCGTGATGAGCGTGGCCACCAGTTTGACGGGGACCACGGCCGCCTTGATCTTGCCGCCATGCTTGTGGATGGCCTCGATGACCTTTTCCGTTCCATGCCCCTGCGCGTCCGGGGCCAGCTTGATCAGCAGCGCACTCAGGAACAGGGCCAGGGGGAGGATTAAGAACGTGTAGGGATGGCTTTGCCCGGCAGCCGTTCCCCAGGCCAGCAGTTTGAGAAAGAAGGTGGTCACGGCCCCGATCAGAGCCCCCACTCCCGTCGCGAGCACCACCCATTTGATGATGCTGATGAACAGGATGGACTCTTCTGCCAACCGTTTCTTCATGGTGACAATTCCTTCTCTAGATTCCAGGTGTTTCAAATTTTAGGAATAAAGCCAAGGGGCCCTCATGATGTCGTCTGCCGCAGGAGGCGGGTCCGGACCCGCAGATCATGGATGATCGGGTGGATCGCCAGGAACCCGAGGAAGGCCGAAAGGAAGAACACGATGTGGAAGCCCAGGTGCCTGAAGCCCACGGCTCCCGCCAGCCCCCCTCCGAAGAAGGCCGCGAGGATCAGCCCGTGCAGCTTGAGGCGATCCCGGTTGGCGACGATCTCTTTCATCTTCTTGCTGCGGTCCCGGTTGAAGTAGAGCAGGCGCCCCAGTTCCAGGCCGATGTCGGTGGCGATGCCCGTCATGTGGGTGGTGCGCACCTCGGCGCTGGAGATGGTGGTCACCACGGAGTTGTGCATCCCCATGATGAAGGCCAGGAGCACCACCGTCAGGGGCAGGGCGAAACGGTGCATCTGGTGGAGCCTGTACCCCATCATTCCCAGCACCACCAGCAGCACGGCCTCGATGGTGAGGCTCAGGGCGTAGTGGCTGCGGAACCGGTGGCGGCGTCCGAAGCTGACGAGCATCGAGGTGAAGAAGGCGCCGGCTGCAAAGCAGCCCACGGTGCTGATGGCGCCCAGGGCCAGGGTCTTGTTGCCGATGGCGAGCTCGTCGGCGGCCCGGGAGACGGCTCCGCTCACATGGGAGGTGTAGGTCTGGACTGCCATGAATCCCCCCGCGTTGACGGCGCCCGCCACGAAGGCCAGGGACCAGGCCAGCTGGCGGTTGAGCCTCTGGCTGCGCTGCCGATGCTTCATCAGGAGGCGCGCATCCAGGGGGATGAGGTCCAGTGTGCTGTGGACGGTCCGCCGCAGGGTCCTCTGGATTTCCACCGGTTCCACGGAGGATCTCAGAAGGCGCACCGTCTGCCTTCGCGCGATGCGCAGGAGGCTTCGAGGCGGTCGCGGCGTCATCCCAGGGGGTCCTTTCCCTTGATCCTAACCGCTCCGATGCGCGCTTCCCCGCCGCGCGCCATGTTATGACTATTGTCCAGGTCCCAATCGGAGGGATTTCCCATGAGCAAGGCCCCCTCGACGCCCGCCATCCGCCTCCTGAAGGAACGGCAGGTGGCCTTCACCGAGCACCTCTACCGCTACGAGGAGCACGGCGGAACGGGCGTGCCCGCCCGGGAACTGGGGGTGGACGAGCATGCGGTGGTGAAGACGCTCGTCATGGAAGACGAAGGGGGCAGGCCGCTGGTGGTGCTCATGCACGGCGACCGGGAGGTCAGCACCAAGGCCCTGGCCCGGCAAATGGGCGTCAAGGCCATCCACATCTGCAAACCCGAGGTGGCCCACCGCCATTCGGGCTACCAGGTGGGGGGCACCAGCCCCTTCGGCCTGAAACGGGCCATGCCGGTCTATGTGGAAAAGGGGGTCCTGGAGCTGCCCCGCATCTACATCAATGGGGGGGCCCGGGGCTTCCTGGTGGGCCTGGATCCCAGGGATCTGGCCAGGCTCTTGGACCTGCAGGCCGTGGAGGTGGCCCTGGCGGAGTGAGATCGCCCGGGAACCCGCCAGGCGCGTGGCCCTTGCTCCCCCTGGCCGGATTGCTGCTAGGATGATTCATTCGCGCCTCGCCCTCCGAGGCGCACCTTTTTTTTATCCCCCAGGCCTCGCGCCCCACCCATGGATTCCCCCATGCCGAAGCACGTTCTTGCCAAGCTCGAAGCCGAGTACAAGGTCCTGAAGCACGCGCTCCTGGAAGATATTCCCAGGGAGATCGGCCAGGCCGCCTCCCAGGGGGACCTTTCGGAGAACGCCGAGTACGAGCAGGCCCTCTCCAAACGCGACATGTTCCAGACCAAGCTGGTGGCCATGGAGAAGCGGATCTCCGAGATCGCGAGCCTGGACGTGGGCCGTCTGCCCAAGGACAAGGCCGCCTACGGCAGCCGCATCACCCTGCTGGACCTAGACTCGGAGAAGGAAGTCACCTACAAGCTGGTGCTTCCCGAGGAACTGGACACCAACACCGAGTACCTCAGCATCAGCAGCCCCATCGGTTCGGCCCTCGTGGGCCTGAAGGAGGGGGATGAGGTCAAGATCCGCATCCCCGCGGGCACCAAGCGCTTCGAAGTCCTGACCTTGCTCACGATCCACCAGCAGTAGAATTATTCGACGGGACCGGCTCCCCGGGGGACGCCAGCATGACGACCAAGCAGATCAAGAAGGACCAGAAGTGCTCCTTCTGCGGCAAGGCGCCGCACGAAGTGGAACAGCTCCTGGCCGGGCCCGGCGCATTCATCTGCAATGAATGCGTCGAGGCCGGTCAGCTGCAGCTCCGCATGAGCCGACAAGGCAAGGCGGCGGGGGCCCACACCCCCAAGCTGGCCCGGCCCAAGGAGGTCAAGACCTTCCTGGACGACTATGTCATCGGTCAGGAGGCCGCCAAGAAGCGGCTGGCCGTGGCCGTGTACAACCACTACAAGCGCATCCTGGTGCCCGCCAAGAAGGCCCTGGGCACCGCGGGCACCGAGGTCGAACTGGCCAAGAGCAACATCCTGCTCATCGGTCCCACGGGCACGGGCAAGACACTGCTGGCCCAGACCCTGGCCCGCTTCCTGGACGTGCCCCTGGCCATGGCCGACGCCACGACGCTCACCGAGGCGGGCTACGTGGGCGAGGACGTGGAGAACATCCTCACCAAGCTCCTCCAGGTGGCCAACTACGATGTGGAGCGGGCCCAGAGGGGCATCGTCTTCATCGACGAGATCGACAAGATCGGCCGCAAGAGTGAGAACCCCAGCATCACACGGGACGTGTCGGGGGAGGGGGTGCAGCAGGCGCTGCTGAAACTCATCGAGGGCACTGTGGCCAACGTGCCCCCCCAGGGCGGCCGCAAGCATCCCCACCAGGAATTCATCCAGGTGGACACCTCGAACATCCTCTTCATCTGCGGCGGGGCCTTCGTGGGCATCGACGAGATCATCAAGCAGCGCATCCGGGCCAAGGCCGTGGGCTTCGGTGCCAAGGTGACCTCCAAGATGAGCAAGGACGCCTTCCTCAAGCACGTGGAACCCGAGGACATCATCAAGTTCGGCCTCATCCCCGAGCTCGTGGGCCGTATGCCCGTGGTGGCCACCCTGGATCCCCTCGACCGGGAATCCCTGGTGCGCATCCTCACGGAGCCCAAGAACGCCGTCACCAAGTAGTTCACCAAGCTCTTCGACATGGACGAGATCGATCTCACCTTCGAGGCCGGCGCCCTGGACGCCATCGCCGACCAGGCCATGATCCGCAAGCTCGGCGCCCGGGGCCTGCGCTCCATGCTGGAACTGATCCTGCTGGAACCCATGTTCGAGATGCCCAGCGAGGAGCGGAAGGGGCGCGGCACCCTGCGCGTCACCCGCGAGCGGGTGGAACAGGTGCTGGAACTCCCCAGCGTGCCGATCAGCGCCGCGGGCTGAGCCCTTCCGGGCTCAGCAGGATCCCTGGTATAACAGCCCGTGTCGAATCTTGGACTGACAGCGGAACTGAGGGACGGGGAGACGATCCGCGCCTACCTGGACGAACTCGTGCTCCAGAAGACGCCCGTCCAGCTCTGGATCCCCCAGTCGGACGTCCCCCCCTTCGAGACCACCATCGCGCGGATCGCCGGGAACACCTTCGTGACGGCCACGACGCCCCCACTGGCGGTGAACCAGTCCCTGTGCGTCTCCTTCTTCCTGGACGCCCGGCGCTTCACAGCCCCCACCCAGGTGGTCTCCACCGGCGCATTCCGCATCCCCACCAGCGTGGCCCGGGGGGAGCGACGGGAGCGCTTCCGGGCCACCTTCCCCCGTTCGGACGGGATTCAGTTCTTCGGCGTGGAGCGCTTGGCCGACACCTTCCTCCAGGGGAGACTCCTCTCGGGGACCCTGGTGGACCTCAGCCTGCAGGGCCTGCGGATCGCGATCGAGGAGCTGAGCCGTCCCTGGGGTGAACCGGCCGAGCTGAAGCGGGGCGATGCCTTCGAGCAGGTCTGCATCCGGGGCCTCCCCTTCACGCCCGACATCTACTGTCGGGCGGTGCTGGCCCACATGATCCATGCGAAGGAGGGTGAGGTCGCAGGCTTCCTGCTGCAGGGCCTGGAGGCCACGGACCAGAAGCACATCGAAAGGATCCTGGCGCGGCGCTTCCCCACGACCTTCGGCCAGGCCTTCCCCAAGAAGAAGCGGAAGACGGATATTGGCGACCGCCTCGGGGCTCCCGTGCAGGTGCCGACCGCCCCCAAGGCCTCCGAAGTTGTGGCTCCCCTCTCTGCCCCCGTTCAGGAGAGGGTGGTTCGGCCCCAGTCCACGCCTGCCCTGCGGCTCCGGAAGGCCGGCCGGAGAATCCTCATCCTCTCCTCCAGCCTCGAAGGCGGTGCGGCCTTGGCGGAAAACCTGCGCCAGGACGATTTCCGTCAGGTGCACGTGGCCAGTTCCTTCCTGGAGGCCAAGCGGCTCGCGAGCGCCACCCGCTTCGATCTCCTGCTGCTGGACATGAAGGTGGGGGGGCACTTCGGGCAGATGATCCTCCAGGCCCTGAGGCAGCATGGCCTCCTCCTGGAGACACCGATCATCCTGGTGGCGGACCGGCGGGATGCCAGCCTCCAGGCCGTGGCCGACGAGATCCAGGCCCTTCATGTCCACGAGCGGCGGGATTCCTACGAGGAACTGGTGCCCGTCCTTTACGGACTGCTGGTTTAGCTCACTCGAATCAGACACCTGGAGCGCGCCCGTTGGACACACCGAAGCCCCTCACCCTCCCTGCCATTCCCATCCGGGACATGGTGCTCTTTCCCGGCTCCCGGGTGCCCTTCGTGGTGGGGCGCAGGGGCTCGGTGCGCACGCTGGAGCTGGCCATCAAGGCGGGCGATCACCTGGTGATGCTGACCCAAAGGGAATCCAAGGAGGACGAGCCCAAGCAGGAGAGCCTCTACCCCACCGGCACGCTGGCCCTGGTGGAATCCCTCATCGCCCTGCCCAAGGACTACTACAAGGTGAGCGTGCAGGGGATCGCCCGGGTGAGGCTGGAGCGCTATGCGGACGAGGGCGAGGTGATCCAGGCCGAGGTGAGCATCCTCGCCGAACCCGAACCCGGGGGAGACTCTGCCCTGCTGCCGGTCTTCTATGCTGCGGTGGAGCAGTTCCTGGGGCGGAGCCCCGAGGCCTCCCGGCTCATGTCCCTGGACCAGGTCCGGGAGCTGCCCCTGGGGAGGGCCATCGATACCGTGGCGGGGCTCCTGCCCTCGGATGTGCGGGAGAAGCAGGGGGTACTCGAGCAGCTGGAAATCGAGCCTCGGCTCCAGGCGGCGCTGCAGCTCCTGGAGCTGGACGCCGCCCGCCACACCGTGGACCAGGTGCTGGAGGTGAAGACCCGGCAGCGCCTGGAGGAGGAGCACAGGCAGTTCGTCCAGGGCGAGAAGCTGCGCCTGCTCCAGCCGGAGACGGGGAGGAGGGGCGAGAAGGACGAATTCGCCCGGCTCAGGGACCAGATCCTGGAAGCCCGCATGAGCGATGAGGCCGAGAAGAAGGCCCTGGAGGAACTGGAAAGGCTGGAGGCCATGCCCCCCCAGAGTGCGGAAAGCACCGTGAGTCGCACCTACATCGACTGGCTGCTGGCCCTGCCTTGGCAGAAGCTGGCCGACGAGCACCTGGATCTGGACGAGGCGGAGCACATCCTGGAGGAGGACCATGCGGGCCTCGAGAAGGTGAAGGCCCGCATCCTGGAATACCTCGCCGTCATGCGGCGCCTGAAGGATGCCGCCGGATCGGCCCAGGACTCAGCTTCCCCGATTTTCGAGGCGGGGGAATCCGAAGGCCCGGGCGGCCCACCCCGGAAAGGCTCGGCTTCGGACTCGGCTTTGCCGAGGCCCGAAGCGGGCGGTCCCCCCCGGAAGGCATCATCCCTCCGAGGTCCCATTCTCTGCCTGGTGGGCCCTCCAGGAGTCGGGAAGACCTCCCTGGCCCGCAGCATCGCCCGGGCCCTCAACCGTCCCTTCCTCCGCTTCTCCCTGGGGGGCCTGCGCGACGAGGCCGAGATCCGCGGCCACCGGCGCACTTACATCGGAGCCATGCCCGGGCGCATCCTTTCGCTGATGAAGAAATCCGGCGTGAGAAACCCCCTCATGCTCCTGGACGAACTCGACAAGATGGCGTCCGACTGGCGGGGCGATCCGGCGTCGGCGCTCCTGGAGGTGCTGGACCCGGAGCAGAACCAGGCCTTCCAGGACCACTACCTGGATCTGGGCTTCGACCTCAGCCAGGTGCTCTTTCTCTGCACGGCCAACGTGCGCCATGCCATCCCCCAGGCCCTGGAGGATCGCCTGGAGGTCATCGAACTCTCCGGCTACACCCTGAAGGAGAAGCTGGCCATCGCCCAGCGGCACCTCCTGCCCAAGGCCCTGGAGCGCCATGGCATGAAGGAGCTGGAGATCACCTTCCGGGACAGCGCCCTGGAAAGGATCATCCAGGCCTACACCAAGGAGGCCGGCGTCCGGCAACTGGAGCGCGAGATCAGCGCCGTGCTGCGCAAGCTGGCCCGCCACAGTCTGCAACCGGAGAAGGGAGACCTGGCGGGAGAGGTCTTCAAGTCCCAGGTGACTCCCGAGCGCCTGCCCAAACTCATCGGCCCCGAGAAATACCTGGAAACCCGCCGGGACGAAGAGGTCCTGCCGGGTGTGGTGAACGGCCTGGCCTGGACCCCCACCGGCGGGGACCTGCTCACCATCGAGGCGGCCACGCTGCCCGGGAAGGGCAACCTCAAGCTCACGGGCAAGCTGGGGGACGTCATGCAGGAGAGCGCCCAGATCGCCCTCAGCTTCGTGCGGGCCCGGGCCGAGCGGCTGGGTCTGGCGCCCGACTTCATGGAGAGGCAGGATCTCCATGTCCACGTGCCCGAAGGCGCCATTCCCAAGGATGGCCCCAGCGCAGGCATCACCATGGCCACCGCCCTCGTCTCGGCCCTGACAGGTATTCCCGTCCGCAGCGACCTCGCCATGACCGGCGAGCTGACCCTGCGGGGCAGGGTGCTGCCCATCGGCGGCCTCAAGGAGAAGCTCCTCGCGGCCCACCGCCTGGGGTGCAAGGCCGTGCTCATCCCTTCCGAGAACGCCCGCCACCTGGAGGAAGTCCCCGCCGAGGTCCGGGAGCAGATGCGCATCCACCTGGTCAACCACATGGACGAGGTGATCGGCCTGGCCCTCGCACGGATGCCAGAGGCGGTTGGGAAGGCTGACGTTTCCATCGAGTTGTGAATAGCAGGGGAATGGAAGAACCCTTTTACGCGGAAGAACTGGTGGCGCACTTTACGGCCTCGGTGCTCCCGCCGCGCATGCACTTGGTTCACTATCGACTCGGTCCATCAATGGTCCTCGCCCTCCGGGCTATCCGCTTCGCGGCCAGGCCAATTCGCCAATCCTGGCGAATGATCGGGGTGCTCATGGCTGATCCTGGCCGTGCCGGGGGGTTGCTGGGCCCTCAAGGCGCTGTGTAATCCGTAAGCGATTTGGAGAACTCGCAGACCAAGGCCCTGAAGGTTTGAAGCTCCAGGGCTTTGGTGGGGTGCTCCAAGGGGTCGGCATGTGGTGGGTTACGTTAAGAAAATACTGGCCGATCTCACCGAGAAGAAAAGCCCCACGAAGAGCGCGATGAATCCGAGCATCCCAGTAATGAACAGCGCGGGCTCCGTCGTCCATTTGAAGTAGGATTCGATTCTTCCACCTAGTTTGGGCGACCTCTGGTTCATCGTCGGTCTCCAGTGAAGCTCGGCGTACAGGTAATCCCTGACGATCATGACTACGACAAACGAAAAGAAGAGGATCAGTGCGGCGAAGAGAAACCACCAGCTCAGCCTGAGGTTGCACAGTATTCGCGGAGTGATCAGTTCCTTGGGGCGGGATGAAAAGAGCGTCACGGAGGTCGTGAACGTCCCACCCGCGAGCAAGAATCCATAGTTGATCAATTGGGTCGCACGGGTCCGGTTGTCCTTCTGGTGTTCGTTGAACATTTTACAGTTTTCGACTGCTATCTCCTGTGCTGCATCCATACCTGCCTCCTTCAAGATGGTCTGAGAAGTCGGGAATCCAGCTCTCTTCCCAAATAGTGATCCTGGAGAGCTGAACCTCAAGCATCCGTGTGACCTGTTGCGATCGTCGTTGAGGTTTTCAATCATGCGCAACAAAGCCCCTATCGGCGACCCGACCGCCAGCAGGGTGCTCACCCAGGCCCCCCCAGGATCTCGAGCTAGAACCTGATCATCACGTAACCATCGCCATCCTCCTGTCTGCGGGATGTGATGGTGAGATGCTTTTTCAATCTAGCTACAAAGGCGGCAACTACGTCACTGAAGAGCGTGCGGTGGAGGGCCAAAGGGTGCCATGTGTGCCGCTCGATAGCGTTGCCTTCCAGGGGAACCGGATGGAGCTAGCGCTGCTGGAAACTGAACTGGACAAGACCATTTTCACGCGGCTGAATTCCCGGCGAAGGGCAGGGCACTGCCCCATCCCGGGCTAGAGAGATCCTGGGCCAGGTCTTGAGCAAGGCGCTGAATGGTCTCCCTTGGACTTTCCGCTCCCCAAGTGCAGTCCCGGCGATCCTTCCCACAAGGGGCCCCGTCGCTGGGAGAATGGCTCCATGAGCTTCGTCCACCTGCACCTGCACACCGAACATTCCCTGCTCGACGGCCTCACCCGCATCCCGGACCTGATCAAGAAGTGCAAGGCCACGGGCATGCCCTCGGTGGCCGTCACGGACCACGGGAACATGTTCGGGATGATGAAGCTCTTCGACGCCTGCGAGAAGACCGCGGACGCCAACGGCAACTGGGCGGTGAAGCCCATCCTGGGCTGCGAGGTCTACGTGGCGCCCCGCTCGCGCTTCGACCGCAAGATTGACAACGCGGCGGCGAACGCCGAGGGCATGGAGGATTGCCTGGACCCCTCCGGTCAGCGGGATGCGGGCTACCATCTCGTGCTGCTGGCGAAGAATTCCAAGGGGTTCTCGAACCTCTCGAAGCTCGTGTCCAAGGGCTTCACGGAGGGCTTCTACTACAAGCCCCGGGTCGACAAGGCGCTGCTGCGGGAGCACAGCGAAGGCCTGGTCGCCCTCACCGCCTGCCTGGGGGGCGAGGTGCAGGCGCGGCTCCTGGCGGGCAACATCGACGCCGCCGAGCGCATCGCGTGCGAGTACCGGGAGATGTTCGGCGAGGATTTCTATCTGGAGATCCAGGACCAGGGCTTCGAGGCCGAACGGATGATCATCCCGTCCCAGTACGAGCTCTCCAAGCGCACGGGCATTCCCCTGGTGGCCACCAACGACGCCCACTACCTCAACCACGAGGACGCCGATCTCCACGACACGCTCCTCTGCATCGGCACCAAGACGCTCAAGAGCGCCCAGCGCCGCATGCGCTTCTCCACGGACCAGTTCTTCGTGAAGAGCCCCGAGGAGATGGCCAGGGCCTTCGGCCAGAACCCCGAAGTGCTGGAGCGCAGCCTGGAGATCGCCGCCAAGATCGATCTCTTTCCCATCACGCGAAAGCCCATCACGCCCCAGTTCCCGGTGCCCGAAGGCCACACGCTGGAGAGCTACTTCGTGCAGGTCGCCCGCGAGTGGTTCGAGAAGCGCGTGCTGGAGTGCCGGCCCCTCTGGGGCCAGAACCGCCTCAAGCACGCCGAGGAGACGTACCGGGCCCGTCTCGAATTCGAGCTCGATACCATCCTCAAGATGGGTTATCCGGGCTACTTCCTGCTGGTCTGGGACTTCATCGCCAAGGCCCGGGAAATGGGCGTTCCCGTGGGGCCGGGGCGCGGTTCGGCGGCGGGGTCCATCGTGGCCTGGGCGATGATGATCACCGACATCGATCCCATGCAGTACGACCTGCTCTTCGAGCGCTTCCTCAATCCCGAGCGCGTGTCCATGCCCGACGTGGATATCGATTTCTGCCGGGACGGCCGCCAGAAGGTCATCGACTACGTCACCGACAAGTACGGCAAGGACCGCGTCAGCAACATCATCACCATCAACCAGCTCAAGACCAAGGCCGTGATCAAGGACGTGGCGCGGGTCTTCGAGAAGG
>JAYSNJ010000025.1:0-15930 GCA_043723905.1 Holophagaceae bacterium
CCCGGACCTCACGTGGGGGTCAAAGGGGGGACGTAGCGAGCGTTAGCGAGCAGGCGGTCCCCCCTTTACAGCGTTAGAATCGAGCCATGCCCCGCCCCGCCCACGCCCCCGGCACAGGAACGACCACGCGGACCCGCACCCGCACCAAGCTCCAGCCGCCCACCCTCTGGAAGGTGATCCTCCACAACGACGACTACACCACCCAGGATTTCGTGGTGTGGGTGCTGAAGAGCGTGTTCCGCAAGCCCGAGGACGAGGCGGTGCGCATCATGATCGACGTGCACCGCCGGGGCAAGGGCGTGGCGGGGATCTATCCCTTCGATGTGGCCGATACGAAGCTCGCGCAGGTGAAGGAACTCGCCGAGCGCAACGAATTCCCCCTGCTCTGCACACTGGAGCCCGAGTAATGCCAAGGCCCACCCCCTCCCTCAGGTGCTTTCCGAGGGGCAGGAGCCTCCATGCGTCCCTTCCGCTTCGCCCTTCCCCTGCTTGCCCTCCTGGCCGTAGCGGCACAGGGCCTCCAGGCCTGCACCACGGCCATCCTGAGTGGCAAGGCCACGAAGGATGGCCGCCCCCTGCTCTGGAAGAACCGCGACGCCGATGATCTCCACAATCAGGCCGTGTACTGCGCAGACGGTCGCTATCCCTATGTGGGGCTGGTGAACCGAGGGGACGCCTCAGGGCTCCAGATCTGGTCGGGGTTGAACGCGGCTGGGTTTTCCATCATGAACAACGCCACCTACAACCTGGATATCGACGGTGAGAAGACCACCCAGGAGGGCGCCTTCATGAAGCTGGCTCTCCAGACCTGCGCTTCGGTGGAGGACTTCCAGGCCCTCCTGGAACGCAGCAACTCGGGAGGCCGGGAGGTGAGTGCCAACTTCGGCGTCATCGACGCCAAGGGGGGGGCGGCCTACTTCGAGACGGACGCCAAGGGCTTCCGCCGCTTCGATGCGGCTTCGGCGCCGGGGGGCTTCCTGGTGCGGGGCAACTACAGCCACAGCGGGAAGGCCGGGGGCGGCACGGGCTACCTGCGGGAGGCCCGGGCCCAGGACCTGGTGGGCCGCCTCCAGGCCGAGGGACGCCTCTCTGTAGGCACGCTGCTTTCCGACGTCGCCCGGGACACCGCCAATGCCCCCATCGGCTCCTTCCCCGCAGAGGCCCTGAAGGGCCAGGCCTTCATCGGTGACAGCATCAGCCGGGATATCACCTCCCACGCCTTCGTGGTCCAGGGCGTGCGCCCCGGGGAGGCCCCCGGCCGCAGCACCGCCTGGGTGATCCTGGGCCTGCCCGTGGCCGGTGTGGCCGTGCCCCTGTGGGTGGGAGCGGCGGCCATCCCCAAGGAACTGGCGGCGAGCCAGGCCCTGGCCCCCCTCAATGCCGCCTTCGACCGGGCGCGCCGCCACCTCTTCCCCCACCCGCAATCGGATCAGAAGCGCTACCTGGATGCCGGGCGCCTGTACGGCTCCGCCACGGGCCTCCTCGCCCCCTTCCTGACCCTGGAAAGGGAGAACCTGGTCGAGGTCCAGCGGGGCCTGGACAAGGCCCAGCCCGATCCCCGGACCCTCCAGGAAGCCATCGCCACGCGCACACTGGAGCGGGTCCGGGCGATCCTGGAAGAACGGGGCGTGCGGTAAAGCTGGAATCGAACGGAATCCAGAATGGCGAAAAGGCTCCAGGTGAAAGGCGAGAAGGGGAAGGGGCTAGGGTTTGCGCCCCTGTCCGAAGCGGGGAGGTCGGAGTGGTCTTTGTAATCTTTCGAGGCCAGGCCGTTGGAACTCCGTCCCACTCCACTCTCCAGTGATAACCCCGACCCTGCGGGGGAGTTCGATGCCCTGCAGCGGCGCATGGAGGTTCTGGAGGCCGTTCTGGGGGAATCCACGGACCCCATCTTCAGCATCCTGGAGGACGGCACCTACCGGTACGTGAACCGAGCCTTCTCCGCCCCCTTCCAACGGAGGCCCGAGGAGACCATCGGCCGACGGATCTGGGATCTGTTCCCTTTCGATGAAGCCGAGAAGCGCATGGGGGTCGTCCGCAAGGCCTTCGCCACGGGGCAGACGTTCGTGTTCGATATGCGGGTTGCGACCCCAGGGGGTGACACCTTCTACATCACCTCCGTGAAGCCCATTCTCGACAGTGGCGGCCAGGTTTCGTCGGTGGTCTGCATCTCCAAGGACATCACCGAGCGCAAGGGGGTGGAGCGGGAGAGGGAGGAACTCATCGCCAGCCTTCAGGCCGCCCTCGCGGAGGTCAGGGCCCTCTCGGGACTGCTGCTCATCTGCGCGCACTGCAAGAAGATCCGGGATGACCATGGCTACTGGACCCAGATCGAGTGCTATATCCGCGATCATTCCAGGGCCGACTTCACCCACGGAATCTGTCCCGATTGCGCCAAGGCCTTCTTCGAGGCGGAGTAGACCCGGAGGCAGGCCCCGGTCTCATACCGATTCGCATTCAATAATCGAGAATGTAGTCGGGCGTTCGAAGTCGCTCCGCATCATAGCCTCGGGCCTCAAGCACCCCCTTCCGGGGGCAGGCCGGTCTGCGCTGCTGCACTTGACGCGCTCTGCTTCGCAGATCGCTATCTTCGAACGCACCCGGGTCTCAGGGCCTCAGGACCACTTCCCGCCGCCAGGCCTCCCTGGGTTCGGTGTGCAGTTCCCAGAAATGCTCGGCCATGGCGTCGGGGCTGAAGGGGGTGCCGGGCTGAACCCAGCCTTTGATCGTGAGGGTGGCGACGTGGATGCCCTCGGGTTCGAGTTCCTCGGCCAGGCAGAGGGCCAGGGCGCGCAGGGCCGTCTTGCCCAGGGAGAGGGCGGTCTGGGCCGCCCGGGGCTCCAGGGCCAGCCCGCCGCCGGTGAAGAGGAGGGTGCCCCACCGGGCCTTCCTCATGGCGGGCAGGACGGCCTGGGTCCAGGCCAGGGGCGCGGAGGCATTCACCTGGAAGGCCTCGGCCAGGGCCCCCTGGGGGAGGCGGGAGGGCAGGGCATCGGCGCCGCCGGAAGCGTTGTAGACCATGACTTCGGGGCCCAGGTCTTCCATGTCCAGTCGCCGCAGGAGGGCCTCCAGGGCCCCGGCCTCGGCCAGGTCCGCGGTCCAGCCATGCACGGCGGGTGCGCCGGCGTTCCGGAGCTCGGCCTTGAAGGCGTCCAGATCCTCCAGGGGCCGGACCACCAGGGCGATCTCGAAGCCCTCTCTCGCGAAGCGCCGGGCCACCGCGAGGCCGATGCCGGGACCGGCGCCGACGATGAGAGCCAGGGGGCGGGTGGGGGAAGGGGACACGGGCGGCTCCTAGGGGGTCGGAATAGTTTCCGTTTTTTCGCCCTCGTCTGCACTAGGCTGGAGGGCATGAGGCGAGGGTGCTTGAGGGTTTTCGCCGCGTTGCTGCTGGCAGCCGTTTCCTTCTGTCGGGGGGAGGAGGGTCCCTGTGCCCTGGCCCACCCCGCCATCCTGGGCCCCAGTGCGGAATCGGTCATGGCCAGCGCTACGGTCTACGACGTATTGCTGGATCGCCAGAACCATCTCTGGGCGGCCACTCAGAATGGCATCTTCCGCCTGGATGGACGCCAGAGTCTGCAGGTCCCCTTCCCGGCCAACGCGCCGGCACCCCATGTCAGATCCATGCTGGAGACCCGGGACGGGGCGCTGTGGTGCGGCACGGAGGCCGATGGTCTCTGGCGGAGGCACGAGGGCGTCTGGACCTCCTGGCGCAAGGGCCAGGGGCTGCCGGTGGACCGCATCAACGGCATGGCCGAAGGCACGGACGGGGCCCTCTGGCTCGCCACGGGGGGCGGCGGCGTGGTGCGCTTCAAGGACGGGAGCTGGACGACCTTCGACCGGGCAGCGGGGCTGGGTGACCCGTGGGTGTGGAAGGTCCGCGTCTTCCATGGGCCCGATGGCAGGGACGAACTCTGGGCCGCGACCCAGGGAGGCCTCTTCGTCTTCGACGGCCAGCGCTGGTCCCCGCCCAACCTGGGGCCAGGGCTGCCCGGAGGGGCCTTCAACGATCTCTGGGAGACCCAGGGAGCGGCGGGGCAGCGGGAGATCTGGGCCACCGCCTGGAAGCGCGGCGTGCTGCGGTGGCAGAAGGGCCAGTGGATCACCCATGGACCCCGGAACGGCTTTCCCAGCCTGACGCCCACCTCCCTGGCCGTGACCAGGCACCCCGCCACGGGCCGTCCCCTGGTGTGGGTGGGCACCTACGATGCGGGGGTCGTCTGCTTCGAAGAGGGCCGCTGGCATCACTACGAGAAGGGCACCCTGCTGGCTTCCACGGGCATCTACGCCCTCTGCGCCAACCCTGCGGGCCGACCGACCCTCTGGCTGGGGTGCCGGGGGGCGGGCGTCCTCAGCCTGAACCTCCACGGGTGGCGGCAGCTGGACGAGGACAGCGGTCTGCCCACCTCGGATGTGATCTGCTTCGCCGATCGCCAGGACCCTCAGGAAGGCCGGCAGTTCTGGATCGGCACCGGGCGGGGTCTGTTCCGCTGGGCTCAGGGCCGGTGGCTCGACGAGCTGAAGCTCCCCCTGCGGGTGAACGCGCTCCTGGCCACCGCCGAGCCGGATGGGACGCCCCTGCTGTGGGCGGGGACCATGAACGGCCTGGTGCGCAAGGACCGCCAGGGCGTGAAGGTGCTGGGCCCCCGGGATGGGGTGCCCAATGTGCAGATCTTCGGCCTGGCGGAATCCCGGGATGCCAACGGGCAGCCCGTGCTCTGGGCGGGGAGCGAGATCGGCCTGGTCCGCTATGGGGAGGGCGCTTGGCGGATGTTCACCGCCGCCGACGGGCTGCCCCATGCCTGGATCAACGATGTCTGCCACACGGCGCTGGCTTCGGGAGGCAGGGTCTGGGTGGCCACCCGGGGGGGCGGCACGGCGTACCTGGAAGGTTCCCGCTGGATCACCTGCAACCGGGGACTCCCCAGCGCCGTCGTCAACGGGTTCAAGACCACCCGGAGCTCCGATGGCCGGACTTGGCTCTGGGCGGCCACCGGGGGCTCCGGTCTGGCCCGGCTCGATGCCCAGCGCCCCCAGGACGGCTGGCAGATCTTCGACACGGCGGCCTTCCCCGGCATGCCCAGCACCTTCCTCTACCGGCTCGCCCTGGACGAAAGGGGCCACCTCTACGCGTCCTCCACCCATGGGATCCTGCGCTTCCAGCTCCAGGAGCGGGACGGCGTGCCCGTGCCCGTGGCCCAGGACACCTACACCCTGGGGGACGGGCTGCCCTCGCTGTCGCTCTTCTCCCACGCCTTCCGGGACCTGGACGGTCGCATCTGGTTCGGCACGCTGAAGGGCGGCATGGTCCTGGACCCTGCGGCGGAGCCCGTGCCGGGGCCCCTGGGGAGGCCGGTCGTGGAGAGCATCCGCGCGGATGGTCGGCCCTTCCCGACCCTCACGAGACCGAGCTTTTCCCCCCGCCAGCAGCGCCTGGTCTTCGAATACCGCTTCACCTCCCACCACCGGGCCGAGGACACCCGCTACCGCACCCAGCTGGTGGGCGTGGAGTCGGGGCCGGGGCCCTGGTACTCCGAGGGCTACCGGGAACTCTCCGGGCTCGCGCCGGGAGACTACACGCTGCGCATCTGGGCCCAGGATTTCCAGGGCCGGGTCACGGCGCCTCTGGATCTGCCCTTCCGGGTGGAGGCTCCCCTGTGGCGCAGGCCCTGGGCCATTGCCATCTACCTGGCGGCCTTCGGGGGGCTGCTGGTCCTGACCGTCCATCTGCGAAGCCTCCTGCTGCATCGGCGGAACCGGGAGCTCCAGTCCCTGGTGGCCCAGCGGACCCAGGAGCTGGCGGGGGTGAACGAGGGCCTGGTCGCGCTCAACGACCAGCACGTGCAGCTCATCGAGGAACTGCAGCAGGCCCTGGGGGAGGTGAGGACGCTGGAGGGCATCATCCCCATCTGCATGCACTGCAAGAAGATCCGGGACGACGAAGGCTACTGGAACCAGCTGGAGGCCTACCTCGCCCAGCATTCGGAGGCGCGGTTCTCCCACGGCTACTGCCCCGACTGCCTGACGATCGCCCGCCGGGATCTGGAGGAGTACAAGACCCGCACACCCGGAGGATTGCTGCCCTAAATTCCGATGCCGTTGACTTGGATCACAGGATGCCCGGGGGGGCTCCCGGATCGTCCTGAAAGCACTGCGGGGGATGGTAATCTCCGCTGCTGGGCGCATCCATTTCCGGGAGACTCCATGCCGATCACCACGCTCGACCAGATCCTCGAGGCCGTGAAGTCCAAGGCCAGGAAGCGCCTCGTGGTGGCCTGGGCGGTGGACGCCCACACCATCGAGGCGGTGGACGCCGCCCGGGAGAAGGGCATCATCGACGCCACCCTGGTGGGCGACGAGGCCCAGATCCTCAAGGTCCTTGCGGAACTGAAGCTCGATCCGGCGGATTTCGAGATCATCCACGAGGCCACGGACGCGGGTGCGGGGACCAGGGCCGTGGAACTGGTGCGCTCGGGCCACGGGCAGCTCCTCATGAAGGGCCTCCTCAGCACGGACAAGTACATGCGGGCCATCCTCCACAAGGAGAAGGGCCTCATGAGGCCCGGCGCCGTGCTCAGCCACGTCACGGTCATCGAGAATGCTAATTACCCCAAGCTGATCATCTGCGGGGACGTGGCGGTACTGCCCTACCCGGACCTCAAGCAGAAGATCGCCATCACCAACTACGTGATCCAGGTGGGCCATGCGCTGGGCATCGAGAAGCCCAAGGTGGCGCTTGTTTGCGCCACGGAGCAGGTGAGCGAGGGCATCGAGGCCACCGTCCACGCCGCCGTCATCAGCAAGATGGCCGAGCGCGGCCAGATCAAGGGGGCCTTCGTGGACGGGCCCATGGCCCTGGACGTGGCCATCGATGCGGAGAGCGCCGAGACCAAGGGCGTGAAGGGCGAGGTGGCCGGGGATGCGGATGGCCTGGTATTTGCCAACATCGACGCGGGGAACGTCTTCTACAAGACCAACACCAAGCTGGGGGGCTGCGAGCTGGCGGCCATGGTGGTGGGCGCCAACGCCCCTTGCGTGCTCTCCAGCCGCGGCGACACGGCCCGGACCAAGCTCTACTCCATCGCGCTGGCCGCCCTCAGCGCCCGGTAGACCGCCACATTTCGAACGCGCCCGGAGGCCTGCTTCCGGGCGCGTTGGCGTTGAGGGCCCGGACCCCGCTACCCTGGGGTCATGTCCATCTCGAAGCTTGCCCTGTTGTCCCGGCTGAACGGCGCGAAAGACCTGTCGGCCAGTCAGCGCCGCATCTCGGATTGCCTCCAGGCCAACATGAACGAGGCGGCCCTCTGGGGCGTGGAGGAGCTCTCCCGGGAATCCGGCACCTGCGTGGCCACGGTGGTGCGCTTCGCCAAGAAGCTGGGCTATTCGGGCTACCTGGAGATGCGCAAGGCCCTGGTCTCCTCGGCCAAGAAGCACTATCAGCGCGGCGATCAGCTCCTGGAGGCGCCCGCCCAGGCGGCAGAGACGCTGGTGGAAGTGGCGCGCCGGGATATCCGCAACATCGAACTGCTGGTGCAGGCGGTGAACGAGAGACTCCTCCAGAGCGCCGCGCACCTGCTCAAGGCGAGCCGGTTCCGCCTCGCCATCGGGGACGGAGTTTCCGCGCTGATGACGCGGCAGCTGGCCTATCTGCTCATCAATACCGGCCTGCCCACCATGGAGGGCTGCCCCGCGGATTTCGCCAGCCAGGTGGGCAACCTCGATTCCAGGGATCTGGTGATCGCCATCAGCATCACGCCCTATACCCGGGAGACCCTGGACGCCGCGGCCTATGCTCGCAAGCGGGGGATTCCCGTGCTGGCCTTCACGGATGGCGTGCATTCCCCCCTGGCCAAGATCGCGAACGTCTCCCTTCCCATTCCGGGGAAGAACCTGCTCTTCTCCCACAGCCTGGCGGCCTTCGGCGTCCTGGCCCACGCCCTGGCCACCTCCATCGCCCGGGAGGACCCCCAGAGCTCGCTGAAGAAACTCCACGAAGTGGAACGGGTGGCCCGGCCCAAGTTCACCAAGGACTAGGGCCGCCTCCAGGTCGGGACCTCGGGCAGAGCCCTCCGCCGGAGGGGCTCCCGGAGGGTGCCCTCAAATATGGTGAGATTCTGTCGCGATTCAGGGGAATGAAAAAAAACTTGACCCGTGTTCAGGCAAAGCATAGTTTTCTGGTCATACCATCACCCGTGGGAGGGACCGTGGCTCGAGGCAAAGGCTTCACTGGATTCAGCGCGCTCGCGCTCGCGCTTGTGGCGACCCCTGCCGCCCTCCTGGCGCAGAGCAGCACGTCCTCGGCCCTCACGGGCCTGGTGCGGGATTCCACGGGCAGCCCTCTGGCGGGCGCCACCATCCGCGTCGCATCTCCCGCCTTGATCGGCGGCGAGAAGGTGATGAGGTCCATGGCCAACGGCACCTACCGCTTCCCCGTGCTGCCTCCCGGCCGGTACCGGATCGTGGTGGAGGCCTCGGGCCAGACCCCGCTCACAGGTTCGGAACACCTGGAACTGGGGCGCACTTCCACGGTGAACTGGAAGTTCCAGAGCGCCGCCTCCGCCACCGTCGAGGTGACGGCCAGCAGCTCCGCCAACCTGGATTCCGCCCCCGTGGGGGTGACCGCCAACTACAGCACCACCGAACTGGCCACGCTGCCCACCGAGCGCTCCCTCACCGGGATCATGAACCTCACGCCCGGGGTCAACAGCAATCACGCCTGGGGCGGCGACACCCGCGAGAACGCCTTCATGATGGACGGGATCAACATCAGCGATCCCCAGAGCAACACCCAGTGGATATTTCCCAATCCGGACTGGTTCAGCGAGATCCAGGTGGGCGGCATCGGATCCCCGGCCGAGTTCGGCGGCTTCACCGGCGGCTTCGTCAACGGCATCATCAAGCGGGGCGGCAACGAACTGACGGGGAACTTCAGCGGCTACTACGGGGACAACAAGTGGGAGGCCCGGCCCACGAACTCGAGGTTCACGGCCGAGGAAAAGATACTGCCGCCGGCCAAGGACTGGGACATGGCCATCAGCGTGGGAGGGCCGATCCTCAAGGACAAGCTGTGGTACTTCACCTCCTTCGAGCGCAAGCAGGGTGAGACGACACCCATCGGCGCGGCCCTTCCCGTCCGGCGCTCGGACGTCCTGGCCCTGGTGAAGATGACCTGGCAGGTGATCCCCAGCGCCACCCTGGAGGGCATCTACGAGTACGACTACCTGGCCCGGGATCGGCGGAACATCTCCACCTACACCGAGGTGGACGCCACGAACCAGCAGACCGCCCCCAACCGTTCCTACGGCCTGACCTGGCTGCAGTCCATCGGGAGCGACAAGGTCCTCACCCTGAAGGCCTTCGGCTACTCGGGGCGGAACGATCAGCCCGGCTACCACGGGGAAGACTACGCCCTGGATACCTACGACCCCCTGTCCAACGGCCTGGAGTATTTCCACAACCCCTCGACGGTCAGCTATGACTATCGCGGCCGCTTCACCGTCTCGGCGACCTTCGATCTCTTCCGCTCGGGCCTCCTCACGGCCGGGGACAACCACGCCTTCCGCATGGGCATCGAGCACGAATCCATCACGGACGAAGAGGTCCAGCGCAGTCCCGGAGGCATCGGGCTCATGGGAGCCGTGCAGGGCAGTGGGGTGAACGAAGCGGTCTTCACCGATTATTTCTGGACCGGCGGCGGCTGGGACATCAAGGAGCGGGCCACCCGCCTGAGCGTCTTCGTCCAGGATGCCTGGACGGTCAACGACCGGCTGACCCTGCGGCCCGGCTTGCGCCTCGAGCAGCAGAAGGCCAATGCCTACGGCCAGCCCACGGTCTGGGACACCAGGACCCTCGCCCCCCGCTTGGGCGTAACCTATGCCGTGACGGCCGACCAGAAGAACCTCCTCAAGTTCCACTGGGGGCGCTTCTTCTCCGCCTACAGCGCCTCCTACATCGACCGCCAGTACCAGTCCATGCTTCCCCCTGAGGTCCGCTACGAATGGGGCACGCTGGTCAGTCCAGGGGTCGTGACCTCGGTGCAGATCGATCCGACCAACTACGCCACCTGGCCGATGCCGGGTGATCCTGCCACATGGGTGCACAGGCTGACCGTTTCCGGCTATGCGCCCACGGATCCAAATGCGAAGCAGCCCTACATGGACGAGACCACCCTCTCCTTCGAGCACAAGTTCAAGGGGCCCTGGGCCGCTTCGGCCACCTATGTCTACCGGGTCAACAAGGACAACCTGCTGAGGAAGGATCTGGCCCAGGACACCGGCCATTGGTCGACCCAGGAGGTCTGGGATTACCGCAACGATCCCGAGGGCAATAACCAAATTACCATCCCGGTCTGGATCACCAGCATTGCCTCCGATCAGCACCAGTGGCTCGTCACCAACATCCCCGAGGCCAAGCGGGCCTTCTGGTCCGCCACCCTAGCATGCTCCCGGGCCTTCCAGGACGGCTGGAGCCTCAACGCCAGCTACACCCGGGCCCGGCGCTACGGCAACACCTACAAGAGCAACGGCTACGACGAACTCTTCGAGAGCCCCAACAACCTGATCAATTCCAACGGTCTCCTGCCGGGCTTCGATGACAACGAATTCAAGGTCCACGGCCTCGTTGAACTGCCCTGGAAGATGCGCATCTCGGGGGCCTTCACCTTCCTGAGCGGCAACCACTACACCCCCTATGCGCGGACTGACAGGATCCTGGGCATCCGCTACTACCCCAACGTCCAGCCCAGGGGGTCGGAACAGTACCCCAGCGAGCGTCTCCTGGATCTCCGTGCCACCCAGATCGTCCCCATCACGGCCAAGGCCAACGCGGAAGTGTTCGTGGAGGTCTTCAATGTGCTGAACTCGGGCAGCGTGCTGGCCTGGAACGAGCGGATGAATTCCTCCGACTACAAGCTGCCCTCCTCCGTGGAACAGGGGCGCCGGGTGCGCCTGGGCTTCCGGGTCAACTTCTAGCCAGGTTTCCCTTTCGAAAGTGACGCGATGCTCAAGCGCTTGGCCCTAGCCCTCTGCTCTGCCGTTCTTCTGGCGGCCGCCCCTCCTGCCCCCAGGGGCACCCTCGTCATCGTCGGGGGCGGGGGCATGCCCCAGGAGATCCTGGACGCCTTCCTGGCTGCCAGCGGCGGAAAGGGCGGGCGCGTGGGCATCGTGCCCACCTCCACCTCGGACCCCGAAGGGGCTCTCCAGGAGTGGAAGGCGGATCTGGAGAAGGCGGGGCTCGCCATGGTGCCCCTGGATGTGCGCACCCGGGAGGATTCCTCCGCTCCGGCCATGCTCGAGGCGGCCAAGACCTGCACGGGATTCTGGTTCTCCGGAGGGGACCAGAACTGCGTGGGCGACAGGATCGTGGGCACGCCGCTGCAAGGAGTCATCCTGGAGCGCTACGCCGCTGGGGCAGGCGTCGGCGGCACCAGCGCCGGTGCGGCCATCATGTCCAAGATCATGCTCACGGGCGATGACCGCCACGGCAAGGAGACCCTGCTCGAACTGGGGAAGGGGGCCTACCGGACCCGGGAGGGCATGGGCTTCCTTCCGAGTTTCTGCATCGTGGACCAGCACTTCCTGCGCCGCAACCGCCAGAACCGCCTCTTCAGCGTGATGATGGAGCACCCCGACTGCCTGGGCCTCGGCATCGACGAGGCCACGGCCCTGGTGGTGAAGCACGGCAGGGCCACGGTGCTGGGCGAGCACGGCGTGATGGTCTTCGATCCCAGTGCCCTGAAGCTGGACAGGGTGGACGGCTTCCGGGACATGAAACTCCATCTCCTCCGCCGGGGCCAGAGTCTCGATCTGGCGGCCCGGAAGCCCCTGCCGTGAGGGGCTGGAGAGTCCTGGCTCCCGCCCTCGGCGCCTGGTGCCTCGGCGCTCTCCTCCTGGGGGCGAACCCCGCGGAGGCCCGCTTCCCCGCCGATCACCGGGCGCTGAAGGCCACCCTCTCCCTCGAGGACGTGACGGCCTACCTGAAGTCGGTGCAGAGGCCCGGCCTCATCACCGTCACCGAGGAGGGCCGCAGCGCGGGAGGACGGCCCATCTTCCTGGTGCGCCTGAACCGCGGCGGGGCAAAGGCGCGCTTCAGGGCCTTCTTCTACGCCCAGCAGCACGGCAACGAAGTCTCGGGCAAGGATGCCCTGCTCTACCTGATCCGCGCCGTTTCGGAACATCCCGAGCGGCTCCCCGAGGATGTGGATCTCTACCTGATGCCCATGCTCAATCCCGACGGGGCCGTGGCCCAGCGCCGCACCAACGATGCCAAGGCCGATCTGAACCGCGACCACCTCCTCCTGTCCCAGCCCGAGACCCGGGCCTTCTATCGCGTGGCCCGGCGCATCCTGCCCCATCTGGCCGCGGATTGCCACGAGTTCACCCGGGATGGCGAGGACTACCAGCGGGTCGGTGCCGATCACGTGCGGCGCGTCTGGGAGCGCTGGCCCCTGATCACCATGGACGCCTGCAATCACCCGCTGATCCCCGCGAGCCTGAAGGAGGCGGGACAGCAGTGCGTGGCGTCCGCGGCCCCGGTGATGGCCGGGGCGGGCCATCCCTATGCCCGCTACACCGTGGGCGGACCCGCGCCAGAGGAAGAGATCCGCCCCTCCACGCCCGAGGTGGACGATGGCCGCAACGGACTGGGCAGCCACGGTGCCCTCTCCTTCATCCTCGAGGCCGGCGTGCGCCGGAGCGCGGCGAATCCCCAGGCGGACCTGGGGGCCCGGGTGGACGCCTTCCTGGGGCTCTTCGATCACCTCCTGGGCACACCGGAATCCAGGGCCCGCGTCTTCGAGCTGTCCGAGCAGGCTCGGCGGGAGCCGCTGCCGCCCTTCATCGCGACCAACACCTTCTGGGCGAACCTCGGGGGCAAGGTGGGGACGGTGAAGATGTGCGATCCCACCTCCGGCCAGGTGCTGGAGATCCCCACCGCCAACCTCATGCTGGACCTGGTGGTGAAGTCCAGCGTGCCCACACCTCAGGCCTACGTGATCGAGGCCCGGGCGGCCAAGCTCTTCCGGCCCCTGCTCGAATACCACGGGCTGCGCTTCCGAGAACTTTCCGCTCCCGAGAAACTGAAGACCGAGCGCTGCCGACTGGTGCGCCTGGAGGAGCCCTTCGATGAGCTCTACCAGCGCTACGAGAACCGCCAGATCGTGGCCCGGGGAGTGGCGACGGAGTGCGAATTCCCCGCGGGAACCCTGATCGTGCCCCTGGATCAGGCCCTGGCCCGCCGGGCCATCCAGGTGCTCGAGCCCTGCCTGCTCTATGGTCTCTACGGCTACGCCGAGTTCCGCGCCCTGAAGCAACCGGATGGAACGCTGCCGGTGCAGCGCCTGCCCTAGGGGCCCCGGGGAGAACGCCCCGCTTCCTTCCTGTGGTTTCGCTCCGGTCCCCTGCGCCGCCCTTCCTGAAATTGGAGCCCTCATGCTTTTGATCAAGAATGCGGAGATTCTCGCCCCCGAGCTCAGTGGTCGCTGCGACCTTCTCCTCGGGGGCGGTCGGATCCTGCGCATGGAGGCCGATATCCGCATCCCCCGCAAGTACTGCGAGGTCATCGATGCGCGCAACCTGGTGGCGGTGCCGGGCTTCATCGATGCCCACGTGCACATGATGGGTGGCGGTGGTGAAGGCGGATTCGCCACGCGCACGCCCGATCTGCAGCTGACGGATGCCATCCGGGGCGGCATCACCACCGTGGTGGGCTGTCTGGGCACGGATGGCTACACGCGCAGCATGGGGGCCCTGCTGGCCAAGGCCAAGGGCCTGGAAGAGGAGGGCCTCAGTACCTACCTCTATTCCGGCTCCTACGGCGTCCCGGTGCGCACGCTCTTCGCCACCCTCGAGGAGGATCTGCTCTTCATCGACAAGGTGATCGGGGCGGGGGAGGTGGCCATCTCCGACCACCGTTCCAGCCAGCCCACCTTCGAGGCCCTCGCCCATCTCGCGGGCACGGCGCGCCGGGGCGGCATGCTCTCGGGCAAGGCCGGCATCGTGAACCTGCACCTGGGGGATGGGCTTCGGGGTCTGGAGGTGCTGCGGCGCATCCTGAAAGAAACAGAGATCCCCGCCACCCAGTTCCTGCCCACGCACATCAACCGCAATCCCCGGCTCTTCGAGGAGGGCATCGCCTACGCCAAGGACGGTGGCTTCGTGGACTTCACCACCTCCACCGTGCAGGCCTATCTGGACGACGGGGAAGTCCCCTGCGGCGAGGCCCTGCGCCGCATGCTGGAGGCGGGAGTGGACCCCGGCCACATCACCTTCACCTCGGACGGCCAGGGCAGCCTGCCTGACTTCGATGGCAACGGCCGCCTGCGGGGGATCTCCGTGGGGCGCGTGACGACGCTGTTTGCCGCCGTGCGTGCCGCCGTGCAGCGGGAAGGCGTGCCCCTGGCCACCGCCCTGCGGGTCATCACGTCCAACCCCGCCCATATCCTGAAGCTGCGCAGCAAGGGGCGCCTGGAGGCGGGACTGGATGCCGATGTGGTGCTGCTGGATCCGAAGAATCTCGAGATCCACACCGTCATCGCCAAGGGCCGCCTCCTGATGAAGGCCCGCAAACCGCTCGCCAAGGGCATCTTCGAATAAACTGACGGACGAGGATACGGATATGACGCAGCGTTTTCGTGAATGGGCGAAGTCTCTCAAGATGCCCCACACCCTGGTCATCGTGGGGGGGCTGGTGGCCCTGGTGCTGGTGCTCTCCTGGATCGTGCCCTCGGGTGAGTACACCCGCATCCCCAAGACGCTCCCGGACGGGAGCGTCATCAAGGTGGCCGTCAAGGACAGCTACCAGCTCATCCCCAAGTTCTACCTGGGCCTCCAGCATCTGCTGCTGGCGCCCATCACGGGCTTCATCGGGGCCGCCAAGCTCATCGCCTTCCTGCTCATCATCGGGGGCGCCTTCAACATCCTCCAGGAGACCGGGGCCGTGGAGTTCGGCATCAAGCGCCTGGTGCGGGCCATCAGCACCCGCCCGGCCCTGGAGTGGCTGCTGATCCCGGTCCTCATGGTGGTGTTCTCCCTGGCCGGGGCGATATTCGGCATGGCGGAAGAAACCATCCCCTTCATCATCATCTTCATCCCCATGGCCCGGGCCCTGGGCTACGACAGCCTCGTGGGCATGTGCATCCCCTTCCTGGGCTCAGCGGCGGGCTTTGCCTGCGCCTTCATCAACCCCTTCACTGTGGGCGTGGCCCAGGGCATCGCCGGTGTGCCCCTCTATTCGGGCCTGGCGTACCGCATCGCCGCCTGGGTGCTGGTGACCTCCGTGGTGATCGCCTACGTGATGGTCTACGCCCACCGGGTCAAGCAGAATCCCGAGCTCAGCGTCGTTCGGGACATCGACCAGCAGCGCGAGGCCGTGGAGCATCACCCGGACGCAGGCGAGGCCTGGGACTTCCGCCACATCCTGGTGCTGCTGCTCTTCGTGGCCGCCATGGTGCTGCTCGTCTTCGGCGTGATCCGCTACAAGTGGGATATCGACGCCATCGCGGCCCTCTTTCTCGGCATGGGCATCCTCATCGGCCTCAGCAGCCGCATGGGGCCCAGTCTCCTGGCCAAGCACTTCGTGGCCGGCGCCAAGGACATGGTGGGCGTCGTGATGATCGTGGCCTGCGCCCGGGCCCTGCTGGTGATCGCCAATGACGCCAAGATCATGGATACGATCCTCTTCTACGGCTCCAACCTCATCCTGGTCCTGCCCAAGGCCATCACGGCCCAGGTGATGTTCCTGGTGCAGTGCGTCATCAACTTCTTCATCCATTCGGGCACGGCGCAAGCCGCCCTCACCATGCCCATCATGGCGCCCCTCTCGGACCTGGTGGGCATCACGCGCCAGACCTGCGTCTACAGCTTCGAGCTGTGCGAACTGGTGGTGCCCATCCTGCCCACCAGCGCTGTCGCCATGGGCGTCCTGGGCGCCGCC
>JAYSNJ010000026.1:0-10310 GCA_043723905.1 Holophagaceae bacterium
GCGCGCTCTTCTGCGTTTCGGGCAGAAAGCCCTGGTTGCGCTTATCCGCTGATGAGTGTCTTCAGGCCCTCGCGGAAGAGGACTTCGGCCTTGCGGCCCGCCTTGCGCTGGACCCGGCCCAGCCCGAAGCTCGAATGATCCATCCACATGCCCTCGTCCCAGCGGGTGGCGGGACTGTACGGCTGGGCCCTGGTGCCGGCCTGCTCGGAGATCATCAGCTCCTGGAAATGGCTGGGGCTGGGGACCGGCTTGGGCGCCGAGGCCGTGGCCATGCGCTGGGGCCGGGGCGAGGCCTCGGGCTTGGGAGCCTTCTCTGCCCGGAACTTGTGCACGGACTTGCAGCTCACACAGATGAGCTTCTCGGGAACCCCATCGGTGATGGAGAGGATCCGGTGCAGGGTCTCGCCCTTGCAGCGCCCGCAGGGAGCGTCGAGATCCATTCCTGCGTAGTAGGACTTCGTCATGGCAACAGTCTAGCGCGGCTGGGCCTTCCTGGGCAGCAACCTGGGTGTCCAGCGCCCTGAAATCCTCCAGCCCGGCCCCCCGGTATTTCCGGGAGACCAATTCCTGGAGCCCAGGCCCCTGGCGGACTTTGTGCAACAGTCCGGCTTGTGCCCAGGGGCCCGCCCGCCTAAGCTGGGGCGGTCCTTCATTCCTCACCATTCCCCCGGCCGTTCCCCTGCGGGATTCCGCCCGGGCCCCTTCCAGGAGGCTCCATGTCCGACTCCAACGCCCTCGCCGCCATGCTTGGCGGAGGCTGCCTGATCTTCGTCCTCCTGACTGCCGCAGCGGCGATAGCAGTACTGATCTTCTACATCCTGACCATGCAGAAGGCGCTGACGCTGGCAGGGGAGCGCCACCGGAAGATGGAGCCGGGCATGGTCTGGCTGATGCTCATCCCCCTCTTCAACCTCGTGTGGCACTTCTTCGTGGTGAAGAATGTCTCCGAGTCCATCAAGAGCTGGGCGGCGGAGAACGGAACGAACGTGGACGACGCCGGCTACACCATCGGACTGATCGCCTGCATCGCGAACTGCTGCTTCATCATCCCCTTCATCAACTTCCTCGCGAGCCCCGTCGCCTTGGTCTGTTTCATCATCTGGTGGGTCAAGGTCGCGGGCTTCAACAAGCTCATGAGCGGCCGAGCCTGACCCCTTCCACGCCACGACGCGCGGGCCCCGGGTTTCCGGGGCCCGCGTGCGCACAGCCTAGATGCCCGCGATCTCCCGGGCCCCCAGGAAGGCGGCCATCTTCTCCAGGGCCTCCTTCAATTTCTTCCTCCGGCCCTTCGTGGGCTGGATCCCGGCCTCCCACCAGAGCCCCCGCACCTCCAGCAGGCCCCGGTCCCGGTGCAACTTGGGATCCAGGCGGCCCACGAGGCGCTCGCCTTCGAGTAGAGGCATCACGTAGTAGCCGTAGGTGCGCTTGGCTGCGGGCGTGAAGGCCTCGAAGCGGTAGTCGAAGCCGAAGCGGCTGAGAGCCCGGGCGCGGTCCCGGAGAATGGGATCGAAGGGGCTCAGCAGGCGGATGGCATGGGGCGCCTCCGGCTGCCTCAGGAGCCGCGTCTCCCAGTCCGCCAGGGCCCAGGCGGAGGCCTCCGAACCGTCCATTTGAGCCACGTTCACGGCCACGAGACGGCCCTGGCGGGCAGCGCCCTGGCACCAGGCCCTAGTCTCGATGGGATCCAGGGCATCCCAGAAGGCCGCCAGTTCCTTCGGCGTGAAGACCACCAGCCGCTCCGCCGCACTGGCGCAAGCCCACTCCCGGTGGGCTTCCGGAGCGGGTGCAGGCAGGGCGTGGGCGCCCGGCAGGACGCGCTCGGCGAGATCGTAGCGCTTGTGGAAGTTCAGCCGCCCGGCAATGGCCAGCCGGCCCGTGCGCCACAGGTAGTCCAGGGCGGCCTTCTGGGGTTTCCAGCCCCACCAGGGGCCACGCTTATCGGGGTGGTCGAAATCCATGCTGCCCAGGGGCCCCTCCGCCTCGATGCGCTCCAGCACGTGGGCGCAGATGCGATCTGTCTCGGGGCCCAGCAGGTTCTGCCACCAGGCATGGCGCTCGATGCGGGCTTGATCCCGGGCGAAGCGGGGCTTCCACTGGGGGTAAAGGGCCGTGGGGATGAGAGAAGCGTCATGGGTCCACCCCTCGAAGAGGGTGTGGTCCACTTCCAGCAGGGCCTCCAGCTGCGGGGGCCGGTAGCCCTCCAGGCGGCTGAAGAGCGTCAAGTCATGGGCGCGCCCCACAACATTGATGGTGTCCACCTGCACGAAGCCCAGGCGCTCGATGGTCCTGAGCACTTCGCGCTTCGTGGCCCGGCGAGCCGGGTCCTCCAGCAGGCCCTGGGCGCCCAGGAGGAGGCGCCGGGAGGCCTGGGCCGAAAGAGCGACAGGGTTCAACTACTTGATCAGCCGCAGGGCGAAGGGGTAGCGGTAGGCCCTGCCCTTGCTGGCCTCGATGGCGGCAATGACCGTGAAAACCAGATCCAGGATCCCCACGATGCTGAGCAGGAAGACCCCCACGCAGACGAGGAACAAAGGGATGCAGACGATCGCTGCGAGCATGACCGTGATCTGGAAGTTCAGGGCCTCCTTGCCCTGGTCATCCACCAGGGGCATCGTGTCCTTCTTCACGAGCCAGACCACCAGGGGGCCGAGGATGGAGCCGATCCCGGGAAGAATGAAGCCCGCGAGGCTCGCCAGATGGCAGAGCATGGCCCAGGTGTTCTCCTCGGGATTCTGGGGCGGGGCGGGCGTCGGGTTGTCGAGGGTGGGTTCCATGGGGTCCTCCTGGGTCGCTGGAACCAGCGTAGGGCTTTCCACCCAGAAGATTCCACCCCTTCCCTCCCAAAAAGAGGGCAGAATCCCATCATCCCCCGGCATCTCATCCAGAACCCACTTCCCAAGGAGGTCCCGCCATGGCCACGATGAAGAACATCCTGGAGACCAAGGGCTACACATTCTGGTTCGTCGCCCCCAACGCCAAGGTCCACGACGCGCTGCGGATGCTCACCGAGAAGCGCATCGGGGTCGTCCTCGTGATGGACGGGGAGCGCCTCTGGGGCATCTTCTCCGAGCGCGACTTCGTGCGCCTCGCCATGAAGACGGGCAGCTTCTCGCCCGACCTGCCCGTGAGCGAGGTGATGACCAGTCAGGTCTTCCACGTGAAGCTCGACACCACCGTGGACGAATGCATGGCCCTGATGACCGAGAAGCGCATCCGCCACGTCCCCGTCATGGACGGCAAGATGGTCGTGGGCCTCGTCTCCATCGGCGACGTGGTGAAGGAACTGGTCGCCGAGCGCGAGAGCGTCATCCGGGGACTGGAGAACTACATCGCCGTGCGGGAATTCCCCACCTAGAATCGGGTTCCTGCGGGCCTGATGCCTGGGGCAGAAACCCTGAGAACCTGTTCGGAAAACCATCCCGAAGGCCTCACCCCTGCGGTGAGGCCTTCGGGTAATTGTGGATAATGGAACTGCAAGGCGCGAGCAGAAGGCCTCCATCGAGTTCGGGCTTCCGGAATTCCCGTCCTCCTGCAGTCCCCTGATTCGAATCAGGGCGTTTGAAATCCATACGCACACCCAACGGCGGAACAATGCAGCTCGCGCACATGGCTGGACTCATCAAGGCGTCCTTCCTCGGAACATCCCCTCTCGGGAAGGCGGGAAAGACCCCAAAACCGCGATATTCGTCCAGGTGGCTGGTGGTCGCCAATTGCCAGACCGTAGGCCTGGCGAATTGCCTGTCCCTGCTGCGCCCGGATGCCCAGATCGAGGCCTGCAACCTCTGGGAGCTCAAGAAAAACCTGCGGCGCTGGAAGGCCCGCCTGCCGCAGTACGACCGCATCATCGCAGCGCCCGAAGTGGAGAGTTTCGGGTTGCCCCACCTCATCGGCCAGAGCCACGTGACCTGCCTCCCAGGCGTGGTCTTCAGCGGCTATCACCCGGACCTCTGCTACATCACCCATGGCAGGAAATTCCTCAAGGGCCCTGTGGACGACTACCATTCGCTGATCGCCATCACGGCCTTCAAGCTGGGACTCTCTCCCGCCCAGACAGAGCCCCTCTTCCGCCAGGACGTCTTCCATCGACTGGGCTATTTTGACGTCTGGAATCCCCAGCGTGAACAGCTGCTAGACACCTTCAAGAATGCCGGGCTGGATATCCGCGATGAATTCCTCCGGTGGGTGCGCAGGGGCCCCTTCATGTACAGCATCAACCATCCCCGCATCGAGGTCCTCTACGGCCTCGCCCGGATGGTCGCCGGCCAGGGCTCGGGAGCCTGCCGGGACGGCGGCACCCTGCCCCACGACAACCTGGCGAACAGTCCCGTGTTCCCCGTCTATCCCGAGATCGCCGAGCAGCTGGGCCTGCCGGACGGATCCCTCCTGTTCAAGCCCCTGGGCGAGTACCGGCTCCTGAGCCTCCACGAATTCATCGAGCGGTGTTTCTCTGTCTACGCGCAGCACGAGAAAGACTCGCTGGAACTGCCAGAGCCCCTGTTCGAGCGCGCAGCCCACGTGATTGCCGAGGCGAGATGAGCCACCCCTACGAATCCCTTCGGGACTATCAGTTCTGGCGGCGGGCCGTCTCTGCCGTCGAACCGCACAGACTCGACCCCGTGGTGGCGACCCGGTTCTGCATCGCCCGGGAGGACCGGGTGGCCACGGCGGGAAGCTGCTTCGCCCAGCACATCTCCCGCCACCTGGCGTCCATTGGGTTCAACTACTTCGTCCCGGAATCGGGCGAGGAGCTCGAGTCCGGCGAACGGAAGCGCCGGGGCTTCGGCGTCTTCTCGGCCAGATTCGGCAACATCTACACGGTCCGACAGCTGCTGCAGCTCCTCCAGGAGGCGCTCGGCACCCGCCGTGCGACCGAAGCCCCTTGGCTCCGCACGGACGGGCGTTACATCGATCCCCTCCGTCCCAACATCGAGCCCGGAGGCTTCGACCTGCCCGAGGAGGTGGTGGAGGCCCGGCGCGACCATCTGGCCCACGTGAAGCGGATGTTTCTCGAGGCCGATGTCTTCGTCTTCACCCTGGGCCTCACCGAAGGTTGGCAGGAACTCGCCACCGGGGAGATCTTTCCCCTGGCGCCCGGCGTCTCGGGAGGTTCCTTCGATCCCGAAAGGTACGGCCCGGTCAATTTCAGCGCCGCCCAGGTCAGCGAGGATCTGAGCACCTTCCTGCATCTGCTCAAGGCCATCAATCCCGGCGTGAAGGTGCTGCTCACCGTTTCCCCCGTGCCCCTCATCGCCACCTTCGAGGACCGCCACGTGCTCGTGTCCACGACCTACAGCAAGTCCGTGCTGCGGGTGGCCGCGGAATCGGCGGTCCAGGAATTCCAGTGGGTCGACTACTTCCCCTCGTACGAGATCATCACGGGCGCCTTCAACCAGGGCCGCTACTACGAGGAGGACCTGCGGGAGATCAACCGGGCCGGCGTGGGCCACGCCATGCGCTGCTTCCTGCAGCACTATGCCGAAGGCCGCGCCGGAGACCGGGAAGAATCCCAGTCCATCGGAGCGATCCAACCCATGGCGGCGCCGTCCTCATCGGCCGTGATCTGCGACGAAGAATCGATCGAACGGATCTCGTTCTAGGATCGTGCACTTCGAGTAGCCGATCGCCATCCGTCGGGCGGCGATCATGGGATCCACGAAGTGGGCCTGAGTCCGAAGGACGAAGAGGAGCAGGCTTGGTGCCCCCGATGCTGTCGAAACATCGACGGAGCAATTCTGTTGAACGATAGGTGGGTCTCACTACTGAGGCCTTGCCATGTAATTGTTCAAGCCGAGTTCAACCTTGAACGCTTCTCCCACATCGCAGTATTTCTTTTTGGCCGTCTCCACCCTCACTCGTTCGAAGTAATAGAGGGGGCGCCCGACCTCGCCTCGAGCATTCTTGCGGAGCTCAAAAAATGAGAAGGTGACCTTGTCTTCATCGGCAAAGCTGCCACCCAGCTCGCGGTCTGCCAATACGAGACGAAGGGACTTCCCAGCCGGAGGTGTGACCAATCGAAAATCATGGAGGAGGCAATCTGCCCCACCCCCTACGGTCAATACAAACCGTTCCTTTTCCCCATCGAAAAAAGTAACCGAACTCCATTCGGCAACATTTTCTCCTTCCACCAAGTCCTTGATGTAGATGGAGAATATGTCAAACCCATGAGCATTGAAATTTTCGCGGTGCGAGAGAACAGCCATGCACTCGCTTTTCCCACCTGGAAGTTGTATCCGATTCACGCCGCTGGAGAGCTTGACCACTCGACCATTTGCCGGGATCCCGCAAACCGCAATCTGCCCTATCGCGAGCCCAAAAGCTACAAGCAGAGTAAGTGGGGATTTCACGATTGCTCCTGTGGCCCTACAAGAATTGGATCTCCACCCAAGGGGGCTCACGGGTTAGCGCGGAGCCTGCTGTGATCCATATCGGCTATGGATAGCCGTGTGGGGCCCCGAGAGTTAAGCCACATCGCCATGGATAGGCGTGTGGGGCCCCGCTGCGCAGGCTCCATCGGAGCCTGCTGCGCGACCCACATCGCCTATCCCATCGGTTCTTCGTGTTTGCAGTTCGGGCAGAGGAGGACGGTGATGGGGTCCTTGCCCCGGGGCTTGCGGGTCTTCTCGGTCATGTAGTTGGCCTTGCAGGCCGGGCAGCTCATGGGGACGGGCTTGTCCCAGGCGGTGAAGTCGCACTTGGGATACTTGGTGCAGCCGTAGAAGATCTTGCCGAAGCGGCTCTTGCGGGGGCTCAGATCGCCGCCGCACTTGGGACAGGGCACGCCCAGGATCTCCTTCTTCACGGTCTTGCACTTGGGGTAGTCCACGCAGCACACGAACTCGCCGTAGCGGCCGTGGCGCTTGACGAAATGCTTGTCGCAGGTGGGGCACTTTTCCTCGAGGGGCACATCGGCGGGGACGGGGATGCCCTTGGGATCGGCCTTCACGATGCCCTTGCAGTCGGGGTACTGGGGGCAGGCCCAGAAGGGACCCCACTGGCCCTTGCGCAGGTTCATGGGACTGGTGCCGCAGAGGGGGCATTCGGGCGCGTCCTCGGGCTCGTCCAGGGGTTCGAGCTCTTCGGTGTGATCGCACTCGGGGTACCGGGAACAGCCTAGGAAGAGGCCGTTCTTCCCGTAGCGCTTGAGCATGACGGCCTTGCACTTCTTGCAGAGGACATCCGTGGGCACGCCGGCCTTGAGGTTGGCCATGTCCTTGCCCGCGCTCTTGAGGAGCAGCTCGAAGGGGCTGTAGAAGGTCTTGAGCATTTTTTCATAGGTGATCTCGCCGCCCTCGATGCGGTCCAGCTGATCCTCCATCCCACTGGTGTAGCGCGGGTCCATGAGCTCGGGGAAGCCCTGCACCAGGAGATCGGTGACGGCCATGCCGATCTCGGTGGGCTTGAAGCGGCCCTCGATCTTCTTCACGTAATCGCGGTTCTGGATGGTGGCGATGATGCTGGCGTAGGTGGAGGGGCGACCGATGCCGTCCTCTTCCAGTTCCTTCACCAGCGTGCCTTCCGAGAAGCGCGCGGGAGGCTTGGTGAACTGCTGGTCGGTCTCCAGGGTCTCGAGCTTCAGCGTCTCGCCCTTTTTGAGATCGGGCAGGCCGACGTTCTCCTCTTCCTCCTCCTCGGAGGCGTCCACCTGTTCGGCGGCGCTCTGCACCTTGTCGGCACGGTAGGCGGCCAGCCAGCCGGGGAAACGCTCGATCTCGCCCTTGGCCTCGAAGGTCGCGACCTCGCCGCTTTCCAGGGCGCTCTCGGCCTCCACCACCGTCTCGTCGAAGCGGGCGGCCTCCATCTGGCAGGCCACCGTGCGCCGCCAGATGAGGGCGTAGAGGCGGAACTCGTCGGGGCCCAGATGGCCGCGGAGGCTCTCGGGGGCCCGGGACATGTCCGTGGGGCGGATGGCCTCATGGGCGTCCTGGGCCGCGGCCTTGCCCTTGAAGATCCTGGCCTTGGCGGGCAGGTAAGCCTTGCCCCACTGCTTCTGGATGTACTCCCGGGCGGCCTCGATGGCCTCCGGGGCCAGCCGGGGCGAATCGGTGCGCATGTAGGTGATGAGGCCCACGGGGCCTTCGCCGAAATCCACGCCCTCGTAGAGCCGCTGGGCGTTCTGCATGGTGCGCGACACTGAGAAGTGCAGCTTGGCCGCCGCCTCCTGCTGGAGCTTGGCGGTGGTGAAGGGCGCGGGGGCGTTGCGCAGCTTCTCCTTGGTCTCCAGGCCCGTCACCTTCCAGGAAGCCTTGAGGATCTGGTCCCGCAGGGTGTGGGCCTGCTTCTCGTTCTTGATCCGGGCCTTCGTCTCCTTGTTCCCCATCTGGAGAACCTGGCCATTGAGCTTCAGGAACTTCATCCAGAACTGGGGGGGCAGCTTGGCCGCGAACTTCCCCCGCAGCACCCAGTACTCGACGGGCTTGAAGGCCTGGATCTCGTGCTCCCGGTCCACGATGAGGCGCAGGGCGACGCTCTGCACGCGGCCCGCGGAGAGGCCCCGCTTCACCTTGTCCCAGAGCACCTGGCTCACTTTGTAGCCCACGATGCGATCCAGCACCCGGCGAGCCCGCTGGGCGTCCACCAGCTGCTGGTTCAGTTCCGTGGGGGCGGCCATGGCCTTCTGGATGCCGTTCTGGGTGATCTCGTTGAAGAGGACGCGGGACACCTTCAACCCCTTGGGGGGCTTGATGGCCTCCAGGAGATGCCAGCTGATGGCCTCCCCCTCGCGGTCGGGGTCAGTCGCGAGAATCAGTTCCTCGACCCCCTTGGCCGCGGCCTTGAGGCCCGCCACCACCTTGGCCTTGGTGGCCGGGATCTCGTAGACCTCCTGGAAATCCCCGGCCGTATTGATGACCGGCACCTTCTTCCCGCCGATCTCCACGGCCTCCTTGGTGGGCAGATCCCGGATATGGCCCACGCTCGCCATGACCTTGTAGCCCTTGCCAAGGTATTTAGTGATGGTCTTGGCCTTCGAAGGGCTTTCGACAATGACGAGCTTGGTCACGGTTCACTCCAAATCATTCAAAATGGGATCATCCCACGAGCGTCAAGGACAATTTGCCCGGAGGGGGAGACTTCCCAGATCCTCCAGGATATCGGCAGGGCCCCGGCAGGCGCGGGCCGCCCCCTCCCGCAGGAGGGCGTTGGGCCCCTCCGAGAGGGAATTTTCAGGGGCTCCCGGACAGGCCCAGAGCTCCCGCCCCAGGTCCAGGGCCAGCCGCGCCGTCACCAGGGAGCCCGATTTCATCCGGGCCTCTATGACCACAACCCCCTGGGCCCAGGCCGCCAGGAGCCAGTTGCGCCGGGGGAAATGCCACTTCAGGGGGAGGGCGTCAGGGGGGAAGGGGGTGATCACGCCGCCCGATTCCGCAATCCGGTCCATCAGGCGGGCGTGCTCCCGGGGATAGGGGTGATCGAGACCCGAGCCCATGATGCCCCAGGTGGTGCCCGCCTCCAGCGCCCCGGCGTGGGCCGCGCCATCGATGCCCCGGGCCAGGCCCGAAAGTACGGCGACCCCCGCCTGGGTCAGCATCCTGGCCCAGGCCTGGGCCCGGGCAAGGCCTTCAGGACTGGCCTCCCGGCTCCCCACCATCGCCACCGCCGGTCCCCGGGGGGGCAGGCTGCCCCGCACCCAGAGCGCCACGGGATAGGGGAGTTCCGAAAGAAAAGGCTCCACTCCCGGATCCGAAGGCAGCATCAGGCGGGCGCCCCGAGCCCGGGCCTCCTCCCGCAGGCGGTCCGGCTCCAGCTGATCCAGCGCCCGGCGGGCCTCCCTGTCGAGGACCGGACTCTCCCCCCGGGTGAGCGCGGCCCAAAGCTCGGCCTTCCGGCCTTCCGGCCAGGGGAGAAGGGTGAAGGCGAGAGCCCAGCGGTCGAGGTCCATGGGGAATGCCCTACCTTCGCCCGGAAGCCCAGCCGCCGCAAGCCCTCCACGAATTCACCTTGAGATTCCGGAGGGATTTGGTAGACTAACGTTCCTTTGGCAGTGCCATACACGGAATCCATGAGGTCGCCATGTCCCGTCAATGCGAAGTTTGCGGTAAGAAGCCCCAGTTCGGGCACAACGTCAGCCATGCCCACAACATCACGAACCGCCGCTGGAATCCCAACATCCAGCAGGTCCGTGCCCTGGTGAGCGGCGTGCCCAAGCGCATCCGCGTCTGCACCTCCTGCCTCCAGGCCGGCAAGGTCATCAAGAACGTCTGAAGCGCTCGGGTGACGTTTCACGCTCCGGTGGAGCGTGAAACGTCGGGCACCCGAGGAGCTTCAGAACAATCGTTCGTCTGAGTCGAAGCAGCCGAGTGGGCCCTGTGCCG
>JAYSNJ010000027.1:0-29797 GCA_043723905.1 Holophagaceae bacterium
GACATGCTGCGCTGCATCTACTGCGGCATGTGCGAAGAGGCATGCCCCAAGGACGCCATCTGGCTGCGCGGCGACTACGAGCAGGCTTCCTACGACCGCCTGTCCATGCAGTTCGGCAAGTGGGACCTGATGAACACCTACGCCGACCTGGACGGCAAGGCGCGGATCACGTCCGATCCGAAACCTGCGGCAGCGCACCCCCCCGTGGAGGGCCCGTGTTCCTGATCTTCGCCCTCATCTCTCTCCTTGGCGCCCTCCTGATGTTCCGCATGAAGAACCTCATCATGGCGGGGCTCAGCCTGGTGCTCAGCTTCGTCGGCGTGGCCGGCCTCTTCCTCCTGCTGGCGAACCCCGTGGCCGCGGCGCTCCAGATCATCGTCTATTCGGGCGCCATCGTGGTGCTGGTGCTCTTCGTGATCATGCTGCTCAACAGCCACGAAGAGGAACCCGCCGAAAGGCCCCGGCGGATCCAGCGCTGGGGCTCGGCGCTCGCTGCGGCCCTGCTCGGCGCTGGCGCCTTCTGGCTGGTGAAGAGTTCCAAGGTTCTGGCCGCCTTGCCCGAAACCCGGGTGGAGCCCATGACGCTCCAGCGCCTGGGGACCTACCTCTTCAGGGAACACCTCCTCGCCTTCGAGGTCGTGGGCCTCCTGCTCCTGGCCGCCATGGTCGCCGCCGTCAGCCTCGTGAAACGGGAACTGTGATGACTGCGACCCAAGCCCTCCTCCACGGCAGCCTCCAGGCCTACGTCTTCCTGGCGCTCCTGCTCTTCATCATCGGCCTGGCCACGGTGTTGATCCGGCGCAGCCTCCTCATGCAGTTCATGGGTGTGGAGCTGATGCTCAATGCCGCCAACGTGGCCCTGCTGGCCTTCGCCCGCTACCGGGGCGGGGATGTGCAGGGCACCACCTTCTACCTCTTCATCATCGCCGTGGCGGCCTGCGAGGCCGCCGTGGGACTGGCGCTCGTGGTGGCCCTCTTCAGGCACCGGCAGACCACGGATTCCGACCGCGCCGATGCGCTGAAGCAGTGAGGACCTGATGCAACAGCTCTACTGGCTCATCCCTCTCCTGCCGCTCCTCGGCGCCATCCTCATCGGCCTCCTGGGCCGCAGGCTCGGCAAGGCCGGGGTCTCCATCCTCGCCGTCGCCACCGTGACCGCCTCCTTCGCCCTCGCCCTCGCGGCCTTTTTCGCCATGAGGGCCGCCCCCGGCCTGAGGCTCGAGCTCACGCCCTTCGAATGGATGACCGTGGACACGCTCCGGGTGCCCATGGGCCTGGTCTTCGATCCCCTGTCCTGCGTCATGGCCCTGCTGGTCTCCGGCATCAGCGCCCTCATCCACCTCTACTCCGTGGGCTACATGTGGGAGGACGAGGGCTACGCCCGCTACTTCGCTTACCTCAACCTCTTCGTCTTCTTCATGCTCACCCTGGTGCTGGGCTCGAGCCTCCCCCTGCTCTTCGTGGGCTGGGAGGGGGTGGGGCTCTGCTCCTACCTGCTCATCGGCTACTACTTCGAGACGGACTACGCGCCCGCGGCGGGCCTCAAGGCCTTCCTCACGAACCGCGTGGGCGACCTGGGCATGGTCATCGGCATGATGGCGCTCTTCGCCCACTTCGGCACGCTGACCGTGGGCGAACTGCTCACCCGGGCCGGTCATCTGAGCCCCGAGCTCGGCTTCGGCGTGATCACCTTCGCCACCCTGATGATGTTCCTGGGAGCCATGGGCAAGAGCGCCCAGTTCCCCCTCTACGTCTGGCTGCCGGACGCCATGGCGGGCCCCACCCCCGTCAGCGCCCTGATCCACGCCGCCACCATGGTGACCGCGGGCATCTTCCTCGTGTGCCGCCTGGCCCCGCTCTTCCATCTGGCACCCCTCACGCTCACCACCATTGCCTGGGTGGGCGGCGGCACGGCGCTGTTTGCCGCCACCATCGGCCTCTGCCAGCGGGACATCAAGAAGGTCCTGGCGTACTCCACCGTCTCCCAGCTGGGCTACATGTTCCTGGGCCTGGGGGCCGCAGGGTTTTCGGCGGGATTCTTCCATGTCTTCACCCACGCCTGGTTCAAGGCTCTGCTCTTCCTGGGGGCTGGCAGCGTGATCCACGCCCTGCACGAGCAGGATCTCTTCAAGATGGGGGGCCTGAAGGCCAAGCTCCCCATCACCTTCTGGACCATGCTCATCGCCACGCTGGCCATCATGGGATTCCCAGGCTTCTCGGGATTCTTCAGCAAGGACGAGATCCTCTACCTCGCCTACCTCAAGAGCCCCGTGCTCTGGGCCATGGGCCTGCTGGGCGCCTGCTTCACCAGCTTCTACATGTGGCGCCTCATGGCGCTGACCTTCTGGGGGGAGCCCCGGGATGCCCATGCCTATGAGCATGCCCACGAGAGCCCCTGGACCATGGCCGCGCCCCTGGCCGTGCTGGCGGTGGGCAGCCTCTTCGCGGGCTGGTGGGGCGTGCCCGAGGCCTTCGGAGGCCACTTCGCCGTGGGGAAATTCCTGGCCCCCAGCCTCACCTTCGGCCAGCTCCACGCTACCCACGCCGTGCACGAAGGCCCGGCGATCCTCCTCGCCCTGACCTCGACCACCCTCGCCATCGCCGCGGGGCTCTGGGGCTTCTTCAGCTACAGGGATGGCCTCGCCATCGCGGAGGCCAGGGGCGCGAAATGGCCGACACTGCACCGGATCGTGTTCAACAAGTACTACGTGGACGAGGGCCTGGAGTTGTTCCTGCTGGGGCCCATCCGGTGGCTGGGCAATGTGCTCTGGAAGCTCTTCGACGTGATCCTCATCGATGGCATCGGCGTGAATCTGCCCGGTGCCCTGGCGCGCCTGGCGGGCGACTTCACGGCCTTCTTCCAGACCGGCCGGGTCCGCAACTACACCCTGGCCATGACCCTGGGGATGCTCACGCTCCTCTGGATCTTCCTGAAGTAGGAGCGCGACGTGCTGACAACCTGGATCAACACCCACCTCCTGAGTTTCCTCATCTTCGCGCCCATCCTCTGGGGGGCCTTCCTGCTCTGTTTCCCCGAGAGGCAGGCGCCCCTGGTCAAGCTGCTGGGCCTCCTGGGCTCCCTGGGCATCTTCGTCGTGGCCCTCTCCCAGATGACCCGGCTGGTGGGAGATCCCGGGGGCATCCTCCTGGCCGAACACTCTCCCTGGTTCTCCGTGGTGGGTCTGCCCGTGGACTACCACCTGGCCCTGGATGGCCTCAACTTCTGGCTGGTGCTGCTCACGGTCTTCATCGCCCCCCTCACCCTGCTGGGCACCTGGCACAGCATCCAGAAGCGAGCCGGAGCGGCCATCGGACTCTTCCTCATGCTGGAGGGCGCCATCCTGGGCGCCCTGGTGGCCCAGGACATGCTGCTCTTCTACGTCTTCTGGGAGGTCATGCTGCCGCCCATGTACTTCCTCATCGGCATCTGGGGCGGCGAGGACCGGAAGTACGCCGCCAACAAGTTCCTGCTCTACACCCTGGCGGGTTCCCTCCTGTGGCTGGTGGCGCTGCTCTACATCGCCTCCAAGGCGGGCAGCTTCGCCCCCGTCCTCATGGCCCAGGCGGCTCTTGCCCTGCCCTTCCAGACCCAGTGCACCCTCTTTCTCGCCTTCGCCCTGGCCTTCGCCATCAAGGTGCCGCTCTTCCCCCTCCACACATGGCTCCCGGACGCCCACACCGAGGCGCCCACGGCGGGCTCCGTGATCCTGGCGGCCGTGCTGCTGAAGCTGGGCGGGTACGGCCTGCTGCGCTTTGCCCTTCCGATATTTCCCGCTGCCGCCATCCGCTACGCCATGCCCCTGGCCATCCTGGCCGTTCTAGCCATCGTCTACGGCGCCCTGGTGGCCATGGTCCAACTGGATATCAAGAAGCTGGTGGCCTACAGCTCCGTGAGCCACATGGGCTTCGTGGTCCTGGGCATCTCGAGCATGACTGTGCTGGGCACCCAGGGCGCCATCTTCCAGATGCTCAGCCACGGCGTGAGCACCGGCGCCCTCTTCCTGCTGGTGGGCATGCTCTACGACCGGGCCCACACCCGCCAGATCGCGGACTTCGGCGGCGTGGCCAAGCGGATGCCCATCTTCACCTTCTTCTTCCTGGTGGTGACCCTCTCCAGCATCGGCCTGCCCCTCACCAACGGCTTCATCGGCGAATTCCTCATCCTCAACGGCACCTACTCCAGCGGCTTCCCCTGGGGCCGCACCCTGGCCATCATCGCCACACTGGGCGTGCTCCTGAGCGCCGTCTACCTGCTGTGGATGGTGAAGCGCGTCTTCTGGGGTCCCGAGAACACCCTTGAAACTAGCGGCACCGCTCACCTCCATTCGGACCTGAACCCCCGCGAGATTGCCGTGATGGTGCCGGTGGTGATCCTCATCTTCTGGATGGGACTCCACCCCCAGACCTTCACGGCCCATTCCGAGGGCTCCGTGAAGCGCCTCCTGGCGGAGGCCCAGGCCCCGGCCCCTCGGCCTGCGCCCCTGGGGCAGAGTCCCGAGAATCCGCATCAGGCGCCCGTAGAAGGGGCTCAACCCCATGCACAGGAGGCTCCCTGATGTCACTCAGCGCCAGCGAAGTCGGGGCCCTGATGCCCGTGGCCATCCCGGCGGTGGCGGCCTGCCTGCTTCCCATCGCCAGTCTCGACCGGGACCAGGAATCCGTGACGTGGATCCGGGGCAGCATGTTCGTCATCGCCCTGTTCGCCCTCATGGGCAGCTTCCTCTACGTGACGCGCCTCTGGAGCACCCGGATGCAGCCGGCCTTCGGCCCGCTGCACATGGATTCCCTCGCCCAGTTCGCGGCCATCTTCGTGCTGGTGACGGCCGCCATGGCCGTGCTCCAGCTCTGGGACCACCTCCACCAGGAGGGCTGGGTGAAGGGCGAGACCCTCTCCCTGCTGATGTTCAGCGTGACGGGGATGATGGTCTTCGCCTCCACCACGAACCTGATGGTGCTCTTCCTCGGCCTGGAGCTCCTGTCCATCCCCCTCTACGCCCTGACGGCCACCGTGCGCCAGCGGGCGGAAGCCCTGGAAGGGGGCGTGAAGTACTTCATCACCGGGGCCGTGGCTTCCAGCTGCTTCCTCATGGGCACGGTGCTGCTCTACGGCGCCACGGGCAGCCTGGAGATCGGCCTCATCGGGCGCCAGCTCTCCCTCCATCCCGATCCCATCGCCCTGGCCGGGGCGGCCCTGCTCACCGCGGGTTTCCTCTTCAAGATAAGCGGCGTGCCCTTCCACCAGTGGACACCGGACGCCTATGAGGCCTCCCCCCATCCCATCGCCGCCTTCATGTCCGTTGCCACCAAGGGCGTGGCCCTCATCGCCCTGATCCGCCTCTTTCCCGCGGGCCTCTCCGCCAGCCCCGCCATGGCCGTCAAGCTCCAGGCCGCCCTGGCCGTGGTGGCGGCCCTCACCATGATCGTGGGGAACCTCACGGCCCTGGCCCAGACCAGTGTCAAGCGCATGCTCGCCTATTCCAGCATCAGCCACGCGGGCTACCTGCTTCTGGGCCTCGTGGCCGGCACACCTCAGGCCTACACGGGCATGCTCTTCTACCTCGTGGCCTACATGGCCATGAACATGGGCGCCTTCGGTCTGCTGACGGCCCTGGGGCTGACAGGGGACCGGTGCGGCTTCGAGCAGCTGAAGGGCCTGGGCTGGAAGCGCCCGGGCCTGGGCATCGCCGCCACCCTCTGCATGTTCTCCCTGGCCGGGATCCCGCCCACCAGTGGCTTCTACGGCAAGTACATGATCTTCAAGGAGCTCATCGGCACGGGCCATGTGGGCCTCGCCGTGCTCGGCGTGCTCGCCAGCCTGGTCTCGGTCTACTTCTACCTGCGGGTGGTGGTGGCCCTCTTCCTGGAGAAACCCTCCGAAAAGGCCGAGCGCGAAGCCGCGGAGCGGCCCGAGGTCGTGGCGCCCTATGCGGGAGCCACCGTGCTGGTCTGCGGCTTCCTGGCCCTGGCCACGGGGTTCGCCCAGACCCTGCTGGTGGACGGATTCGCCTTGCGCGCCATCCAGGACTCTCTGCCGTTCATCCCCTGAATTCGGCAGTTCGACCCTGGACCCTTTAACCTCATGGCCCGCGGCACCATCGTATGGCAAGGTAGTAGTCGTACGTTGGTTCTTTGGATGCTGAGGTGAGGCCATGAAACGCAATCTCTGGATCGGACTGGGATCGGTGGGAATCCTGCTGGCGGGCAGCGTGGCCTTCATGGCCACTCGCCCCAAGGACGAGATCAAGTGGCGCCAGGCCAAGGTGGAAAAGGGGAACATCACCCAGCGCATCAACGCCACCGGCACCATCAACGCCCTGGTGCAGGTGCCCGTGGGCACCCAGGTCTCCGGCGTCGTGACGGGCCTCTACGCGGACTACAACAGCCTGGTGAAGAAAGGCCAGGTGATTGCCCGCATCGATCCCACCGTGTGGGAGACCCAGTTGAGGGATGCCGAGGCCTCCCTCCAGCGCGCCCAGGCCTCCTTCGATAACGCCAGGTCGGAGTTCGAGCGCAACAAGCGCCTCGCGCTCCAGAAGCTCGTGGCGGACCAGGATCTGGACGCCAAGGAAACGGCCATGAAGACGGCCAAAGGCAATCTGGAGTCCGCGAAGGCCGCCATCTCCCGGGCCCGTCTCAACCTCGGCTACTGCACCATCACGGCCCCCGTGGATGGCGTCGTGGTGAGCCGCGTGGTGGATGTGGGCCAGACCGTAGCCGCCAGTTTCAGCACGCCCAATCTCTTCACCATCGCCCAGGATCTCTCCAAGATGAAGGTGGAGACCTTCATCGACGAGGCGGACATCGGCCTCGTGAAGGTCGGCCAGCGCAGCTTCTTCACCGTGGACAGCTTCCCGGACAAGCAGTTCGTGGGTTCGGTCAGCGAAGTGCGCCTGGAGCCCATCGTCAACCAGAACGTGGTGACCTACAAGGTCGTCATGGAAGTGACCAACGAATCCCGGAACACCGATGCGCCCAGGACCAATGGCCCCGAACATGCGTCGGCCCGCCCCGATGCGGGCGGCAAGCAGGGCGCGCCCGATTTCGACGCCCTGTGGGAACGCCGGAAGGATCAGGTGCCCGCGGGCACCACGAAGGAGGACTTCATCAAGCGCATCCGGGAGCGCATGGCCGAAGGCGGAGGTCGAGGCCCCTCCCATGACGCGCCCCAGGTCGCCGGCGGCCAGTCCTCCACGGCCCGCTACATCCAGCCCGGCAGTCCGGTCTACAAGGGCGATCTGGCCCTCCTGCCCGGCATGACAGCCAATGTCAGCATCGTCGTCAACAGCCGCAGGGATGTGCTCCGAGCCCCCAGTGTGGCCCTGCGGTTCAACGCCAGCGCCTTCCTCAAGGAGGACGCCGCGCCCAAGGCCGAGACCAGAGGGCCGGGAAGCCAGGGGGGCCAGCGCGCCGCCGGCCAGGGGGGCCTCCCCGCCAAGGGCATGGTGTCCCGGCGTGAGGATCGTGTCTGGATCCTGGAGAAGGGCAAGCCCAAGTCCATCACCGTGAAGGCGGGGGTCAGCGACGGCCAGTTCACCGAACTCCTGGGCAACGAACTGGCGGAGGGCACCCAGGTCCTCACCGGCATCGACGACAGCAAGAAGGCGGCAGCGGCCCAGGCCGCCACACCCATTGGCGGCGGCGGACGCCACTAGCCTCCTGCATCCATCCGATCCGGAGGAACCATGGCCTACCTGGAATTCATCAAGCTCGCCCTTTTTGCCATCACGCGCAACAAGACCCGAGCCTTCCTCACCATGCTCGGCATCATCATCGGCGTGGGGGCCGTCATCGCCATGATCGGCATCGGGGAAGGCTCCAAGCGCGCCTCGGTGGCCCTCATCGAGAACATGGGTTCCAACATGCTCATGATCTTCAATGGCGGTGGGGGCAAGTCCAACATGGGCCCCATGGGCTCGGGCAGCATCGAAGTGCTGCGGGAGGATGACGCCCAGCTCATCATGAGCGAGTGCCAGTCCAGCGTGGTGGCCGCCACCCCCGCCGTGCGCACCAACCGTCCCATCGTCTTCCAGAACAACAACTACCTCACCCAGGTCTCCGGATCGGGCGTGGAATTTCCCCAGATCCGCGGCTGGGAAGTGGCCCAGGGGCGCTTCTTCACGGAGGGCGAAGTCAAGGGTCAGGCCAAGGTCTGCGTCCTGGGGCAGAGCGTGGTGGACAACATCTTCCCCAACGGCGAAGAACCCGTAGGGCAGACCATCCGCATCGGCAAGATGCCCTTCGAGGTGGTGGGCGTGCTCGAGAAGAAGGGCGCCGGCATGATGGGCGACCAGGACGATCTCATCGTGGCGCCCTACACCACCGTCATGCGCAAGATCATGGGCCGGGACCGCATCCAGCAGATCCTGGTGAGCGCCCAGGAGGGCAAGGGCGATCAGGCCGAGGCCGAGATCACGGCCTTGCTGCGCCAGCGCCTGCGCCTTTCGCCCAAGGACGACAATCCCTTCCAGTTCCGCAAGCAGGACGACTGGATCAAGATGCAGGAACAGCAGGCGGGGGTCCTCACGGCCTTCCTGGCCATGGCGGCGGGCATCTCACTGGTGGTGGGCGGCATCGGCATCTCCAACATCATGCTGGTGAGTGTCACGGAGCGGACCCGGGAGATCGGCGTCCGCCGGGCCCTGGGCGCCACCAAGAAGAGCGTGCTCTGGCAGTTCCTCACCGAAGCCATCGTCCTGTCCTTCCTGGGCGGGCTCATGGGCATCGGCCTGGCCGTCCTCACCATCACCATCCTGGCCAACTTCTCCACCATCCCTGCCGTCACCGAGGGCTGGGCCGTGGGCCTGGGCCTGGGCTTCAGCGGCGTGGTGGGTGTGGCCGCCGGTTTCCTGCCTGCCCTGAAGGCCGCAAAACTGGATGTGATCGACGCGTTGAGGTACGAGTAGAGCCACGCTCGCACAGTCCCGGATTCGCTCCTCGCCGGACGCCTCCCGCGGTCCGGCAGTCGCGACGGGATCGACGCGCTGCGAAACGAGTGACGATCAGGCAGTAGCATGGAGCTGAGCCCCGGCCCCCGGGGCTCAGCTCCATTCCGAAAGAGGCACTGTGAGCCCAGAGAAGCACGACCCCTACGAGGCCCTGCGCTACGGCGAATACCGGTGGTTCCTGGCGGGCGTCATGGCCATGTTCATGGGCTTCCAGATGCAGAGCCTGGTCATGGGGTGGCAGGTCTACGAGATCACCCACGACACGCTGGCCCTGGGCCTCATCGGCCTCGCGGAGGCCGTGCCCTTCCTGGCGCTGACGCTCTTCGGAGGGTACGCGGCGGATCGCAAGGACAGGCGCCTTATTTCGCTGCTCTCGATGGCCGTGCTGTTCCTGGGGGCCCTGCTGCTCCTCGTTCTGAGCTTCCGACCGGCACTCCGCGTGGCCTGGCCCTTCTACGCCATTCAGGCCCTGGCGGGGGCGGGTCGCGCCTTCTACCGCCCTGCCTCGCAAGCCCTGGGCACGGAGCTCGTCCCTCGGGAGTCCTACCAGAACGCTTCCACCTGGCGGAGTTCCGTCTTCCACCTGGCTATGGTCCTGGGCCCGGCGGTCGGGGGCCTGCTCTACGGCTTCGGCAGCGCGCGCCTTGCCTACTCCGTGGAGGCCGCCCTCATGGCCTTCAGCCTCTTCTCCCTGGCCCGCCTCCAGGCGAGGCCCCGGCTGGCCACCGGCTCCGCCTCGGTCATCCAGAGCCTCACCGAGGGCGTGCGCTTCGTCTTCGAGCAGAAGCTCGTCCTCTCGGCCATCTCGCTGGATCTCTTCGCGGTGCTCTTCGGCGGGGCCATCGCCATGCTGCCGGCCTTCGCCTATGAAGCGCTGAGGGTCGGGCCCCAGGGCCTGGGCCTGCTGCGCGCAGCCCCCGCCGTGGGTTCCGTGGCCATGTCCTTCGCCCTGGCCCACCGCCCCCCTCTGCAGCGGGCCGGACGCACGCTGCTTCTCTGTGTGGCCGCCTTTGGGCTCTGCTGGATCGCCTTCGCCTTCTCCAAGAGCTTCGTCCTCTCCATGATCCTGCTGGCCGCCAGCGGCGCCTTCGATAACGTGAGCGTCGTGCTGCGGGGCACCCTGGTGCAGACCTGCACACCGCCCGACATGATGGGCCGCGTCCAGGCCGTGAACAGTTTCTTCATCGGCAGCAGCAACGAACTGGGCGCGTACGAATCCGGACTCGTGGCCCACTGGATGGGCCTCGTCCCCAGCGTCGTTTTCGGAGGCTGCATGACGCTCTTCACCGTGGGCGCCACCGCCTGGAAGGTGCCGGAACTGCGGAGACTGAGGCGGATCCGGGTATAAACCAGAGAGGGCCCCGCGGGGCCCTCTCTGGTTTAGGACGGTCGATCTACTTCAGCGCCGCCAAAGCCGCGTCGTAGTTGGGCTCTTCGGCGATCTCGGAGACCAGCTCCGTGTGCTTCACGAAGCCCTTCTCGTCCAGTACCACCACGGCCCGGGCCAGCAGACCCTTGAGGGGACCATCCACCACCGTCAGCCCATAGGCCTGGCCGAATTCCGGGGCCCGGAAGGTGGAGGCGGGGACGACGTTGGCCAGGCCCTCGGTGGTGCAGAAGCGGGCGGCGGCGAAGGGCAGATCCGCTGAGATGCAGAGCACCACCGTATTGGGCGCCTCGGAGGCCCGTTTGTTGAAGGTGCGCACGCTGGTGGCGCAGGTGGGGGTGTCGAGACTGGGGAAGATGTTCAGCACCACCCGCTGGCCCGCGAAATCCTTCAGGGTGGCTTCGCCCAGATCGGTCTTCACGAGGTGGAAGTCCGGGGCGGCGGCGCCCGCCTTGGGCAGTTCGCCAGAGGTATGGAAGGGATTCCCCTTGAGGGTGATGTTGGCCATTGCATGCTCCTCATGTCGTTCAAGAGCTAGGATGGCTCAGGTTTGCGGTGCGTTACGCCGGAGATTGGATCTCAGCGATGGGGCGGGAAACCCTCCAGCAGGCGGCGCACTTCCCGGGTCACCACCTCCTCGGCGTCCTCCGGGGTCTCCAGGCCCGTGAGCGCCCCCACGGCGGCACCGTGCCAGATGAGCTGGTTGGTCTTGAAGTCCACGATCTCGACCACGATCGTCCCTTCCGTATAACTGTGGACCTGGCTCAGAGTCGTCCCGGTGTGCATCCCCCACCAGGGTCGGTAGCCCCAACCCATCCCCACGTGGGTGGTGGTGCGGTAGGCCCGGTCCCTGTAGATGGGGTAGTAGGTGACCAGGAAATCCGGATCGGCGGCGGCCTCGAACTTGAAGCCCCTGGCGGTCAGCTCCCGCTCGATGGCCCCCCGCACCCGCCGGTCCATGATGGGATTCTCCACATTCCCGGCCTTTCCCTTAGCCCGCTTGGAGGCAGCCATCCAGTCGAAGGTCTTGAAGGAGGCGTAGTTCGCGCGGGCGTCATAGTCGTACCGGATCTGCACCTGGGAGCAGGCGCTCAGGAGCAGCAGTCCCAGGAAGGCGGCGGTGAATCGGATCGTTTTCATGGAGACCTCCGGATATCCCTCTCGTATGGATGCACAGCATGGGGCAAAGGTTTAACCGCCCTCCACGAGATTTTCCACCCGCCCCCCGCGCCACACCATGAATTCGCCTTCGTGGGCCCAGGGCAGGGCAATGCCCTGTCCCTCCGTTTCCAAGGAATGGAAGTGGCCCGTCAGGAAGGTGCTTCCCGCCTGGTGGGCGGCCGCAGCGAAGGCCTCCCTGGGAAAATTCAGCTTGTAGTTCCGGTTGGTGGTCCTCATGGTCCGCTCCAGCCGGGCCGCCAGGGCCGTGGCGGCCCGGGCGGGCAGCAGCCGGGCCAGGAGCCACAGCGGCCCGCTGCGGGAGACCAGGTTCCAGAGGCGGTAGGGACGATCCAGGTGGTTCACGAGATCCCCGTGCTCCCAGGCGAGGCCCTCCCGGGGCAGGGCCCCTCCGGTCCCCTCTCCCAGCAGGGAGAACTGGGGGCTTAGCGGATCCAGGAAGAACTCCCGGTTGCCCATCCAAAGGCCCACCCATCGCCCCGCGTCCCGCCGCTCCCCCACCCACCAGAGGAAGGCCCGCTGGGCCTCGGTCTCCATGCCGGGAATGCCGACCCACACATCGAAGACATCCCCCAGGAAGAGCCAGTCGGCGCCGGGATGAGCGAGGGTGGCCTGGCGCAGCCCCGTCAGTTCCTCGCCCCAGTGCGGATCGGCCACGAGGATGAGGGGACGGTCAGGGTCCGGGCGTTCGCGGGAGCCCCGCCACCATCCGAAGGCCTCCAGGTTCCGCCCCCCCAGGAAGGACAGGCTCGTGGCCACGAGCCCGAAGGCGTCCCCCAGAACGTCCGCCCCCCAGTCGAAGAAATCGCATGTCCGGCCCGGCACGAAGCGCTGGTGCCACTCGTCCGTGGCGCCGAAGAGGGCCACCAGCGCGAAGACGATCAGGTGGCGCCGGTACAGGGGCAGATCGTGGCGTGTGCGCCGGAGGACGATCTCCAGGGATGCGGCCAGCACGGCGTATGCCATGAGGTGGGCCAGCTTGTCCCAGGGGGGCGGCAGGGTGATGCCCATGGGGTAGGAGGGCCGGGAGCTCAGCCAGATGATGGTGGCGGCTATGGAGAGAGGCAGGATCCAGATGCTTTTTCGAGCCATCCCTCCATCCAATCATGGATTGCGGCCGGATGAGAACCTTTGGGATAGCATCTTGATGAGGTTCCCGCATGGCTCCATCCGGAAGAATGTCCCTCGACCAGGCGATCCTGCGTCTGATCGCCAGCCACGATGTGCCCGACCAGGCCACGCTCCTGGAGCTGCTGGGCAGGGAGAGTTTCAAGCTCACCCAGGGCACCCTCTCCCGCCGCCTAGCCAAGCTCTCGGTCCAGAAGCGCGAGGGGCGGTACGAACGGGTCATTCCCCGGGATCATCCCCTGCCCCCCTATTCCCTGATGGAATCCCCGCCCAATCTCCTGGTGCTCCAGACCGGCCCCGGCCTGGGCATGGCCCTGGCCATCCGGGTGGACCGCACGGTGCTTCCCGGCGTCGCGGGCACGCTGGCCGGAGAGGACACCCTCTTCGTGGCGGTGGCGAAGGGTTCCACCCTGGCCGAGGTGCGCGCCCAACTGGAGCGGATCCTGGGTGCGCCGCAATAGTGCTTGGGATCAGACGAATTACGATATATGAATCCAGGAGTAATTCCCCTCAGCTAAGCTTGGGCCCACCTTTGGCATCGTCGCACCCCCCTCCGGGGGCAGGTTACCGGGAGCTGCACCTTATTCAGGTGTGCCTCACGACCGTGAAGCGCTGAAGGGAATAGCTCTCCCGGATGGGGTCGATGCCGGCCTTCCGGCAGGCGATGGCGAGCTGTTCCTGGACGGAATTCACGCCCACCAGGTCCGGCAGCAGCACGCCCCGGCGGCCATCGTCGGTGCTCACCAGGACGCCATAGCGCCGGGGATCCAGGTGGGCCGGATCGGCGGGCTCCAGGTCCGACAGCACATCCACGGAGATCTCCAGGTATTCCAGCTCATCCCTTCGCACGGGCGGAAAGCGGGAATCCCGGGCGCAGGCGGAAATGGCGTTGTGGATGATCTCCTGGACAACCGTCTCCTGGACCGGGAGGATGGTGCCCTTGCAGCCCCGCAGCTCCCCGTCCGAGGTGTGGATGGAGACGAAGACACCCGCCTTCTGGCCCGCCAGCGCCAAGGCCAGCTCGGGCGGGATCGCCTCCAGGGGGGCATGGCAGGAGACGAAGTGCCGGATGCTCAGCCGGGCGAGTGCAACGAAGGGATCCATGGCGCCTCCCCAGGAAAGATAGGCGGGATTCAGCGCCAAGGGTGAATTCGAGCCACAAAAAAACTGATGAACCACGGAGGAAAAGAGAGAGAACGCAGAGGGGAAAATCCAGACCCGGCTTTCTGCTTTTCTCTGGGTGCTCCGCCTTCCTCCGTGCCCTCCGTGTGTCAGCTTTTCCTGTGGGTTCGAACCGGAATCCGGCCTCAACCCTGGGTGGATTCGGGCTCCAGGCCCGGCGGCAGGGGCTGGTCCAGGGCCCAGTGCTTGCGGCAGAGGGCCGTGTAGCTTTCGTTGCCCCCGATGAGGACCTGGGGGCCCTCGGTGAGCACGTGACCGTCCAGGAGCCGCGCGTTGATGGTGGCCTTCTTGCCGCACCAGCAGATGGTCTTCAGCTCCTCGATGTCGTCGGCCAGGGCCATGAGGGTCGCCGAACCGGGGAAGAGCTCGCCCCGGAAATCCGACCGCAGCCCGTAGCACATCACGGGCACATCCAGGAAATCCGCCACGCCGCAGAGCTCCCGCACCTGCTCGGGGCTGAGGAACTGGGCCTCGTCCACCAGCACGCAGTCCACCTTCTGGCCCCGCTGCCGGTATTCCTCGACCATGGCCTGGAGATCGGTGTCGGGATAGACGAGGGCATCCACCTTCACCTCGAGGCCACCGATGCGGGGCCGGATGACATCCTCGCCGTCCCGGTTGTCCAGGTGGGGCTTCAGCAGCAGCGTGCGCTGGTGGCGCTCGTGGTAGTTGTGCCGGACCTGGAGCAGCTGGGTGCTCTTGCCGGCATTCATGGCGGCGTAGCGGAAGTAGACCTTGGCCACGGGGAACCTCAACAGGACAGGAAAATTTCTACTGAATCATACGCGGGAACCGGGGGTCCGCGGGAGCCAGGCAGCCCTTATCCTCATTCGACTCCTCTCCCCCGGCGGCCAGTCCGGCCCGGGACCCTCCGCGGAAACAGGACTGTCGTTCTCTTCCCTGGACACCGATACGCAAAAGCTAAATTTCAGGGATGAGGCGCAACCAGAGGCTTCTTCCTTTCATCTAAGGAACAGGGAGGTGCGCCATGGACATCCCGGCGATCCCACCCCAAGGCATCACAGGTCTCCCCACCCTCCTGCCCGTCGCGACCCAGGCTGCCACGCCATTGACTGCCCTCAGCCAGGTCGGTTTCGAGGCTGTTTCGGCTCTCGTGCCGGTGGACAGGGTGGATCTGTCGACCCCGACGCCTCTCGTCACGACCGCAGCGCTCCCAGGGCAGACGGCGGCTACGGAGTCCACCATCCCTGCTGCGGTTGGCCTAAACCCTCTTCCCACCGCGACAACGGTCGTGAATCCCACCTTCATCGTCACGGGGGGGCTCGATGCGGTCATCGCCGGCACCCTCCTGGGAGGTCTCGGTCTGGGACGAGGCATGACCGCCCCCGAACCGGCCGACACCCATGCCACCGGTCCCCTCTTCCCGACGAGCCCCATTCCGGATGTGGCGCCCCCGACCACCACGGCCCACCCTTTCGATCCTTACAGCGATTCGGCTGAAGCGGATCTGGCCCAGATAACGTACTCCCGGGAGATGATCATGCTGTCCGCCCAGCGCGCCGCAGCCCATGTCCTGAACCTCCTCGGGTAGGCCCGGCCGAGATCCCAAATGTCTTATTCACACTCGAAGGCGCCGATTTCGATCGATCCGACCCGAGGCTTGGCCAGGGCCGAACCGTAGGCTTCAATGCGCCCCCTGGGCGGGAGCTTCAGGGGCTCCGGCATGGGATAGGGGAAGGGGAATCCCGGGTTCAGGCCTTGCACTGTGGCCAGGAGCTGGGTGGGGATATCCGTGGCCCCCTGCTGGATCCAGTTGTGGCTCCCGGCGATCACCTCCGCTCCGCTGCTCCAGACCGCTCCGACCGAGCGCCTGAAGCTGAGGCTGCCGCTGGAATTGAAGAACACGTTGTCATGGAGCTCCAGGGATTCCAGTCCGTCGTACATCCGGAAGGCGCTCCTGGTGCCCATGATGAAGGTGTTGTTCACGAAGCGGTAGCGGCCCTTCGTCTGCCCAGTGCCGTCCCCGCCGATGCGGGTGACATAGAAGTTGATATCAGCGACAAGAACCCCGCCAAGATCACTCGGGAAACCAGGGGCCAGCGCATATGCTCTCCTTGGGTTTCTCAAAGAACTCAGGCAGGAGCCGAGGTGCTGATGATCACGGGTCAGGCCCGGACAGGGTGAGACCTGTCCCAGTGAGAATGAACTCGAATTGGCCGATCTACTTCACGAATACGGCGAAGCCGGAACTTGCTCCAGCCCCCACGGACAAGTCCGTCCGGTTCGGTCCCGTCCAATAGCAGGCCCGGTAATTGTTGAGACCCGCGTCGAAGGAATGGCCGGCGGCATAGACGACGCCCTGGGATACGAAAATGGCCCTCGCATCGTCGGCATTGTGGATGGGATCGTTGCCATGGGAAAGGGCCGTGCGCTGGCTCCCCCCGTTGATCTTCCAGGTGCATGGACCCAGCGGCGCATTCTGGTTATGGCCCGCGCCATACACAAGGCCACCGGCCACGAAGATGCTATTGCAGGTGGCATCGTACGCAATCGCGTAGCGGTCGGCGCTCTTCCAGGAACAGGCATCCGTTCCGTCCTGGCCGCCGAAGTAGACCTGATCGTTGTAGATGGACACGGACTTGGCGGATGAGTTTCCCCCATTGTCCTTCAGGTCCGTTATCCCGATGCCTCCACTCTGAAAGACACGCCACCCCTGAGCGACCATCCGGGTGCCATTGGATTGTTCCCCGCCGATGAAATAGTCCCCCTTGGAGACGGTGATGGCATTGGCGATGCCATCAGTCATCGGAACATTGTTCGAGAGCCCCTGGGCATTGCCAGTCCCCACCCAATAGCAGGGACGATGGGCGCTGACATTGAACAGGTATCGCCCCGACGTGTAGACCACACCGTTGTCCACCCAGATCCCCCGGGCGGTGCTGTTGCCATAGCCCGGATCCGGCAGATCGTTGAGGGTAGTGCCCTTCCAGTAGCAGGCCACGGACATGGAGCCCAGATAGTATTCGCCAGCGGTGTATACCGTGCCGTCCGTGTCCACGAAGATGGCCCGGGCGATGCCCTTGTTCCCGGGCAGATCCGTGCGCACGCCATCCTTCCAGTAGCAGGGGATGTCCTTGGCTCCATCGTTATAGGCTCCGGCGACATAGACGCTTGGCCCGGCTGGCGCGGGGGGCTGAGCCGAGCCGGAGCCTCCGCTGCATCCCGTGAAAAGGGCCATCAGCCCGAGGGCACAGAACGAAAGGCGTGCAGTGTTTTCCATAGCGTCAGCTCCTGGGTTCGGAATGGGTCCAGGATGGGATAGGCTGAATACCAACCTCCAACCACTTCGCGCATTTTCCCTCGACCAGTCGTGAGTTCCTGCCCCCATGTCCTTCCTCGATCTCGCCTCCCGCCTGGACCCTGACGCCCCTGAGCCGCTGGCCCTTCAGCTGGTGAGGCTCCTGGCCCGGGAGATCCTGGAGGGGCGCATCCCGCCGGGAGCGGCGATGCCCAGTTCGCGGATTCTGGCTGAAGAACTGGGCATCTCCCGGCATGTGGCCATGTCTGCCCTGCGGGAGCTGGAACTGGAAGGCTGGGTGCTGAGTCGACCCGGGAGTGGCACCTACGCGGCGGACACGCCCCCCACCGCGCTGCCCGCGACCTGGGGACGGCTGCCCGAGCGGCCGACGATGCCCGCAGCGCCCCCCTTCGAGCTCTCCAGCCAGCTTCAGCCTGTGTCCACCCTGGCCTCGAGCATGCTCGATCTCTCCGATGGCTTTCCCGATGCGCGGCTCGCCCCCAAGGAGGCCCTGGCCCGGGGCTACCGCCGGGCCCTTCAGCGCCACGGGGACGATCTGCTGGGCCTGGGGGAAACCCGGGGGAACCGTGCCCTCCGGGAGGGCCTCGCCCAGTACCTACGGGAGAACCGCGGCCTGCAGGTCACACCGGAGAACCTGCTCATCACCCGGGGCACGGCCATGGGGCTCAGCCTGGTGGCCTCGGCCCTGGGGGGCCACGCCGCCGTGGAGGACCCCGGCGACCCCGCAGCCTGGGAGGCCCTGCGCACCGCAGGCTGCCAGCTCCATCCCGTGGCCGTGGACAGCCAGGGCCTCGTGTCCGCTGCCCTGGAGGACCTCCTGACCAGACAGGCCATCACACTGCTCTGCCTGACGCCCCAGCGCCATTTCCCCACCACCGTGGCGCTTTCCCCCGAACGCCGGACCCGGCTGATGGAACTGGCCCACCTCCGGGATTTCGCCCTGGTGGAGGTGGATCCCGATCTGGAATTCGCCTGGGAGGGCCCGGCGCGCCTGCCCCTGGCCGCCGAGGATCCCGAGGGCCGGGTGATCCATCTGGGGTCCCTCTCCCATCTGCTGGCGCCGGGCCTGGGCCTGGGCTACCTGGTGGCGCCCAGCGCCCTGGTGGACCGCTTGGCGCGCCTGCGCCAGCGCCTGGACCTCCAGGGCGACCGCGTGCTGGAGTGGGCCGTGGCCGATCTCATCCGGGATGGCGACCTGGAGCGCCATCTGGCCCGGGCCCGGAAGATCTACCGAGAGCGGCGGGACGCCTTCGCGGAACGGCTCCGGGAGGAACTGGGACCGGCCCTGGGGGAAGGTTTCGAGGTCACTGTCCCCGAGGGGGGCCTGGCCTGCTGGGTGAAGCTGCCCCCAAGCCTGGATGTGAGGCCCTGGTGCGCGGCCTGCCTGAAGGCCGGGGTGAAGCTCCATCCCGGGAGCCGCTACGATTTCCGGGGCCAGCCCCTGCCCGGCCTGCGCCTGGGCTTCGCCCAACTGGAACCGGGCGAGGCCCGGAAGGCGCTTCGCATCCTCCGCCGGGCGCTCCATGGCTGAACTCCCGGGCCCCGGCACGCCCCCGGAACGGGTGGGGAACTACCGCATCCTGGACCGCCTGGGGGAAGGGGGCATGGGCGTGGTCTTCCTGGCCTTCGACGAGTCCCTGGGCCGCCGTGTCGCCCTCAAGTGGCTGAAACAGGCCACGCCAGCCACCATGGAGCGGCTCCGCCAGGAGGCCCATCTCCATGCCCGGGTGGAGCATCCGGCCGTCTGCCGCCTCTACCAGGTGGCCGAATGGGAGGGCTGGCCCTATCTGGTGATGCAGCTCATCTCGGGCCAGACGCTGGACCAGGTGGCCCCGACACTGCCCCTGGCCACGCAGCTGCGCCTCATGGCGACCCTGGCGGACGGGGTACACGCCGCCCATCGCCAGGGGCTCATTCACAGGGACCTGAAGCCCGCGAACCTGATGGTGGAACCCGATGAGGCGGGGGGCTGGCGGCCCTTCGTGATGGATTTCGGCCTGGCCCGGGACGAGGCCTCGGGCAGCCTCACCGAGGCCGGGATGATGCTGGGCAGCCCCTCCTATATGGCTCCCGAACAGGTGGCCGGAGGCTGGATCGACGCCCGCACGGATGTCTACGGCCTGGGAGCGGCCCTCTTCGAGGTGCTCACGGGGCGGCCCCCCTTCCAGGGCCAGGCCGCCGAGATCCTGGTCCAGGTGCAGACCCAGGACCCGCCCCGGCTGCGGGAGCTGAGGCCCGAACTGCCCCGGGATCTCGAGACCGTGCTCCAGACCTGCCTGGCCAAGGACCCCGCCCGGCGCTATCCCAGTGCCGCGGCCTTCCGCGACGACCTCCTGCGCCTGCTGGACGGCGAACCCGTGAAGGCCCGCCGCGCCTCACTCCTGGAACACCTGGGCCTCTGGATCCGCCGGAACCGCCTGGCCAGCGGCCTGGCCGCCCTTGTCCTCCTGTCCATCCTCGCTTCAAGCCTCGTCTGGGAGGTGGGCCAGCGCCGGGCCCAGTCCCGGGCTTACTGGGCCCAGCGCTTCGGCCAGGAGGCCATGCGCATGGAGAGCCTGGTGCGCTTCGGGCGCATGCTGCCCTCCCACGATGTGGTGCGGGAATTCGATCAGGTGCGCCAGCGAATGGAGGAGGTGCGCCGCCAGATGGCTCTGGTCCCCCTCAGCCGGGGCCCGGGGCACTTCACCCTGGGCGAGGGCAGCCTTCTGCTGGGCGATCCGGAGACCGCCAGCCGGGAGCTGGAGAGAGCCTGGCAGCTGGGCCAGCGTTCCGCCGAGGTGTCGCTGGCCCTGGGCCACAGCCTGACGGATCTCTACGACCGGGAATACGCGGCCTCCCTGGGCCTCCTGGAGCCCGGGAAGCGGGCAGCGCGCCAACAAGAAATCCGCCGCGACCTCCGGGACCGGGCCCTGGACCATCTTCGGCGGGCCCGCCAGGAGCTGGGCGCGGGCTTCTCCCGGGAGGAGGAGGCCCGGCTGGCCCTGGCGGACCTGCGCTTCGATGACGCCGCCCGACTGGCGGAGGCGGCCTTCGAGGCCGAGCCCTGGCGCTACGACGCGCTCTTCTACCTGGCCAAGGCCCTGGCCTACCGGGCCCGGGAAGCCGGGGACGCCGGGCGGGAAGGCCAAGCCCGGGAGGACTTCGAACGGGCCCTGGAGGTGCTGGAGACCCCCTTGCGCGTCGGCCCCAGCGATGACCGGCTCCAGGACGCGCGGAAATTCATTTGGCTGGCGGGAGCCTCGCTGAAGTTGAGGGGCCTGGATCGCCTCAATTCCCTGGAGCACGCCCTCGAGGCCAGCGAACGGCTGCACCTACAGAACAGTTCCCGCATGGACATGCTCAACGCCCACGCCCTCATCCTCGTGCAGCTGGGCCGGGAGCAGGCCAGCCGGGGCCGGGACCCCGAACCCTATTTCCAGCGGGCCGAGGCCGCCATGCAGAAGGTGACCCGGGCGCCGCGCCAGGGGCCGGGCTCCTATCCCTCCGCGATCCGCGCCCGGGCCCTGGATAGGCTGGCCAGCCTCGCCCACACACGGGCGAGCCGGGCCCTGAAGGGGAAGGTGGATCCCCGGCCCTTCCTGGAATCGGGCCTCGAATATTGTCGGCAGGCCCTGACCGAGGGCCTGGCCCAGTGGGAGACCCACCAGAACCTCGCCTTCCTCCACATGGATCAGGCCGAGGATCAGAAGGCCAGAGGCCAGGAGAGCCTGGAGGCCCTTCAGCGCTCGGTAGCCGCCCTTCGCGACTGCGCCCAGCTCAATCCCTCCGCCGCCAGCTGGAGCAATCTGGCCGAGCTGCTGAACCGGCAGGGCGAGCGCCAACTCGCCCGGGGCGAGGATCCCCGGCCCACCCTGGAAATGGCCCGCCAGGCCCTCCAGGAGGCCTCGAGCCTCGCGCCCGGGCAGGCCGTAACCCTGGGCTCCCAGGGCGACACCGATCTCCTGGAGGCCCGCTGGCTGAACCGCCCAGGCCAGGATCCGCTCCCCGCGCTGACCCGGGCCCAGGCCGCCTTCGAGGGCGCCCAGGCGAAGGATCCCACGGAGGCCTGCTTCCCTTCGAGCCTCGCCCAGGTCCACGCCCTGGCCGCAGAAGTCCGCCAGGCGAAGGGCGAGGACGGTGCTTCAGAAGCCCGCCAGTCCCTGGAATCGGGGCGAAGGGCCCTGGCCCTGAAGACCGATCAGGACCGGGAAGTGCGCCAGGCCATGGCGCGCGCCCGGAAGGTCCTGACCAAGGGCTCCCCTGCCCCGAACAGGATTGGGCAGAGAAGAAAATGAACAGGGATGAAGGGGATGAAAGAGCGTGGACCCGGGGGCCGGATGCGCCTTCGCGTCAAAAGATCCTGGCTGTCGGCTTGGCTCAGCCAGGAAAGCCCAACACGGATACACACGGATGAACACAGATGTTCGCCGACCCTCCTGGCCAGCGGACCCGGACCACGCCGGAAAGGCAGCGCCCCCCATCAGGGCCGTGTTTGCTCTTCCTCTTGATGGGTGTTTTCAGCGGTACGCCCCGATGCGCACCAGGCTCAGCACGGGCGCTTCGGTCTTCCGGCTGGCCTCCAGGTCCACGTCGAATTCCGCCACCCAGTCGTTCTGCTCCTCGGGGTCGATGAGCATCTGCTGGACCCTCCAGCTTGCCCCCTCCTCGGAGGGCAGGACGTAGGTGTGGCGCAGGTTGCGGCCCTCGGGATCGAGGCGCAGCTCCCGGTGATCCGCGAGGTAGGCGTTCGTGAGGTCCCGCAGCTCTTCCGCCGTCCAAATGCTGCTTTCCTTACTTCCAATTTCCGCCAGGAAATTGGAAGCCTCCTCGAATTCCCCGGCCACGAGACTGCGCAGGAAGCTGAACACGCGGTTGCGGATGGCGGCAGTGAAGGTCTTGGAGTCCCGGGTGATGTCGCGAGCGGCCTCCTCGGCACCGGGGGGACGCAGCTCCGCAGCATCTCCGGGCCTGTAGTCGGGATTCTTCATCCGCTCCCATTCGTCCAGGAGGCTCGAATCCACCTGGCGCAGCATGGCCCCCAGATAGATCTCCATCTCCCGCACTTCATCGGTCTTGGCGTCGTCGGGAACGGTCTGCAGCAGCACCTTGTAGACATTGTTCAGATGGCGCAGCAGCAGGCCTTCGGAACGCTGGATATCGTAGCCGCGCACGTAGTCGGCGAAGGACTGGTAGGTTTCGAACATCTCCCGGGCGATGGACTTGGGCCGGATGGCCTCCTGGCCCACCCAGGGGTGGGCGTCGGCGAAGGCGTTGAAGGTGCTGTAGACGAATTCCCGCAGGGGCTTGGGGTATTCCAGCTTCTCCAGTTCCTCCATCCGCTTGTCGTACTCGATGCCCTCCATCTTCATCTCCGCGAGGCGCCGGGACTTCAGCTTGTCCAGCTGCTTGCGCAGGATCATCTCGGGGTTTTCCAGGATGGATTCCACCAGCGTCACCAGGTTCAGCGCGTAGTCGTCCGATTCACGATCCAGCAGAGAAATGGTGTCCATCAGGTAGAGCGAGAGGGCCTGGTTCATGGAGAAATCGTCCTGGAGCGCCACGTTCACCCGCAACTTCGCGGAGCTGGTGCCGCCCCGGGAAGTCGGCCCCGAAGGGGCAGGCGTAGAGCAGTCCGAGCCAGGCTCGGGCAGGGCCCGAACTGGAGCGGACAGCGGCCCGGGGGGCCCGATGAATTCCACAATTTTGCGGTCCAGCAGCGCCCGGAAGAGCTGCCAGCCGCGCCTGCGGTGGGCCTCCTTGGCCCGCTCCGTTTCGTGGCTCTCCCGGATGAGCTCGCGCATGGCGAGGCAGCCGTCCGAATTGCGGGACAGGACGTTCAGCAGCATCCCGTGGGAGACCTGGAAGCGCGATACCAGGCGCTCGGGCTGGGCCTCCTGGAGGCGCTGGAAGGTCTTCTCGTCCCAGGCCACGAAGTTGCGGTCAGGGGGCTGGCGCTTCACGAACTTCTTCCCGGCCTTGGCGGCCAGCTTGGCGTTCTCGATGACATGCTCCGGGGCCTGGGCCACCACCCAGCCCAGATCGTCGAAGCCCTTCCGTCCCGCCCGCCCGGCGATCTGGTGGAAGTCCCGAGCGCTCAGGATGGCGGTCTTATCACCGCTGTATTTGCAGAGCTTGGTGAAGAGCACCGTGCGGATGGGCACGTTGATGCCCACCCCCAGGGTGTCCGTGCCGCAGATGACCTTGAGCAGGCCCTTCTGGGCGAGCCTCTCCACCAGAATGCGGTACTTGGGCAGCAGGCCCGCGTGGTGCAGACCGATGCCGTGGCGCAGCCAGCGCTTCAGGTCCGGCCCGTAGGGACTGTTGAACTTGAAGCCCTCCAGGGCCGCGGCCAGGGCGGTCTTCTCGTCCCGGGTGCAGAGATTGATGCTGGTGAAATCCTGTGCACTGGCCGCCGCTTCCAGCTGCGTGAAGTGCACCACGTACACCGGTGCCTTGGCCTCCAGCACCAGCTTCTCCAGGGTGAGGGACATGGGCGATTCGGCGTAGGAAAAAGCCAGGGGCACGGGGCGGTGAACCGACTTGACAGCGACTGTCGGACGGCCATTGAGCCGGGTGAGGGCCTCTTCGAAAAAGGAGGTGTCCCCCAGCGTGGCCGACATGAGGAGGAAGCGCGTCTGGGGCATGGTCAGGAGGGGCGACTGCCAGGCCACCCCCCGCTCCCGGTCGGCGTAGTAGTGGAACTCGTCCATGACCACGTCCCGGATCTCGGACTCGGCGCCCTCCCGCAGGGCGATATTGGCCAGGATCTCCGCCGTGCAACAGAGGATGGACGCGTCCCGGTTCACGGTGGCGTCCCCGGTGCTGAGGCCCACGTTCTGGGGCCCGAACTCCCTGCAGAGGGCGATCCACTTCTCGTTGACCAGGGCCTTCACGGGGCAGGTGTAGACGGATCTTCGCCCCTGGGCCAGCGCCTTGAAGTGCAGGGCCGTGGCCACCAGGGACTTGCCCGAGCCCGTGGGCGTGTTGAGGATGACGTTCTTGTCCTCGAAGATCTCCAGGATCGCCGTCTCCTGGGCCGGGTAGAGCTCCAGGCCCTGGGCGTCCACATGGTCCAGGAAGCGCCCCAGCAGCGCGTCGCTGCTGAAGTCGCCGTCCCTGGGCAGCAGTTCAAAGAGCGTCATCCGTTCAATCCCTTCCTGGGGCCTGGGGTTCCTTGAAACGCTGAGCCCGCTCGTGGAAATCATCCCGGAGCACGGTCCGCTTCCGGGCCGGGTCCTCCTGGACCTCCCGGACCTGGGCCCGGCGCAGGCGCCAGATGGCCAGCAGCGCCAGGAGCAGCAGGGGCTCCGGGTATTCCAGAAGCAGGCGCAGGGGCGTCAGGCGGAACTGGGCCGGACGGGTGGCGGTGACGTAGTAGTTGTCCAGGATCCAGATCTCGTCGCCGACGCTGAGGCCCGCCCGCTCCGCCTTGAGCATGCTGAGGCTGCGCTCCGCCCCCCCCTGGGTCACCAGGATGTTATCCGTGAAGGTGCTCTGAGGATCCCGCTCGATCCAGGTCACCGTCACCCGGGCGATATCGGGCCGCTGCCAGGTGCCGAAGGGCGTGACGAGCACCAGGAAGATCTGGATGGACATCAGCCAGGCGATCAGCCCAGCGATCGTCCAGAGCCCCGCGAGAGCCCCCCACCTCCATGCCTTCCAGGAAACAACCATGGACCGAGTATCCCAGATCCCGGAGCGCGTTCCCGCCACGAAGGTCATCCCCGTGGGACAATCTCCCCATGAACGAAATCGAGGGACTCCCCATGACCGCTGCCGCACCTTCCCGCCGTCTCACCCGGGGATGGGCGGCCCTGGCCCTTGCCGCCGCCCTGGTCCTGGGAACCGGCGGCTGGAGCCTCTACGACATCCATGTGCGCCACCGCCTGGGCACCGTGACCCGGGGCCAGGTCTACAAGTCCGGCGCCATGGCTCCAGAGCAGCTGCAGAGGGTGGCCAAGGACCTGGGCCTGCGCTCGGTCATCGATTTCAGGACCACCGTCGAGGGCCAGGACAGCACGAATACCACCCGTCCCGAAACCGTCCAGGCCGAGGCCGCCGCCCTGGCGGCCGTGGGCGTGAAGCACATCCATCTCCCCACCCCCCAGGTTCCCTCGGAAGCGACCGTGGACCAGTTCCTGCAGGTGATGTCCGATCCGGCGAACCGCCCCGCCCTCATCCACTGCTACCACGGCATCGGCCGCACCGAGGTGTTCGTGGCCATCTACCGCATGGAATTCGAGCACTGGTCCAATGAGAAGGCCCGGGCCGCCACCCGCCTCCTCCTGGCCGGGAGCAGCTTCTCGGACCAGGCCGAGAAGGGGCAGTTCCTCATCCACTACAAACCCCACCTCGATCAGCTGAAGCCGCCGGTGGAAACCCCTGGAACGCACTGAAGCCAGGGGCCTTCCAGAAGGTAAGGGGAAGGGCCCAAATAGCAGGTAATCTGGGGAGGGTCCGGGCGCAGCCGGACCCTCGACACTCCTCGCCGGATAGGCCGTTCGCTTTCTTACGCACCGATCCAGGGAGTGCCCAATGGATGTCCTCTGCCTTCAGATCGCCTCGGACTTCGTGCATCTCATCGACAGGACGGTGGGGAGCCTCCAGGTCTCCGTGAGCCGCGTGTCCTCACCCGAGCAGGCCTCCGGCGATGCCTTGGTCTTCGCGTCCACGGAGGCTCAGCTCCGCACGGCCCTGGAGCGCGGGGCCGGAGCCATCATCCTGGCGGCGAATCTGGAAAAACACCTGCCGGAGCTTCCCGGGGCCCCGGTGCTGCTGACACCCAAGCTCACGCTGCTCCTGGCCCTGGTGCTGCAGAAGTACTTCGACCCCTCGAAGGAGAAATTCCATCGGGGCCCCCGCATCGATCCGAGGGCCTTCCTGTCCCCGGAGGCCGAGGTGGGCGAGGGCGCGGTGATCTCGGCCGGAGCCTTCGTGGGGCCGGGGGTTCTGATCGGAGCCGGGGCCCTCATCGGGCCGGGCTGCGTGGTGGAAGAGGGAGCGCGCATCGGCCCCGGCACCGTCCTGCACGCCCTGGTCTTCCTGGGCCACCACTGCGAGATCGGCGCCAGGTGCGAGATCCATGCCCACACCACCCTGGGCAGCGACGGCTACAGCTACGCCCACGACGAGCAGGGGAACCATTTCAAGATCCCCCAGCTGGGCGTGGTGATCGTGGAGGATGACGTGGAGATCGGCGCCAACTGCACCATCGACCGGGCCGCCTTCGATGTGACGCGCATCGGCCGCGGCACCAAGATCGACAATCTCTGCCACATCGCCCACAACTGCCAGATCGGCAGGCAGGTGCTGCTCACCGGGGGCTTCTTCGTGGCCGGTTCCAGTTCCATCGGCGATCACTGCGTGTGCGGCGGCCGCACCACCGTCACGGATCATGTCGACATCTGCGCCGGCGTCCAGCTCGCAGGCCTGAGCGCCGTGACCAAGGGCATCACCGTCCCCGGCGCCTACGGCGGACACCCCCCTCCAACCCATGAAGAAATACCTGCGCACCACCGCCAGCCTGCCCCATCTCCCGGAGCTGCGGAAGGCCTTCGCGGCCCTGAAACAGCAGGGCCGGGAGGATGCCTCGCCCCGGAATGCCGGGGATCTGCCCGCATAGGCCTTCATTCCATCTGAGCCCCGTCCAAGGCGTGAACGACCCATCGTAAAACGATCGGGGAAAGGCGTGGAATCTCAAATCACCATTCAGCGCATGGGCATTTTGCCTTTATCCCCTTTATCCCCTTCATCCTTGTTCCTTGTTTTTCCGCAGGGATGAGTGAGGGTTCAGAGGATATTGGGATCGCGCCCGGGCCCCCGCCTTCCGATATCCTCATCTGCATCCCCAGGAAGAGCCGCCATGTCCAATTCGATCCGACGCATCGCCATCTGCACAGGGGGCGGCGACGCCCCGGGCCTCAACGCCGTCATCCGGGCGGTGGTCATCGCCGCCTCCAACCTGGGCTGGGAATGCTACGGCATCCGGGAGGGCTTCAACGGGATCCTGTTTCCCGAACGCTACCCGGAGGGCGGCGTCTTCAAGCTCACCCGGGACAAGGTGCGGGGCATCGCCCACCTGGGCGGCACGATCCTAGGCACCACCAACAAGGGCAACCCCCTGCACTACCCCGTGAAGATGCCCGATGGCACGGTGAGGGAGATCGACCGCACGGACGAGATCCTGGAGTTCTTCGGCAAGCGGGAACTGGACGCCCTGGTTTCCATCGGCGGGGACGGATCCCTCACCATCGCCCACGCCCTGGCCCAGAAGGGGCTGCGGGTCGTCGGCGTGCCCAAGACCATCGACAACGATCTGGACAAGACGAACACCACCTTCGGCTTCGATACGGCCGTGTCCTTCGCCACGGAATGCCTGGACCGCCTCCACAGCACGGCCGAGAGCCATCAGCGCATCATCGTCGTGGAGATGATGGGCCGCTACGCGGGCTGGATCGCCCTGCATGCGGGCATTTCGGGCGGCGCCCACTCCATCCTCATCCCGGAAGTCCCCTTCAATCTGGAGAAGGTGGCCACCAAGATCCGGGAACGGGACGCCCACGGCCGCATGTACAGCCTGGTGGTGGTGGCCGAGGGCGCCCAACCCGCGGATGGCCATCGCGCCATCCTGGAACCCGCCGAGATCGGCCAGGCCGAGCGCCTGGGCGGCGTGGGCGAGCGGGTGGCCAAGGCCCTCCAGGCCCTCACGGGCAAGGATGCCCGCACGGTGGTGCTGGGCCATCTCCTCCGGGGGGGATCGCCCACCACCTTCGACCGCCTCGCCGCCCTGCGCTTCGGCGCCGCCGCCGTGCGGGCCCTGGACGAGGGCCACAGCGGCATCATGGTGGCCCTGGCCTTCCCCAACGTGAACTACGTGCCCCTGGCCGAAGTGGCCGGCCGCATGAAGGGCGTGCCCCTGGACTGCGACACCATGCAGACCGGCCGGGACCTGGGGATCTCCTTCGGGGACTGAGGATGGGGGAAGCTCAACCGGGGAATTTTTGTATGCCTGTCACTATACACAATCCATCCAACCCGTTTTTTTCCAAAACTTGTAACCCCACAAACCCTCTTATGCGAACTTCAGCCCTCGCCGGGAGTACGCATAATTACTAGTTAACTGCCCACCCCGTAATACGGGACCCCATCGGACGAAATCGGTCAACCTCGGGTGGATTCGTGACTCATCCGCACTCTCGCAACCCCAATCATATCAATCACCATTTTGCTATTTGGTCTTAGGCCGCAGAAACGAGGTCTTCGTGCAGCCACAAGAAGCCGTCCTCCAACAGGCATTGAACGACTCAGCTGCCACGAGCGCCTTCATTGCCTGCACTCTCGGCACCGAGGCGGAACTCTCTCAAGCAAAGAAGCTTGCAGTCGCGAGTCTATGCATTTGCCTCGACCATCGCGAAGCAACATTGCTGCTCGCAGCACACGGAGCAAGAACTTCTGCATTTGCCATGATGCGGCCAGTATTTGAGTCCTGCGTCCGTGGCTGCTGGTTCGGGTTTGTGGCCACCAATGATCAAATTGACCACTTCTTCGCAGGCAAGCTGAGCACAAAACTCGAAACAATGGCTCGTGCAGTGAGCCGGACCGAACCGGCCCTGGGAGTTATGGCCTCACTCGCATCATTGTTCAAGGATCGTCTGGATGAATTCACTCACGGAACCGGCGCGCAGCTAGCACGTTGGTATGGTCCGACAGAGGTCTCGCCACGGCATTCCGCAGGAGAGGTCATCGACGTCTTGCGCTTCGTGGATTCAGTAGGGCTGGTAGCGTGCGTGGCTCGAGAGAAGCTCTGTGGCCGACCAACCGAGCCGTTTCTTTCGAGGTTGCATCAAGCTGCATCGCCGGACAGAAAGCTCAATGCAACCGTGCGGCCACCCACTCCGGCCTAACCATAATACCGTTCACTTAAGTCTTGACGGGGGCCACTGAGGGCCTAGATTCGGTGTAGGGCTCACAATGGCCAGAACCGCAGCCAAGCTTGAGGGTGGAACGCGAATCTCAGACTTCATCACCCTCGGGGTGGTGGCTCGGGTGTTTCCGGCAGACCGGGTCGAGTCCGTCCTGTGTGCCACGGGGCGGGCCAGTCGGCGCCATCGGGATCTGCCCGCCCATGTGGTGATCTATTACGTCATCGCACTGGCCTTGTTCACCCAAGCCTCCTGCCGCGAAGTCCTGCGCTGCCTGATGGAGGGCATCCGGTGGCTCCAGGATGGCGACCCTGAAATTCGAATCGCCGGGAAGTCCGCCATCTCCCAGGCCCGGTCCCGTCTCGGTTGGGAACCCCTCCAGCGCCTTCATGACGAGATCGTCCAGCCCATCGCCACCCAGGACACCCGCGGCGCCTGGTACCGCCAATGGCGGGTCGTCAGCCTGGACGGCAGCACCCTGGATGTTCCCGACGATCCCATCATCGAAGCCGAGTTTGGCCGTCCTTCCACATCACGCGGCACCAGTGCCTTTCCCCAGATCCGCTTCGTCTCCCTGGTCGAGAGCGGCACCCACGTCCTGTTCGCCAGCCGCATGGGAGGCTTCTCCACCAGCGAGCGCGTCCTCGCCGACGAGGTCATTCCCGCCCTGATTCCGGGCATGCTGTGCCTCGCGGATCGTGGATTCTACGGCTTCCAGTTCTGGGGCCTGGCCAAGGCCAGCGGCGCTGAACTCCTCTGGCGCGTCAACTCCAAGCTCGGCCTCCCAAGGGAAGAT
>JAYSNJ010000028.1:0-35963 GCA_043723905.1 Holophagaceae bacterium
CGGCGAAAAACCCTAGCCCATGGTGGCGACCATCACGGCCTTGATGGTGTGCATGCGGTTCTCGACTTCGAGACCAAGCTCGCCAAGGAGCAGAAGGAACTGGGCTTTGATATCCGCGAAGTGACCGACGAAGTCTTCCGCTCCCGGCACAGCGTGGTATTCGACGAAGCCGAGAACCGCATGCACACCATCAAGGCCGTGATGGTCGCCACCATGGGCTAGGGTTTTTCGCCGTTTTAAAAATGGGCCCGGAATCGGGCCCATTTTTATTTTCGAGAGGGGGTTGACTCTACATATTTGCAGATTACTCTGTATTGCAGAGTTCTCCTCGGTAATGGTGCCGCGGTGATCTCGGACCCAGGCCCCAAGGAGGCCCCCATGACCCCTTCCCGTTTCCTCCTCTCTCTCTGCTGTGCCACGCTCATGGCGGGTGGTCCTGAAGTCCCCGGCAAGCTGCTGGAGAGGCCCGCCTTCTTCACGGGCCCCGCGGCCGTCCAGACCTTCGCCGAAGGCACCTTCTTCCACCTGAGCACCCAGGCCACCCACAAGGACATTCCCGTCCGGATGGGACAGCTGGTGCCCCAGCTTCAGAAGGCCCTCGCCGCCTCCGGCCTCGCCAGCCTGGGGCCCCTCCAGGTGGTCTACCACGGGATGACCGCCGATCCCGAGAAGGCCTTCGGCATGGAGGTGGGCGTGCTGGTCCCCAAGGGGACGAAGGCCTCGGCGGATTGCATGGTGCGCACACTGGCTCCCTTCACCTGCGCCACCACGGTGTTCACAGGCTCCTTCTCCCAGATCGGAAAGGCCTACGAGGCCCTGTACCCCACGCTGCTGGCCAACGGCAAGGTCCCCCTCCCCGAGGCCCGGCAGATGGTCCTGTTCTGGGAGAACGAGACCTCCAGCAACAACATGCTGCTGATCCAGGTCGGCATCCGCTAGCCCGTCGCCACCCGCCGGTCATCTACACTTGAAGGATTGTCAGGAGAAGACATGGCCCCCATCACCCAGGAGGAAGCCCGGGAAGCCCTGGCCGATATCGACCAGGTGGCCCGCCAGACCCGCAGAGCCGTGGCCGGAAGCCAGATGGGCACCAATCTTGTGCTCTGGGGGGCCATCTGGATCCTCGGGTTCACCCTGAGCTATCTCTCCCCGAAGGATACCGGCCGGATCTGGATGGTGCTTCCGGTCCTGGGCATGATCGGCACTGGCCTGGCGGGATATCTCCACCACCGGAAGGGGATGGTCCAGAGCGAGCAGGCGAAAAAAATGTTGGGACAGCTGACGCTCTTCTGGCTGGCGATCATGGCTTATGCCATGACGCTGGGGCTCACGATCCCGAAGAAAAACGGTGTGGACGAGATGACCCTGATCGTCAGCATCATCATGCTGGCCTATGTGTTGATGGGAATCTGGCTGAAGAGCCCAATACTGAGCATCATAGGACTCATGGTCACCTTGGCGACGCTGGTGGGGCGCTCCTGCCTGCCGCACAGGTACTTCATGCTCTGGATGGCCCTCTTCGGCGGCGGCGGGCTCTTCGTGCCGGGCCTCTACGTCAAGCTCCGTTGGAAGTGAGCCATGGCGGAACTCAATGAGGTCATCCACCAGACCGTCCGCCTGCGGATCGTTTCCGCCCTGGCGGCCCTGGACGCGGACGCCCGGGTGGACTTCACCTACATAAAAAACCTCCTGAAGCTCTCCGATGGCAACCTCGGCGCCCATCTCCTGAAGCTCGAGGAGGCCGGCTATCTCGTCCAGGACAAGACCTTCGTGGACCGCAAGCCCCGCACCTACCTGCACCTCACCGCCGAGGGGCGGACCGCCTTTCAGCAGCACGTGATGGCCCTGAAGGAGATCCTCGGCCAGGGCTGAGGCCTTTTTCGGGATACTGGCAACGGAGGCTTCATGCGCCTGTTGACCGTCATCCTCGCCGCCCTGGTCCTGTCCCTGCCCGCGCCTGGAGCCCCGCGTCCCCCCCTGGTGGTGGTCATTTCCGTGGACCAGTGTTCGGCGGAACTCATGGCGCGGTGGGGCAGGGATCTGCCGGGGGGCCTCGGACGGCTGGCGCGGGAAGGCACGAACTTCCAGGCGGCCTACCAGGACCATGGCTACACGGAGACGGGGCCGGGCCATTCGGTGATCCTCAGCGGCCGCCATCCCTCCCACACCGGCATCACCGAGAACCTCTGGTGGGATCGCCCATCAGGCAAATGGATGTACTGCGTGAGCGACCCTGCGTCGCCCCTGGTGGGCGCGCCGGAGCGGGGCGCCAGCACCCTGAACTTCCGGGGCACCACCCTCGGTCAGTGGCTTCGGGCCCAGATCCCTGGGGGGCGCAGCTTCGCCGTAACGGGCAAGGATCGGGCGGCGATCCTCATGGCGGGCGCCCAGGGGGACGGGGTCTACTGGTTCGAACCCGGGGTGGGCTTCACCACCTCCACGGCCTACGCCAAGGCTCTCCCCGAGTGGCTTCAGGCCCATAACCGGCGATTTCTGGAACAAGCCCAATCCGCCAGCTTCTTCTGGGAGGCCACCAGCGGGGCGCCGGAGCCGGGCGGCACCTTCACCATCCGGGGCAAGCAGGTCACCTTCGGCCTCCCACGCCTGATCCAGGCCGTGGGCATGCCCCTGGACGGGGCCTTCTGGAACCGCCTCAAAGCCTCGCCCTTCTTCGATCAGAGCATCCTGGATGCGGCGGAGGTCCTGCTCGAGCATGAGCATCTGGGCCGCGGGCGCGGGGTGGATCTCCTCGCCCTGGGCCTCTCGGCCACGGACTACGTGGGTCACGACTTCGGCAACCAGGGGCCCGAGATGCGGGACCAGATCCGTCGACTGGACCGAGCCCTGGGGACCTTCCTGGCGAGGTTGCGGGCCCGGATCCCGGGTGTGTGGGTGGTGCTCACGGCCGATCACGGGGGAAACGATTTCCCGGAACGGCTTCAGGGCCAGGGGATCGTGGCCAAGCGTCTGGATATCCGGGCCTGGGGCCGTTCCCTGGACCAGGCCGTGGGCCAGCGGCTGGGCACGGCATCGGCCCTGTTCAGGGAGACGGATTCCCCCCAGCTCTATCTGGACGAGACCGGACTGCGCGCCAGTGGGCGGACCCGAAGCGAGGTGCTGCAGACGGCCTCGGAACTGGCCCGGAAGGACACCGACGTGGCCGAGGCCTGCACCGGGGAGGAACTGGAAACCCTGGATCCCACCGCCCATCCGGACCCGGCGAAGCGCTCCCTGCGCGAGCGCCTCCGGCTAAGCTATGTGCCGGGGCGCTCCGGGGATCTCCTGGTGGCCTTCAAGCCCTTCGTGATGATCGATGACCCCGCCCATGCGGCCAACCATGGCCATCCCAGTGACACGGATCGCCGGGTGCCCCTGATCTTCTGGGGGCCCTGGAAGGCCGAATCCCGACCCGAACCGGTCCGGATCGTCGATCTGGCACCCACCCTGGCCCGGGAACTCTGCATTCAGCCCGGGGAGGCCGTGGACGGCAGGCCTCTGGAACTGCACCCCCGCAGACGCTGATCCGGCCTCCTGGTGCAGGCCGGGCCTCCGTGTTTTCATGGGGGCATGTCCAGCCCCTCCAGGTTCCGCGTCCTCTTCAGCCTCACGGTTCTGGTGGCCTCCCTGGGCTACTTCGTAGACATGTTCGATCTCCTGCTCTTCCCCATCGTGCGCCAGGCGAGCCTCACGGCTCTGGGTGTGCCTCCGGGAGACGCCCAGGTCTCGGCCACCTTCCTGCTGCTCAACGCGCAGATGGTGGGGATGCTGCTGGGGGGCATCCTCTGGGGCGTACTGGGCGACAAGAAGGGGCGCCTGTCCACCCTCTTTGGCAGCATCGCCCTGTACTCCGTGGCCAATATCGCCAACGCCTTCGTCCACGGAATCCCCGCCTACGCGTTGTGGCGCTTCCTGGCGGGCCTGGGTCTGGCGGGGGAACTGGGCGCGGCTGTCACGCTGGTCAGCGAGATCCTGCCCAGGGATCTCCGGGCCTACGGCACGGCCATCGTGGCGGGGGTGGGCATTTTCGGGACGGTGACGGCCAGCCTCGTGGGCAAGTACTTCCCCTGGCGGACAGCCTACCTGGTGGGCGGGGGCCTGGGCCTGCTGCTGCTGGCTACGCGCTTCGGGTTGCGGGAGAGCGGCATGTTCCAGGACCTCGGTCACCAGGACGTGAAGCGGGGGGACTTCTTCAGTCTCTTCACCTCCTGGGAGCGCTTCCTGCGCTACCTGCGCTGCATCCTCATCGGCCTGCCCACCTGGTTCGTGGTGGCGATCCTGATCACCTCGGCGCCGGAATTCGCGCCCCAGATCGGCGTCACAGGCCCCGTGACCGCGGGTGCGGCCGTGGCCTTCTGCTACAGCGGCATCACCCTGGGCAGCCTGGCCTCGGGCATCCTCAGCCAGCTCATGGGATCACGGCGGAAGGTCATACTGCTCTTCCTCCTGGCGGCCATGCTGGGCGTAGCCGCCTATCTGGGCCTGCGGGGCCTGACGCCGATGCTGTTCTACCTGCTTTCGGGCTTCCTGGGGCTGGCCGTGGGCTACTGGGCCGTCTTCGTCACCATCGCCGCCGAGCAGTTCGGGACCAATCTGCGCTCCACCGTCGCCACCACCGTGCCCAACTTCGTGCGGGGCGCCGTGCCCCTCATCACCGGCGGCTTCGTGATGCTCCGCGGCCCCCTGGGCTATATCGGCTCGGCCTGGGCAGTAGGCCTCGTCTGCTTCGCCTTGGCCCTGGTGTCCCTTTGGGGCATGGCCGAGACCGCAGGGCGGGATCTGGATTTCGTGGAGTAGGGATCCTGGACCGGGAGGGTAACGGATCCCCTCTTGGGACAATCTGATTCATCACCGAATCACCTGGATTTTAGTCGGGAATTTGGGGAAAATTACGGCTGCTCACACCCATTTTCGTGTTTGATGAATAGTGCTGTCATGCTCGCGCCGACCCGGAGGCCATCATGTTCCTTGAACTTCGACCCGACCAGCCCACTCCCGAAGGCGGATCCTCCCGCTCGCGTCGACTCACCTGCGCGGCGGCTCTGGGCGCCACGCTGCTGCTGACCGCCTGCACGGCCCCGGGCATGAAGCTGGACTCCAGGCCCAGTCGGCCCGAGACCACCCAGTTCGAGGGGCTCAAGGTGACCTTGCGCCCGCTCACCCCGGAAGTCGTGATGGCCCAGCGGAAGCCGGAACCCCCGTCCCTCACCGGACTTCTGACGGGGAAACTGCCCTCTTACCGCGTGGGAGCCCAGGACATTCTCCTGGTCACGGTCTGGGACCACCCGGAGATCACCCTTCCCCTGGGCCAGTTCCGCACGGACGCCGCCTCGGGCACGGTCGTGGACGATGACGGCACTCTCTACTTCCCCTATATCGGCAAGGTGGCTGTGGGCGGGCTGACGGTCTCAGAGGTGCGCGACCGACTCACCCTCCAGCTCGCCAAGGTGCTCCAGAAGCCCCAGGTCGATGTCAAGGTCCTCGCCTACCGTTCCCAGAAGATTTACATCGGCGGAGAGGTCCGCAATCCCGCCGTCTACAACGTGACCGACGTGCCGTTCACGCTGTCTGAGGCGGTCGCCCGCTCCGGCGGGTTCCTGCCCACGGCCGACGACAGCCGCCTGGTCCTGACCCGGGGCGAGCAGAGCTGGAAGCTGAACTTCCAGGCCCTGATGGCTGCGGGCAACCGCCTGGGCCAGATCGTCCTGAAGGATGGCGATGCGTTGCATGTCCCCAGCGGCAAGGAAGAGCCCGTCTACATGCTGGGGGAAGTCGTGAGGGCGGGCACCATGCCCCTCCTCCACGGAAATCTTTCGCTGGCTCAGGCCATCACGGAAGCCGGTGGCATCCAGGGGGTCAGCGCCGATGCGCGTTCCATCTACGTCATCCGACAGGCCAGCGCTGTGAACTCTGTCGACGTCTATCATCTGGATGCCCGCAACCCCACTGCCATGGTGCTGGCCGACCGCTTCCTCCTGGGGCCTCGCGACATCGTGTACGTGGACGCTGGGACTCTCGTGCGCTTCAGTCGCGTCATGAGCATGCTGCTCCCCACCGTCTCCGCCGTCTCATCCACGGCTCTGACCGCCGCGGAGATCCGGTATTTCAAGAACCGCTAGGCCGACCCGGCTGTCTTCCGTCCCCCCTGAGGATCTCTCCACTTGAAAGCAAGGCCCACCTTGAAATCCATCCTGGTCCTGTGCGAGGGCAATCACTGCCGCAGCCCGATTGCCGAAGCTCTCCTCGCCGAGGCCTTGAGTCCCAGGGTCCGCGTGGAGTCTGCGGGCCTGAACGCACTCGTGGGCTGTCCCGTGGATCCCCATGTCCAGAGCATCATGCTGGAGCGGGGTTTCGATCTCTCCGGTCACCGAGGAAGGCAGTGCACGCCCACTATGGCCCTCTCTGCCGACCTCATCCTCGTCATGGAGCAATCCCAGAGGGACTGGTGTGAATTTCTGGTTCCCAGCGCCCGGGGACGGGTCTTCCTGCTCGGGCAGTGGCTGGCTTCTCCCCCTCGGGAAATTTCGGACCCCTTTCGCCAGGGGCCACAGGCCTTCCGGGAAGCCTTCGATATCATCAACCATTCCGTGGCGGGTTGGCTGCCGCGTCTGACTCATAGACAAAGGTCGGCATGAATTCCCCGCTCCCCCCTGATCCCCGGCTCGCCCCTGCAGATCACGCCTCCAGGCAGCCGGTGGCACCCCACAAATCCGAGGATTTCGATCTCAGTGAGGTCCTGGCCTTCCTCTGGGATGGGCGCTACCCGATCCTGGGTGCGACCTTCCTGTTCCTTGCCATGGGCGCCTTCCATGCCTGGAGGTCCACGCCCATTTTTGAAGCCGAAGCCCTCCTTCAGATCGAGGCCCAGAAGCAGCACCCCTCCAACGAGGCTGCCTTCGCGAGGATGGAGAGCCTCTTCTCCGAGCCCGCTGAAGCCAAGACTGAGATCGAACTGCTGGGCAGCAATCTGGTCCTGGGCCGCACGGTGGAGGCACTGGATTTGGATATCGAGGCCCACCCCGTGCTCATGCCCTTGATCGGCCGGGCCCTGGTCCGCGGGAAGGCGACCGCCCCCCGCCTCGAGATCGAGGCCTTCGAGGTCCCAGAGGCCCTGCGGGGCCAGTCCTTTCCCATCACGATGCTGGGGAACGGCACCCTCCGGTGGGAGGCCCCAGATGGGTCCGTCCTCGCCACAGGTCATCCCGGCGAAATGCTCACGGGAGCCTTCGCAGGCCATGACCTGAGGCTCCAGGTGCGGCGCATCTACGGCAAGGTGGGCCAGAAATTCCAGGTGGCCCGCAAGCCCATCCAGAAGGCCGTTGCAGATCTCCGCGCCACGCTCTTCATCATGGAGAAGGGCAAATCGGCCAACACGCCGGCCACCCTCCTGGGCTTGAGCCTGGAACACCCGGATCCCAACAAGAGCGCCAAAATCCTCAACGAGATCCTGAATCAGTACCTCCGGCAGAACTCCGAAAGGAAAGCCGCTGAGGCTACGAAGATGCGCGAGATCCTCCAGGAGCAGTTGCCCGCGCTGAAGGCGAGACTCGACGAGGCCGAGACTCGCCTCAATCAGTTCCGCAGCCGATCCGGATCGGTGGACCTGACGCGCGAAGCCGACATCGCCCTCCAGCAGAGTTCCACCCTCAACGCCCAGATCTCTGCACTCCGGCAGCGGAAAGAAGAACTGCTGCGCACCTACAGGGAAAGTTCCGATGTGGTCAGCACCCTCGATCAGCAGATCCAGAAACTGGAGGGGGAGGTCGGCCAGGTCGGCGCCAAGGTCAGGACCCTCCCCCGGACCCAGCAGGAGGTGGTGCGGCTTTCCCGCGATGTGCAGGTGAACACGGAACTCTATACGGCCCTGCTCAACAATATTCAGCATCTGCAGATCACGCTGGCCGGGGAGGTGGGCAAGGCCCGGGTGGTGGACTCGGCCTTTCCTCCCCTTGAGCCCGTCAGGCCCAAGAAGGGGATGGTGGTCGCGGCCTTCACGTTCATGGGGCTCTTCCTCGGCCTCGGCCTGGCCATGCTGGGACGCCTGCTCCGGCGCGGCCTCGAGGACCACCGGCTCATCGAATCCAAGCTGGGGCTCCCCGTGTTCGTGACCATCCCCCACAGCGCTGCCCAGGGTGAGCACACCGAAGCGATCGGCAGACGCAGCGAGGGATCCCACCTTCTGGCCGCCCTGAATCCGGATGATCTCGCCACCGAAAGCCTGAGAAGCCTCCGCATCATGCTCCAGTTCTCCATGAGAGAGGCCCCGAACGGCGTGATCATGGTGGCTGGCCCTTCGCCGTCCATCGGGAAATCCTTCGTGTCCAGCAACCTTGCCGCCGTCTTGGCCCAGGCCGGCTCGCGAGTGTTGGTCGTGGACGGAGATCTTCGCCGAGGCACCCTTCATCATTATTTCGGATTGAAGAACCGCATGGGTGGCCTTTCCGAAGTGCTCTCCGGCCGTTCGGCCTGGAAAACGGCCATCCACAAGACCGAGATCCCGGGTCTGGAGTTGATGAGCTCCGGGATTATTCCTCCGGATCCTTCGGAGCTCCTGGCTTCTCCCCGTTTTTCGGAATTCCTCGGGGAGGCATCAACAGCCTATGATTTTATAATCATCGATGCCCCGCCTCTGCTCTCCGTCACCGATGCCACGATCATCGGAACCCAAGTCGGCACCGTCCTGCTCATCGCGAAATCCGGCGAGAACACGCTGGACGAGATCCATACCTGCCAGAAGCGCCTCGAGAAAGTCGGCGTGGAAATCAAGGGCTGCATCTTCAATGATGTCAAGGCTACGGGGATCGGGTACAACAACCAACACTACCGCTATGCGTACCACTACAAATACACGGCGAATTGAATTTAATATGCCAATACGATCAATCCAGCGCTGTCGTCGAGTCATCCATGACAAATGATGGATATGATGCCAAAACGACAGAATGGGACGTCCCATCGTCCCAAACAGTTCCAACGAAAATTCCAGCGAAACACATTCTGCTTGCCTTAGCCGTGATGCCGATGCTCAGCGGAGTCCTTCCGATCCTCGGAAGATATTCCAGCATGGGACTTAGGGCATTCTGGATACTTTTTTGCATAATTTTAGCAGTCATTGCACAATCAGCCCCCATCCGCAAACTGCTTTCGCCCATGGGACCCTATCTGGCATGGTTAGCTTTTTATTTAATTTTGGGAGTCATTGTATCTCCTATTCCTGTATTACCCAAAGCCATAACCATTATTTTTTATACCATTGTATTTGCCATATCCATGGCTATTTTTGTTCAAAAATACAAACATTTGCATTTTTTTGCGAACTGCACACAATGGATATTGTTCTTTAACATACTTTTTCTATTGTTGGTTGTCATATACCCCTCCTTCCAGTCCATTGTCACTCCGGATGCCTTGGCGGGTGACGCCTACGAAGCCTCGAAGGAACGGTTCGCCGGATTGTGGGGCAACCCCAACATGGCGGGTTATGTCTGCGTGGTGGTCATCATCCTTTCCACCTGGGCCACCCGCTGGGTCGCCTGGGTGGGCCGGATTTCGGGAGTCGCGATCATCTATTTCAGCGCCAGCCGCAAGGCGGCATTATTGCTGACCATTATTTTTTTGATGAATATCCTGATTGTTCAACGACGAAATATAAAGGCATGGCTCCTGGTGGGGGCTGGCGCCCTGATCGTAGTCGTCCCATTCCTGTTCGACAACCGGGTCATGGGAAGTTCTGTATCCAGGCTCGCGAATGATCAGAAGCTCTCCAGGATGGTGGATCTTTCTGAAAGCCAATCGGGCGACGATGAATCACGGGTTGCTCTCCTCAAGCACTGGATCCCGATCGTCAGCGCAGCGCCTTGGTACGGCTATGGCCTTGGCTCCATGGCTGGGTATGATTCCCAGGGGCGAATCCCAAGGAAGGAATTATTCATCACTGGAACTCACAACACCTATCTCGGAATCTGGGTGGACGTGGGTCCCATCGGGCTCATCGCCTTTCTGGGCGTTTTTTCCATCTACATATACAGGTACCTGGTTTCGAGCTTTTCACCCACGACACGGTGGGCACTGCTCTCGCTCATGGTATGCAACATCTTGATCCTCACGGTGAGCCACAATCATCTGTTTTGTGCCGAAGGGATCATGGCCTTCTCCTTGTTTTTTCTGCTTCCGACCAGCCCGGCCCTGATGGGGGAGGAGGCTTGGGAAGCTTCTGCATGACCGGGCCCGCCCCCCTCCCGGGGTGCCTGGAGAAAAGGATGTCGGGATGGTAATTGGCCTTTGTGATCGAATGGGCGTGGAATGGCTCGAGGAATTCCGATCTGCCTGCGACCTGCTCGGTCTGGAATACCGGATCATCCGGATCGGCAATGACGACTGGATGGAGCAGCTGGAGGGCCTGGGTGCCTTCGTCTGGCGGGTCATCATGAGCGATCCCAGCTGCATGGCCGAGGCTCGCGCCAAGATCCCCCTGATCGAAGCCATGGGCCTCCCCTGTTTTCCGAGCCAGAAGATGCTCTGGCTCTACGACGACAAGATCCGGGAGACCCTCTTCCTCCGGCAGCACCACTACCCGACGCCCGGGACCTGGGTCTATTTCGAAGAGGCTGCAGCCCGGGACCACGTCGTCCGGGCAGCCTACCCCATGGTCACGAAGTCCCACTGCGGCGCCAGCGCCAGCGGCGTGGCCCTGCTTCGTTCCAGGGAAGAGGCCCTGGTCCTGCTGGACCGGATATTCAAGAGAATGTCCATCTGGGACAAGGCTCTGGCCAAGTACTACTTCATTCCTCGGCTCAAAAGGGGCGATCTCCTCCTGGCCCTGCGCTATCGGTACCGGGAGGCCTGGCCGAGGTATGCGTATTTCCAGGAATTCATCCCTACCGACTCCGACTGGCGCATCACGACGCTAGGGAAGGATCTGGTCTCGGTTTTCGTGCGGAAGAACCGGCCCCATGATTTCCGGGCCAGCGGCAGCGGCCTCTGGGGAAAGGTCGAGGAGGCTGACCTGCCCCTGGAGGCCTGCGATCTGGCGCTGCGGATCAGCAACGAACAAGGATTCACCAGCATGACGTACGACTTCATGAAATCAGGCGACCAGTGGGTGATCGGAGAAATCTCCTACGCCTTTGTCCTGAATGATATTTACACCAACACGCTATTCCGACGGGGGCCGGATGGCTTCCGCGAGGCCGCACCCACGCCCATCGGGGTCATGCACCTGAATGCCCTGAGGGATGGGATGAAACCAAGCCACCCGAATGGATGAGAACGGCGCTCAGGCCTGGCTGTCAGCTCCTGCCCTCACGGCCCGGACTCCTGCGTATGAGCTGCTCGAGTCCCTGGCGAAAGGCCGCTCGGTGACTCTCGCAGTTGAGGATGTTGTAGATTTTCAGCAGGGTCGCCGCCGAGAGCAGGCGGAACATCCAGAACCGCCGGTTCAGCAGGCTGAGCCACAGCCCGAAGGCGAATATCCTCGATAGGTATGCGTTTCTGTGGGCGGCGCACCATGCCTCCCATTCGCTGGAATAGGCACCAGGGTCCTCAAGCACCCCCGAGCGCGCCCGGAGTCCTGCGAGCACCTGCCGGGCCCCCTCGGTGGACATGCAGCGGATGCCGGGGCCTGCAGGATTCTGCTCGATGACCTGGAATCCCACTTCCGCGGGAAGACCGGGGCGGAAGGTGATGATGACGCCCAGACCCTGCCCGCCCAAGGCCCCGTGCCCCGCATAGGAGAAGAGGAAATTGCCTTGACCGTAGAGGATGGTGGCATCCCGGTAGGTTTCCATGGACCCGATGCAGTGGGAATGCTGGCAAAGGACCACATCCGCACCCTGCTCCACGAGGAAGCGACACACATCTCTTAGCCAGGGACTGGGGTACTGGAACCCCTCGCTCCCCCCGTGGAGCAGCACAACGAGGCGATCGTACTGGCCCCGGTGCTCGGCCAGCGCTCGCACCATCGACATGGGGTCCACAGGACTCACCCCCGCAGAAGCCATGCTCGCCAGGCACCGTTCATCCTCTGCCACGGCCAGAAAGGCCACCCGCAACCCCCGAATGGTGGTGATGTGGAGCCGCCGGGCCATGGGCAAGGAGGCCCCGGCCCCGAAGGTCGAAAGCCCCGAAGAGCCACAGGCCTCCAGCGTGCTCGCCAATCCTGCCTCGCCAAAATCCATGGCGTGGTTGTTGGCAAGCCCCACCGCAGAAAATCCGGCCTTTCGGAGGGCAACCGCGACCTGGACCGGGGCACGCAAATTGGGACCTGACTTCAGGGTCGGGGGGAGGTCCTCGCAGAGGGGGCATTCCAGATTCGCCACGGCGTGATCGCAGCCCCGGATGATCGGGACCACATCCCCGAACACCTTTTCAGGGTCGTCCCCCCGGAAGGCCGCCTGGACCTCTCCGACGGGACAGATATCGCCGGCCACGAAGATGCGAACGGCCTGTTCATCCATGGGAATGGACCTCCTTGCAACGGCGGTTCAGCAGCCACCACACGGACACCGAAACGCAACTGAAGGCCACCATCGACACCCCCAGAGAGGCCAAGGCGATCCCGGGAGTGCCCATCCGCTTCATGAGCACCCAGTCCAGGATGACGTTCAGGACGGCCTGCAGGATCGCAATGGTGGCCAGGACCTGGTTGGCCCGCAGCGCGTTGAGGGCCCTCACAAGCAGCGTCGCGGTGATGGGGATGGGAAGTCTCAGCAGGTACCAGAGCTGGACCTGGGAGACCAGGTGGGTGTCCTGGGAGGAGAAGCGGCCCCGCTGGTAGAGGATCTTCGTGATGAAACCGGATCCCGCCGCGAGCAGGATGGCCAGGAGAATGCTGAGGATCCCGACCACGATCAGATATCGCCACAGCGTGCGCCGGAACCCCAGCCAGTCCTCCTCGCTCGCTAGTTTCGAAAACCGCGGAAGTACCGCCGTGCCAAGGGCCGTCATGGCCAGGGCGGAGACGGCCGTGGGGATCCGCATTCCGTAGCTCAGGGCACTGTTGCTGCCCGGGCCGAGCACAGACGCCATTCCCTGATCCACCAGCCCCATGGAGGTGATGAGGAAGGCGCCAGCAATGGTGGCCCCGTACTGTCCAACCACCTTCCGGACATGCTCCGTCATCCCATGCCAGCGAGGCCAGATGGAATGCCCCCTGCGGAGGATGTTGTGGCCGAGGACACCAGCCTCGGCGCCGGCTCCCAGGAGCGTGCCCATGACCAGGGCGCCCACGCCCCAGGTCCGTCCCACGACCGCGATGGCCAAGATGATTGCCAGGGGCTGAAAGGCGGGGCTGAGGGCCACGGCCCCGAACCGTTCCTGGGCATTCAGCACCGCCCCCCAGGTGGTCGCCAGTCCCGACGCTATCACCAGGGGCATGGACCAGTAGACGAGGCGGGTGGCCAGGGCCATCTTCGCCGGGGCGAAACCCGACGCGATCAGCGGGAGCCATAGCCCCGTCGTAGAAACGATGAGGATCGACAGGGACCCCAGGAGGATCAGGTTCAGGGTCAGGATGGAGGTGTACAGCCGCTCTGCGGAATGGGGCCCCTCGGCATCCCGGACCCGGATGTACGTGGGGATCAGGGCGGCGTTGAGGGAGTTCGAGATCAACCCCACCGCCACACTGGGGGCGAGGGAGGCCACGACAAAGGCATCGAAGGCATCCGAAGTGCCAAAGGCCGAGGCGACCATCGATTCCTTGAAAACGGAGGAGAGCTTCACCAGCATCGTCAAGCACCCGATGGTGATGGCCGCCTTCAGGACACCTCGGTTCGAGGGGCTCAGGGGAAGCCGATCCCAAATTCGGCGAGGTAGGCTCAGCTTCACCGGCATGTGTGCCTCAACTCATTGCCCATCAGGCACAGGCCGGATAATTGATATTCTCGATTTGTTCATTCAATCTCGAAATTCTAATGAAATTCAGGGAAGGGGTGAAATGGTCGGTCATGGAGTCAAATCATTGCCTGACACGATGTTATTACTGACATCCCCCGATGTGGCCACCCCCTGAAGAATGCCATGCCCTCTGTTCCCTGTCACTGTGTTCCCAGTTATGACATAACCCGTGGATGCGCTTGTGTATATGCCATTCCCGATGTTTTCAAACACGTTGTTATTTTTTATGATTGTAGCATTTGCATGGTCCCGAAGCTGAATCCCTGTCCCCGTATTTTTATATACGGAATTATTTAGGACTTGAGTGCCTGAGCAATTCGATATTTCAATGCCATTCTGCACAGCGCCATTCGCGGGGCTGAGGCCATTGTTCAAGACAGTGTTGCCATCCAGGACCACGTTGGACACGAAGGAGTTCGAAGAATTCACCCGGGGTCCGCAGAGCACGCCGCCGCCGGCATTGTTCTCGAACGTGCAACCCGTGATGGTGACGTTGTTGACGGTCTCGTTATCGTTCGGCTCGATATCGATGCCCGTCTCCGGCGTTGTCCCCTTCGTGTTCTTGAACGTGGAACCCCTCACGACCATGCCATCCACCCGCACAATGGACAGCCCCTGCCGGCGGTTGTGGTCCGCAATGACGTTCGCGAGGAGGATGTTGCGGGAGCCCCGGCTCCCCTCGACATAGAAGCCATCGCCCCAGCACTCCCTGGCTGTGACCCCATCGACCGTGATGCATTGCGAACTCGCGATGTAGAGACCGATGCCCGATTCGCCGCCCGTGGCTTTGTGCGCGCTGCGATCGCCTTCGATCGTGCCCCCGGTGATGACCACATCGTTGACCGCGCCCGCATAGAGCACCGCATAGGTCGAGGAGGCATTGGGGATGGCCCTCAGGACCGCATCCGGGGAGAGGCGCAGCGTCATGCGGCTCTTCAGGGCGATTCCGTAGCTGCCATAGGGATTCGCCAGGGCGTTCACCATGTAGGTGCCGACGGGGATGTAGACAGTCCCCCCTGTCCCCCCCACGGCATTGATGGCCTTCTGGATGGCCTCCCTGTCGTCGGTGGTGCCGTCTCCCTTCGCGCCGTAGGGCGCCTTCGTGACATCGACCACGAGCGATGAGGCAGCCCCTGGGGAACAGGCCACCAGCGGCGCTGGACTCGAAGGGATCGCCTTCTCGCCACCGCCGCAAGCGGGGTGGGAAAGGCTCATTCCGAGAGCGATCATCCCCAACGTGATAGCACTGCGCTGAGATCGCATGGGAGCTCCCTTCGCGATGTCTCGGTGAAAGGGCCGGGTCAGCACACGGCCAGGTGGGAAGCGAACCAGGGCACCGTCTCATCCAGACCTCCAGCCACGGAATGGGTGGGGCTGTAGCCCAGATGTGCCTTGATCTTCGACAGATCGGCCTGGGAGTGGCGGATATCACCCTCGCGCAGGGGAGTGTAGACAGGGTCTCTCCGCGCGAAGTCCGAATGGGAAGAGGCCAGACGATCCGCGATCATCCAGTAGAGCTGGGTCAGCGAGGTCTTGCCGCCGAAGGACACGTTGAAGACTTCTCCGAGAGAAGTTTCGGGTGCGGTGCCTGCCAGCAGATTTGCCTGGACGGCATTGGCGACGAAACAGAAATCCCGGCTGGTTTCCCCGTCGCCATGGATCTGGCAGGTTTCGCCCCTCAGGAGGGCCTGGACCCATTTGGGGATCACGGCCGCATAGGGGCCGTTGGGGTCCTGGCGCGGCCCGAAGACGTTGAAGTAGCGGAGCCCGATGGCCTTGAAACCGTAGCTTCGCGCGAAAATCGCCGCGTACTGCTCGTCGATGGCCTTCGTGAGGGCATAGGGCGAGAGCAGGTTTCCCGTCCGGGATTCCTGCTTGGGGAGCCCTGGGTCATCCCCGTAGACCGAACTGGAAGAGGCGTACACCATCCTCTCGACTCCGGCATCCCGGGCGGCGACGAGCATGTTGAGGAAGCCGTCCACATTGGACTGGTGGGTGGTGACCGGGTCCTTGATGGAACGGGGAACGGAACCCAGGGCCGCCTGGTGCAGGACGGTTTGCGCGCCCAGGCAAGCCGCCCTGCAGGTTTCGAGATCGCGGATATCGCCTTCGATGAAGGTGAACCGCCCCCAGGCCTCGCCCGATACGGCTCCGCGAACACTCTCCAGATTCTCGGGATTCCCGGTGGAGAAGTTGTCGAGCCCTACGACGGTCTGGTCCAGTTCCAGAAGGCGCTGGAGAAGGGAGGAGCCGATGAACCCGGCAGCGCCCGTCACGAGCCAACGCCTGCGGGTCTGCCTGAGCTGGTCGGAGAGGACCTGGTACCGATTCATCAGAGACTCCAATACGTGATCCGGTCGGGGAAGTCCCGGGGATCAAAGCAGGACTTCACATCCACGAAGACGGAAGTGGGCTTGAGACATCCGAGGAGGGGCTCCAGCCCCGACTCCAGGAATGCGCGGTGGCTGACGGCAAAGACGAGGGCGTCCAGGTCCCTGAAATCCTGGAGGGGCGAGAGATCCAGGCCGTATTCCTCGTGGGTCTCCTCCTTCCCTGCCATGGGGTCGTGGACCAGCGGCTCGATGCCGAACTGCTGCAGTTCCTTGACGATGTCCGGGACCTTGCTGTTCCGGATGTCGTGCACATCCTCCTTGAAGGTGAGGCCCAGAATGCCGACCCGCGCCCGCTTCACCGGGATCTGCTGCTGGATGAGCAACTTCACGAGTTTCTGGGCGACAAATGCGCCCATGCCGTCGTTGATGCGCCGACCCGCCAGGATGACCTGGGGGTGGTAGCCCAGCTCCTCGGCCTTGGTCGTGAGGTAGTAGGGATCCACGCCGATGCAGTGCCCACCCACCAGCCCAGGCGTGAAGGGGAGGAAATTCCACTTGGTGCGGGCAGCGGTCAGCACTTCCGAAGTGCGGATACCGACCTTCTCGCAGATGATGGCCAGTTCGTTCATCAGGGCGATATTGATGTCGCGCTGCGTGTTCTCGATGACCTTCGCGGTCTCCGCGACCTTGATGGAGGAGGCCTCGTGAATGCCCGCCGTGATCACCGCCCCATAGACACCTGCGATGATCTTGAGACTCTCCTCGTCCTGCCCGGAGACCACCTTCACGATGCGGTCCACGGTATGGACCTTGTCTCCGGGGTTGATGCGTTCCGGCGAGTACCCGAGCTTGAAGTCCACACCGCAGCGGAGCCCGGACTGCTTTTCCAGGAGGGGTCCGCAAATCTCCTCCGTGACGCCGGGAAAGACGGTGGACTCGTAGACGATGATGCTGCCCTTGCCGATCACCTTCCCGACCGTCTCGCTGGCCTTGATCACCGGCGTGAGGTCCGGCCGGTTCCAGCCATCGATGGGAGTCGGCACGGCGACGATGAAGAAATCTCCGCCACGCATGTCTTCCGGGTTCGAGGTCATCTTCAATGTCGTGGCGCGCAGGGCTTCGGGCGCCACCTCCATGGTCCGGTCCGTGCCCTTCTGCAGTTCAGCGACCTTGGCGGCGTGGATATCGAACCCCACGGTCCCGGGAAACTTCTTCGCAAGCTCGAGCGCCAGGGGAAGTCCGACATAGCCGAGACCGACGACGACGATGCGCATGGTGCTCCTCCACAAAGGATCGGAAATTTTCAATCCATTCTGCCGAACTTGGATTCGGGTTCAACCAACATTAGCCTATGTGGACTCGGAGAGCCTTGGATTTTCTCCGCAAGACCGGGGCGGCGACCGGGTTTCCACGCCCAGGGATGGGGATCTCCCTCCGTGCCTCGGCGGGCTCCGGGGGGAAACCTAGCTCGAGATCCGCAGCAGGAGGCAAGATCTACTCATAGTCTTCATACAGATAGAAGTCGACCATCCTGAAGAAACCGAAGTACTCGGCACAGAGGACCAGCCCGATGGCCATCAATACCACCGCCAGCGCGGTATAGAGCCTCCGTCGGCTCCCTGGAGTCAGGGTCGGCCCCCCGATCCAGCCTCGCAGGGCCTCCAACCACCGCGCGGTCACTACCGGCTTCCTGCTGCGCCCAGCAGGCCCTCGTAGAGTTCTTCATGTAGCCGCAGGAGATTCGAGATGTGGTACGGGCCCATCCTGCCCCGGGCCTCCTCTCCCAGCCTGCGCGCGGCTGCCGGATCGCGGATGAGGCTCGACATGGCTTCTCTCAGCGCCTCGGTGTCTCCCACGGGAACCTTCAGTCCTCCGCACTCGTCGAGGAGATCCCTGACGCCTCGGGCCGCGGACCCGATGACGGGAGTGCCCATCGCCATGGATTCCATCACGCTGCGCGGCAGACCCTCCCGTTCCGAGGGGAGCACCGTGGCGAGAGATGCCCCCAGCAGGGCGGGGATGTCCCGGCGCAGCCCCAGGAAGTGGACGCGGTCCAAGAGCCCCCTCCGGGCACACCACTGGCGGAGTCCCTCCATTTCCGGTCCTACCCCCGCGAAGGCGAGATGCGCCGCCTGTTCCTCCAGGGCGGCAAAGGCCACCAGCAGGTCCCGATGGCGCTTCCCCGGGTTGAACTCCGCCACCATCAGGAACAGCGGCTGGCCTTCCTGAAGCCCCAGATTCCGACGCACGGCGCCGATCTCCTCCGGGGACGTCGCCGAGGGACCATACTGCGCGAAGTCCACTCCGATCCCGGGCATGTACCGCAGCCGGGAGGGGTCCACGATGCCCAGGCGGAGCGCCTCCCTTTCATCCGAATGGTTGATGACCACCAGGCGATCGGTCCACCGGCCCGCCAGCCGCTCCGCCGCCGCGAAGAGGGCATTCCCGATGAACCCGCGGCCATCATGGAAATGGAACCCGTGCGCGGTGTAGACCACCTTGAATCCCCGCTCGGCGCGCATGCGGCGGAGGGCGAAGCGTGTGAGAAAGGCCGCCACCGGAGTGTGGACATGGACCAGGTCGTATTTCCCCTCGGCCACAAGAGCTCGCAACGCGGAGGGTGCATGGAGGATACCCTTCGGATGCAAGGGGTTGCGGGACCAGTCGGCCTCGAAGCAGTGGTCGAAGGCCTCCCGGCAGATGGGGGACCTTGTGGCACCCCGGGCAAGGGCATCCACGGTCCACCCCTGGGCGCGGAAATGCTCCGCGTAGGGTCGCAGGAATCCCTCGATCGTGCTCTTCACTGTTGTGACGATCAGCAGGCGGCTCAGGGGTGAACTCCAGAGTTCAGGGGGGATGCAGCGGACTCGGGGCGGTGGAGGTTCCGGAGTAATCTCAAGCCCCTTGAGTCCGGTGAGGCGGAAGTCACGAATCGGCTTGGGTGGAGACGAATTCTCTGTGAGACTTTCTAGGAATGCCTGAGAGCGCCAATCCTAACCCGTCCGCGCAAAAAAAGCCAAGAATGGTCCTCGCCAATCACGGAAAGATCCTACTGAAATACAACAATCCAGGGGAATAGCAAAGGAACCACGGCATGACGACGGCCCTTGCGGGAAAATCCGATCGCAATCAGAACGCCTCCTGCGGCGCCCCTGTCCCAGCGCGGCACCTGCCTTCAGAGGCGCTGAATGCCAGGATCTCTCATGCCTGACCCCCGATACATCCTCCGCTTCGACGACATCTGCCCAAGCATGAACTGGGATGTCTGGGAAGCCCTCGAAGCACAGATGATCCACCACCAGGTGCGCCCCATCCTGGCCGTGGTTCCCGAGAACCGGGACCCGAAGCTGATCGTCGGCCCGTCTCGACCCGATTTCTGGGACCGTGTCCGGGGTTGGCAATCCAGGGGCTGGACGATCGCCCTGCACGGCTACCAGCATGTCTACGTCAACCAGAACCCGGGCCTCATGGGGCTGACACACCAGAGCGAATTCGCAGGGCTCACCCGGGAGGTCCAGGCGCAGAAGCTTCGCAGTGGCCTGGCCATCTTTGCCGCACAGGGCGTGCGCGCGGAGGCCTGGGTGGCTCCCTCCCATTCCTTTGATCGCACCACCGTGGAGCTTCTGGCGGAGTTCGGGATCCCCGTCATCAGTGATGGCCTCTGGTCCTGGCCCTTTTCCGACCAGGACGGCATCACATGGATTCCCCAGCAGCTTTGGGGCTTCAAGAGCAAGTCGACCGGCATCTGGACCGTCTGCAACCACCACAACGGGTGGGACGATCGCCGACTGGCGGGCTTCCGCACCATGCTGGAACTGCATGCGGCGGAGATGACAGACGTTCCATCCATCGCGCGCCTCTTCGGCAATCGCCCGCAGACCCTGCTCAATCGCGCATCCGCCTCCTGGCGCTTCCTCTGGTTCATTCGCCTGCGATCCCTGGCCTCCCGCCTGAGGCAGCGGTTCATTCCCCGCAGGCCGGAGCCCTGATGACAGAGAAGACTCGCCTGCTCTTCGTCATCGACTCCCTGGCGGCCGGAGGGGCGGAGCGGCAGTTGTGCGAGCTGGTGAAACACATGGACCCCGCACGGTTCGAGATCCATGTGGTGGTCCACTACGACCCGGGTTACCACAACGGGGGGGAACTCTGGCCCGAGCTCGCCACCCACCCGCATGTGCTCCTGCACAGCCTCCACAAGCGCAAGGGCATCGCAGGCTACCTTACGGCCCTGCCCCGCCTCCTGGCCCTGATCCTGCACACCCGGGCGGAAATCCTCCACGGCTACATCGGCGGGAACCTCCCCGTGCTGCTTCTGGGTCGACTCCTGCGCCGACGGATCGTCTGGGGAATCCGTCGCACCAGCATGGACCACGCCAAGCTTCCCAGGCGCTCCCGCTGGTTGTCCGGTTGGATCATGCGTCTGGCCCGGTACGTCGACCTCGTCATCTTCAACTCGGAGGCGGGGAGGCAGAACCACGAAGCCATGGGTATGACCTCGCCGAGAATGCTGGTCGTTCCCAACGGATTCGATGTCCAGCGCTTTGCTCCGGACTCTGCCAAGGGTACGGCCCAGCGGATGGCCTGGGGCATCCCCGAGGGCGTGCCGCTGATCGGCATCGTAGGCCGGCTGAACCCGGTGAAGGATCACCCCACCTTCCTCCGCGCCGCGGCTCGGCTCTCCAGGGAATGGCCGACCGCGCACTTCGTTTGCGTGGGGGCTGGGGATCCGGCCTATTCGGAGTCCCTTCAGGCCTTGGCCCGCTCCCTGGGCATCGCGGAACGCGTCTCCTGGCCTGGGGTCTGCGAGTCCATGCCGGGAGCCTACAACGCCCTCTCCGTATTGGTCCTCTCCTCGATCGACGAAGGCTTCCCGAACGTGGTGGGGGAGGCCATGGCCTGCGGCATCCCCTGCGTGGCCACCCGGGTGGGCGACGCGGCCCATCTCGCCGGAGAAGTGGGCGTCATGACCGAGGTGGGGGATGATGCCGCCATCGCTGGCGCAGTCTCCGCACTGCTCCGCGAGTCAGCGGAGATCAGGAATTCCCGCGCCCAGGCCAGCCGCGCGCGAATCTGCGGAACCTTCAGCGTCGAGGCCCTGGCCCGCAACACGGAAGAGGCGCTGTTGGCCCTCCTTCCCCCAAAGCACTGCAGGGCGCAAGGCACGGACTGCTGAGAGGTTCAGCTCCCGCTGCCGCCGAAGACCTTGACCCCCTTGGTGCCCCGGGGCGGAGCCTGATCGCTGATCTGAAGCCGCCCGTTGGTATCGACCCACTGGAAGAGGGGGCTGGTGCGGCGGTCCTGGGCGATGTCCTGGGCCATCTGTCTCGCCTGGGAGGTATCCACAGGCGTTTCCTCCACGGTGAATCCTCCGCGCCCCTTCTTGAGCAGCTCCATGGAGCCTGCGGCCTTGGGGTCGGCCTGCACCAGCCTCCTGGCATAGAGATCCATCACCTTGGGCACATAGGCCTGGGTCTCCCGGAAGGGGGGGATGCCGCGATGCCGATCCACGGCGCCCTCCCCGGCGTTGTAGGCGGCGATGGTCTTCGTGATATCGCCCTTGAAGTAGTCCAGCAGCCAGCGCAGGTACTTGGTGCCGCCCATGATGTTCTGGCGGGGGTCGAAGGGATCGAGCACGCCGAAGCGCTGGGCGGTGGCAGGCATCAGCTGCATGAGGCCCAGGGCGCCGACCCGGCTGCGAGCCTTGTAGTTGAAGGCGCTCTCGGCCTGGATGATGGCCCGGGCGAGGAAGGGGTCCACACCCGAGACCTGGGCGATCTCGTCGACCAGCGCCAGCAGTTCCGGGCTGCGCAGGACCCGCGCCATCTCCTGGCGCGTGACGGCCAGGCGCACATGCCCGACGCCCACATGCTTCAGCGTCAACCCCTGTCCCTGCATGTAGCCGGGTGGCAGGTTGTTGATTACCACATTCCCGTTCCGGTCGTAGTAGGTATAGAGATAGGTGGTGCCGCGGGCTGCCCTGGGTGTCCCGGCCGGCAGGGCCAGGAATACCAGGGCGATGGGAAAGCAAGCTCGGCGGATCATGACCCTTCAAGGATACAGCCCCCGAGGTCGGCGTGCTGGATTGCGATCAAAGCCCCTCGAGGAATGCCTCCACTTCCCCCCATTCCCTCGTGATCGGGAAGGGGGGCAGGGCGGCGCGGATCTGGGCGGCGTAGCGTTTCCCGTTGGGATCCTCCGTGGGGAGCATCAGGCGCGGATCCAGGATGCACACGACCCCCCGATCCGTGCGGGTGCGGATCAGGCGGCCGATGCCCTGCTTAAGCTTGAGGGTCATGGCCGGCACCTGGATGCCCACGAAGCCCAGCCCCTGGCGGATGGCGTCCGCCTCCCGGATGCGGGCCTGGAGGACGGGATCGTCCGGGGGGGCGAACGGCAGGGCCGTGACGACCACCAGGCTCAACGCGTCCCCGGGCAGGTCGACCCCTTGCCAGAAGCTGGCGAGGCCCAGCAGCGCGGCATTAGGCGTGGCCCGGAAGCGGTCCAGCATGGCGTGGCGAGAGAGACCCTCGCCTTGCACGAAGAAGGTCAGGCCCGGCAGCGCCGCCTCCAGGCGCGGGCGGAAGGCCGCGAGCATCTTGCGGCTGGTGAAGAGCAGGAGTGCGCGGCCCCGACTGGCCCGCAGGAGGCGTTCCATGGCCTCCAGACTGGCCTCCACCCAGGCGGGTTCCCCCACGCCGTTGCGGCCCGCCTGGCGCAGGGGGAGCCTCGGCGGCACGAAGAGCAGGCCCTGGCTTCCGAAATCGAAGGGGCTCTCCACATGCTCGGCCCGCTCCGCTTCCCCGGCGTTCAGGCCCAGGCGCAGCTTCAGGCCATTGAAGCCCTTGCCGTCCCGCAGGGTGGCGCTGGTGAGGATCACCGTCTCGAAGCCCCGGCGCAGATGCTGGTGAAAGAAGGGCTTCACGTCCACCGGGTTGGCCTTGAAGAGCACGGTCTGGGGACCTTCACGGCTGAGCGTGCTCACCCACCCGGCCGGCTGGGCGAAGATCTGCTCCATGCGAGCGAAGGCGATGCCGATGCGCTCCGCGAGCTTCCGCCATTGCATATCCTCGGGGCCATCGCCCTTCTGGCGCAGGGCGAGGCGGCGAGCCTCCTTGAGGGCCGCCTGGCCGGCCTCCACCCAGGCACCCACGGCGTCTGCCAGTTCCCCCAGAGGCAGGCGGCTGTCCTCGAAGCCCAGCGTTCCGTTTTCCAGGGGCACCAGGGCGAGCAGGGCGGACCAGGCTTCCTGCCAGGGCAGCAGCAGGACTTCGAGGGCCGAGCCCTCGGGATCCTTGGCGCACTCCTCCTCCAGATCCCGGAAGAGCATGGTCATGGCCCGGCTGGACCAGGCCTCGCTGCAGCTCTCGGTGAGCTGCTCCTCGATCTCGTGGGCCTCGTCCAGGATTAGCACCGGGGCGTCAGGCAGGACTTGTCCGAAAGCAGATTCCCGCAGGACACGATCCGCCAGCAGCAGGGCATGGTTCACGATGACGAGGTCGGCCTCGGCCACCTGCGCCCGCAGCTTGGTCAGGAAGCACTCCTCGTAGCGAGGGCACTGCTTTCCCGTGCAGCGCTCGACCCGGGCATTGAGGCGGTCCCAGAGCTCCGATTCACCCTCGCCGTAGCGGCCCAGTTCCTCGCGATCGCCGGTGAGTGTCTCCCGGGTCCAGAGGGGAAGGGCCTGCCAGAGCCCGAAGTCGTGCCGCGCCAGCTCCGGAGGCGGGCTGCCCTCCAGGGCCTCCCAGGCGGTCTTGCAGAGGTAGTTGGAGCGTCCCTTGGCCAGCACCGCCTTCACATCCACGCCCAGGATGCCTCGGGCCCGGGGCAGATCATCGTCCAGGAGCTGGCGCTGGAGCTGCTTGGTGCGCGTGGCGACGAGGACGGGATGGCGCTTGGCGCTGAGAGCCGGAATGAGGTACCCCAGCGTCTTCCCCGTTCCGGTGCCCGCCTCGATGGCCTGGAGGAGGCCGTCTGGCCGACTGTCCGCCTCCCCTCCCGAGAGGCGCCAGGCGGCAAAGCGGGCCTCGCCCTCCTGCACGGCGTTGAAGACCAGCTCCGCCATGCGCCGCTGCCCCGGCCGTTCCTCCGCGCCAGGGAAGCAGCTGAAGATGCGGCCCTCGGGCGGCGCGAAGATGCGGTCCATGACGTGCGGCATGGCTCCAGCATGCCGCATGAAGCGGAAAAAGGGCGAATTCGATTTCGTCACCCAGGACTCGCTGAGAACATGGGAGAGGATGGTCACCATGCGCCCCAGCTTCCCCTCCCTCGTTCTCGTCCTCTGTCTCGGCCTGCCCGCCTCGTCTGCCCCCCCCTGGGAGGGGGTGGTGCTGCCTTTCCGGCAGGCGGACCTGGGTGCGCCTGTCTCCAGCCATCTGGTGGAACTGAAGGCGAAGGAGGGGGACGTGGTGCGGGCCGGGCAGCCCCTCGCCCAGTTCTATGGCCACCTGGAGGACCTGGAGATGCAGCGGGCCAAGGCCTTGCTGGAAAGGCGGGAATTCGAGGCCCGGGGCGCCAAGCGCCTCTTCGAGAACAGGGTGATTCCCGAATCCAAGGCCGTGGAATCCCGCATCGAGTTGGATCTGGCCCGGCTCCAGTATGAAACCGCCACGGAGCAGGTGCGCCTGCGGCTCCTCCTCGCCCCCTTCGACGGCGTGATCGTGGCCCGGTACCGGGAACTGGGAGAATCCGTCGCGGCCTCCCAGCCCGTGTTCCGTCTCCTCAACCTGAGCAAGGTCCTGGTTCAGTGCGCCGTACCCCCGGAGGATCTCGGCACCCTGGTGCCTGGGCAAGCGCTTCAGGTGAGGCTCTCCCAGCTGCCCGGCCACCCAACCTTCACAGGCACACTGACCCTGATGGACCCCTGTGCGGATCCCCAGGGCTGTTTCCGTGTCCAGGTCCAGGTGGATAACCCCGAGGGGAGGCTCCGGAGCGGCCTCAAGGCATCGGTGGTGCCGATGAAACCTTCTGCAGAGAAGTGATAAAAAACTCCAGCCGAAGATTTCAAACCCGCGGGGGTGCACGGCTGGATCGGACGGCTGCAGAAGGAACGCAGAGCCAAGGGCGAAAACAAAAGCCCTGCTCTGCGTTCTTCGCGTTTGTTGTGGGCTATTCCTGGCAGTCGGGACAGAGGCCGAAGAGCTGCAGCTGGTGGCGGGTGACCTTGAAGCCCGTGGGCTCCAGGAGGCTGGCCAGGCTCGCCTCCACGCCACAGGCCTGGACCTCCACCGTCCGCCCGCAGGCCTCGCACTGGAGGTGGTGATGGTGGCACCCGGAGCGGCAGCGGACGAAGCGCATGGTCTGATCGGGGGCGAGGATCGGCTCGGCCCAGCCCTTCTCTACGAAGCACTGGAGGTTCCGGTAGATGGTGGGAATGCCCGATCCGTGGTGCTCGAGCCGCTGTCGGATGTCCTCCACAGAAAGCGGGCGGTCCGAGGCCTCCAGCACCTGGAGGATGGCGCGGCGCTGGGGCGTCACCCGAAGCCCGGCGGCGCGCAGCGAGGACATGGCATCTGGAGGAGGCTGGAAGGTCAAGGCGGGGTCTCGCGATTCTGCTTCCAGGGTGACGGGAAATCGCCCCCGCACAAGAGGATTGGCTGCGCCTTTGAGTTCAGAGTCCGAATTCGGAAGGCGGGAAGCGGCTCTCGAAGATCTGCTGGCGCTCCTGAACGTGCAGGAGCAGGGCCCGCCAGCGGGGCATCTCGCGAAGGCTGCCGAGGAAGGGACTCTCCTTGTACCAGCGGGTGCAGCCGAAACCCTGGGAAAAGGCCCGGCTCAGCATGTCCAGGGCAGCATCCCGCTGCCCCAGGAGGGCGTAGGCCTCGCCCATCTTGAAAGTGAACTCCCCATCCGGCACCCGGAGACCCGCCCGCGCCTTTTCCAGCTGGCGGAGGGACTGGAGTGCCTCGCGATCCCTTCCAGAGGTCAACTCGAGGAAGACTTGGGACAGCTGCTGGAACTGCCCCAGCCCCTCGCCACAGGTGCCGGCCGCGAGGAAGCTGTCTCTGGCGCCTCGCCGATCCCCGGCCGCCAAGGCCAGATAGCCCCGGTAGAAATGGATGAGCACATTCCGGGGATTGCCCTGCATTTCCACGAGGCTCTCCTCGAACCGTCGCCGATCCCCGAGGTAGAGGTAGGTGTTTTCGCTGGTGTACTGCGAGAAGGAGAGCGGGCAGAGCATGTCCCGGCGTGCCAGGGCGCGGCGGGCCAGCTCCAGCAGACCCGCGGTCCGGGCCGCATAGGCGAGGCCGGAATAGAGCGCCGCCACCCGGGGAAAATGCCGGATGGCACCCTGGAGTCCGGCCAAGGCCGTTCGCTGATCCCCCGAGTCGATCCGCAGTTCGGCCAGGAGAAAGGTCCCCCGGGGATGACTGGGGAGCAGCCTGAGAGCCTTCGCAAAGTGGCTTTCGGCCTCCCTCTGGTCTTCCGAATAACCGCGGGGATCATTGAGGAGACGGCGGTAGAGGACGTCCCCTTGCAGGGTCCAGGCAGAGGCACAACCGGGCTCCACCGCCGTCACCCTGGCTCCGAGGGCCTGGGCTGCGTCCAGGCGGCTGTCATCCCGGTGCCAGGCCTGGCCCTGGATGAGCTCCCAGAAGAGATTGTCCCGGGCAGGGAGGAGATGCTCGATGTTGCTCCGAGAGAGGGGCAGCGGCAGCCCCTCCAGGGCCCGGTGCAGCGTCGGAGCTGGGCTCCCCTCCAGCCTTGGGCTCTCCCGCCAGCAGCGGACCGGATCCCGGCGGAGCTCCGAGAGCCAGGCAAAGCTGAAGGCCACGCTGAGGCGATCTTCCCGCCTCGAGAGGGTGGGGACGAGAAGGAGCGTCCGGGGCGGGAAGGCCGCCAGGCCCGGGTTGGACGGAATCTCCTGGGCATTGGCCACGGGAAGGCCCCCCAGGCATTCCAGATGGTCCTGGATCAGCGTCCCCAGGGCCTCCCGCTGAGAGGGATCCAGGGTCGCACTCCGGGGTGCCACCAGCAGGATGCAGGCCGGCCTGCGCGCCAGGGCATGGGAAACCGCAAAGACCACAAGGCCGAGGCTTGCCAGAACTGACATTGCCAGCAGGAACCGGAGGCCTCGCGTCCCGTAGGACGCCTTCGGCGGAGGGTGCAGGGCAGGTATGGGCACGGCTTTCGGACCAAGAAGGATGTCGGTGGGTGGGTTTCTGGGCCCAATCATCGCATCATTCAAGTTGAATCATTCCGGAGCGTGCATGAATTCCCGAGGTCGAAGCCTCCCCGCCCTGGCAGGGCTTCTCACCGCCTTAGCCACCGCTCAGAGCGTCCCGAAGGCCGGGCCTGTGCCTACCCTGGCCCAGGCGGTGGAGGTGATCGAAGCGAACCGGAAGGGCGCCAAGCCCAGGCCCCTGGCGCCGGGTGCCCCGCTCTCCGCCGAGGACCGCCAGAGGGCAAAGGTGTTTCAGGCCGCCAGGAAATCCGTAGTCTTCATCAGCGCGGCCACCAAGGAATTCGCGATCACGGACGTGCGGACGGGCCGCCAGTTCGATGTTCCCCCCGGCACGGGGACGGGCTTCGTGTGGGATGAACTGGGGCACGTGGTGACGAACTATCATGTGGTGACGGTGGAGGATCCGGGAGGCGTACCTCGCGGAGAGGCCGAGTACCTGACGGTAACCCTGGCCGATGGGAAGCAGTACCAGGCGTGCGTGATCGGCAAGAGCCTCGCTTGCGATATCGCCGTGCTCCATGTCTTCGCTCCCCTCCGCCAGATGGTCCCCCTCGGACTCGGGGCCTCCCGGCGACTGTTGGTGGGGCAATCCCTGCTGGCCATCGGCAATCCCTTCGGCCTGGACCACACGCTCACCTCCGGCATCGTCTCAGGGCTCGGGCGCGAGATGCTCACCGCCTATGGCACCCCCATCAAGGATGTGATCCAGACGGACGCCGCCATCAATCCTGGGAATTCGGGGGGGCCGCTCCTGGATATGTCCGGGCGCCTGATCGGGATGAACACGGCCATCACCAGCACCTCCGGATCCAGTGCGGGCGTGGGTTTCGCGATCCCCGTGGACACGCTGAACCGCATCGTCCCGGTGCTCATCGAGAAGGGACAACAGGGGCGGCCCGAGCTGGGTTTCGAAATCCTGCCCCCCAAGTTCACCGCCCAGCTGGGCATCACCCAGGGGCTCGTGGTCTCCTCGATCGTTCCCGGCAGCTTTGCGGCACAGGCGGGTCTGAAGGCATGGAGCCTGGCGGAGCCTTCCGCCGGGGGTCTCCCGCCCCGGGTGCTCGAGAAGGGGGATGTGATCCTGGGGTTCCAGGGGAAACCGCTCCTCAACCATCTTCATCTCTTCGTGGAAATGGAGGTCCACCCCCGGGGCGAGCCCTTCGAGTTGGATGTGCTGAGGGACGGGAAGGTGGTGAAGGTCATCATCGATCCCTGGCACGAGAACAAGACGCCCCCGGCAAAGGAAAAGGCCGTCATCTGACGGCCCTTTCCTCTGCCATGAAAGGGGGGACCGCCTGCTCCCTGACGAAGCGATGTCCCCCCTTCGACCCCCACGCGGTGTCCGGGCGCAGCCGGGACACCACGTCTGCCCAAGATCCGTCCTACTTCCTACCGACGTTGATCAGCGGCGTGGCGCCCCCCATGGGCGTGATCACCATGTTGCCCTTTTCGCCGATGGCGCGAAGGGCCTGGATGCGCTGGAACTCGATGATCTGGGGCGTGAGGCTGGCGCTGACGATCTGCTGGGCCTTGGCCTGGCCCTCGGCCTCGATGCGCTTGCGCTCGGCCTCCTGCTTCTCCTTCTGGAGCACGAAGGCCATCTTCTGGGCCTCCTGGTCCGCGGCGATCTTGTCGTTGATGGCCTTGGTGATCTGGTCGGGCAGGATGACATTGCGCAGCAGCATCTGTTCCATGTTGATGCCCCGGGCCTCAAAGGAGGCCTTGAGGGTCTTCGAGACCTGGTCCACGAAGGACTGGCGCTTGGTGGTGTAAAGCTCGGTGGCCTGCAGGTTCGCCGCGGCATCGCGCAGGCTCGCGCGGATCTCGCTGCGCAGGATCTTGTCCTCCACTTCCGGACCGATCTCCTTGTATATCTGGGCCACCTTGGCCTGTTGCAGGGAGTAGAAGATCGTGGCGTCCAGCTTGACCGTCAGGCCATCGCTGCTGATGACGGCGATGGAATCATCGCCCTTCTTCTGGCCCTCATCGCCCATGTTGGACATGGTGTAGTTGCGGGTGCGCACTTCCATTTCCGCCACGGTGGCGAAGGGATTGATGAAGTGGAGCCCCGAGGGCAGGGGTTCGAGATTCACCTTGCCGAAGAGCACCACGATGCCGGCCTGCCCCACGGGAACGATGACGGCCATGGATCCGATGAAGAGCATGGCTCCCAGGCCCCAGGCGCCCCACTGCAGCGCGCCCAGTTGTTTCGAGAGGGGGAACTCGGCCTTGCTCTTGAGCCGCCAGGCGGCGAGTCCAACCAGGATGAGGAGCAGAGCGATCAAGACCATGGTGCCTCCGGCGTGAATTCACGCACTGTCAGAGTTGCCAGGGCCGGACCACCCCACAAGTGAAATCGCCGAAAGGCCGTTCTCATCCGGCCAGGGGCTATTTCGCGGGCGAGGCCGGGAGGAAGGCCAGGGGCACCTGCAAGGGTTCCTCCTGCCCTTCGAAGCGGAGAACGAGCAGAGCCTTGGCCTCGGCGTCCCCCGAGCGGAGGACCCTCAGCCTCTGCTCGGGAGCCGCCCCCTTGGGCAGGGGTCCGAGGGCGAAGCCCAGCCCTTCGATCACCGCACTCTGGAGGGAGAAGGGCTGGCCGTCCCGGCGCTTCAGGCTTAGATCGAGGCCCTTCACCTGGGCCTCCAGGAACACCAGACGGCTGGGCGTGGCCTCCACGGGTCTCCGGAGCCTCCAGTCCAGGTAGAGCGTGAAGCGAGGCTGCCGGGGAGCATTGGTCTCCACCTGGAGAGTCTCCAACCCCAGGCTCACGCCCGGCGCGACTTTGCCAGGGCGGAAGGTGATCGCCAACTCGGTCGTGCTAACCCCAGCCTCGAGTTCCAGCTCGAGGTAATCCGGCAGGGGTGTGAGGAGGCGGACCTGGAGGGGGTCCCCGGATTCCCGCACGAACTTGAAACGGAGCTGGGGGCTCTCATGGGAGGAGACCTCTCCGAACCCCTTCCGCTCCTGGTCCACCGTGAGATCGGGGCGGACGTTCATTTCCACCGGCAGGAGGTACTGACCCTGCTTCGGGTCATCGGTGAGCAGGCGCACGTTGCGGCGCTGGACCCCCACGAAATCCGTCGGGTCGATCGTCATGGTGAGTAGAGCGGATTCGTTGGAGCCGATGGGCTTCTCGAGAGCCGCCCCCTGGACGACCACCCCCGGGGAGAGATCCCCCACCCGGAGAGAAATCGCCATCGGGCTGGTGTTCCGGAACGTGTAGGCAAGTGTCTTCTTCTCCCTGGGGCCGACGGAGCCGATCTGCACCCGCCCCTTGGGCAGGATTTCCAGGCGCGGCGGGTCAACCGTCTGAACCGCAGCAGGCGCCGCCTCCTTCGCCTGGGTGGGCAGGGGCGGGGGGCCTTGGGCGAACAGGGCAAGGGGGAGGAACAAGGCGGTCAGGGATCGTGCCAGCATGATGAACCTTCGGGAGATCACACCAGTCTGCCCCAACGAGGAATCGGGACGAAGGACTGAGTTCAGAACTGAACTCCCACCCCGAAGGTCCACATCCGCTCGAATTCCTGGCCGCTGCCCTGGGCGCCGAGGTAGTCCGTCAGATCCGCCGCGGAGCTGAGCCTGGCGGGACGATCCTGGTTGAGGGGCTGCTGGTAGCTCGCGGCGACGTAGGGCTTGACGCCAGGAAGCGGCAGTCGCCAGCGCACGCCCGCTCGCAACCACGTGCGGGAGAGGGTGTGGTCCTCGGAGGCCCCGGCGGTTTCGAACTGGTATTTCTGGAAGCGCTGGATCACGCCCAGCTCCCCGGCGATCCCGGTGAAGGGCACCCAGAACTGGGCGCTCGCACCGATGCCTGCGCCGTACTGCTTCAGCGTGCTGCTCTGGATCAGGGCGCCCTCCTGGATCTGCCCCTCGGCCTTCCAGCTGGCGACCTCCACGCCCCAGTCGAACTTCAGGATCGGTCCCATGCGGATGATGCGATGACTCAGGGTGAAGATGGCCCCATGGCCCGTGTCCAGATCGCCCGACAGGTAGTTCGAGGAGCCTTGGACCGGGGTCTGGGGCAGGTTCTGACCCTTGGGGAAGGGCACTTCCACCCGCAGATCCCAGGCCTGGGCACCCAGGGGAAGCACGGCGATGGAGAGGGCAAGGGTCCGCAGCATGGATATCTCCCGGGCGAGGGCTTCGGTTTCCCCTGGAGTCTAGCCGCTCTTCACCCCTTCCACTTGAGGCTGCAGCCCAGGCTGGCCTTCTGCGGGAGGCGAGGCACCTTCCCCGCCAGCAGGGCCTCGATGGCCTCCCTCAACTCGCGGCGTTTAACCTGGGTGGGCTCCTTCCAGTTGTCGTCCAAGCGTCCGCGGTAGGCCAATTGGCGATCCGGGCCAAAGAGGAAGAAGTCCGGCGTGCAGGCCGCCTGGAAGGCCCGCGCCACATCCTGGGTGCCGTCGTACAGGTACCGGAAGAGGTAGCCCTTCTCCTGGGCCCGATAGCCCATGGCCTCGAAGGAATCCTCGGGATACTGCTCCGCATCGTTGGCGCTGATGGCGACCACATCGCAGCGCCCCTGGAAGTCCCGGGCCAGTTCGTTGATGCGATCATCCACGGCCTGCACGTAGGGGCAGTGATTGCACATGAACACCACCAGCAGCAGGGGTGCCTTGAATTCGGCCCGCTTCCAGGTGCGCCCGTCCACCCCCGGCAGCGCGAAGTCGGGGCAAAGCGTACCCAGAGGCACCATTCCGGATTCTATCAAGGCCATGGGTTCCTCCCCTTCATGGGATGCCGGGAAGCTCAATTTCGAAGATGTCATCTTTTTGACTTGCACCCTAGCCCCAGGGATCTAGGCTATTTCCAAGCCACAGGACACCCCATGCCCCTTCTTCCTCGCCTCCATTGGTCCACCCTGGGCGAGCCCACCCAGGGCCTGGAACACCGATGGGCCGGCACCTGGGAGCTGACGGTGGACCGCAACGCCACGGCGGCGCTGCCTCCGGAGGACACGGACCTCTGGGTCCTGAGCGCCGATGCCCCGGAGCCCTCCCCCGCCCTCCTGAGGGCCATCGCCGAGGTGGCGGCCCTTCCCGTGCTCCTCCTGCGCTCGGAGGGAATGCCCGTCTCCCCCGAGGTGCTCACGGCCTGGAGCAACCTGGGTTCCGTGCGCTGGGGCCTCCTTTCCGAGGACCCGCCCAAGCCCGGTCTCCGGCCCCTGGCCGCCCATGTGGCCCCCCTGACCGCCGGACAGGCCCTCAGTCTCGGCCTGGTGGGCTTCGGCCCCGCCATGCAGGAAGTCCTCGCCAAGGCCCGGTCCGCGGCGGCCACCAAGGCCACCGTCATGCTCCAGGGGGAGAGCGGAACGGGCAAGGAAGTCATCGCCCGGGCCATCCACCGCCTCAGCGCCGAGGCCGATGGCCCCTTCGTGGCCGTACACTGCGGCGCCATCCCCGAGAACCTCATCGAATCGGAACTCTTCGGCTATACCAAAGGGGCCTTCACGGATGCCCGCAAGGACACTCCCGGCAAGTTCCGCGAGGCCCATGGCGGCACGATCTTCCTGGACGAAGTGGCCACCATGCCCCTGCCCGCCCAGGTGCGCCTGCTCCGGGTCCTCCAGGAGCGGGAAGTTCAGCCCCTGGGGGGGGGCGGCCCCATAAAGGTGGATGTGCGGGTGGTGGTCGCCACCAACGCCGATCTCTGGAAACGGGTCCAGGAGGGGCAGTTTCGGGAGGATCTCTTCTACCGACTGGAAGTCATCCCCATCACACTGCCCCCGCTGCGGGCACGGCGGGAGGAAGTGCCCTTCCTGGCCCAGCACTTCCTCAACCGCAAGGCGCGGGAGCACGGACTGTACCCCAAGGCTTTGCACCCCAGCGTGGATCCGCTGCTCATGGCGATGCCCTGGCCGGGCAACGTGCGCCAGCTGGAGAACGCGATCGAGCGGGCCATCGTCCTCTCCCCGGGGCGGCCCGTGCTGATCCGCGAGGATTTCACCTTCCTCACGGAGCGCGTGCCCCAGGGGGCGGAACTGATCGCCAGTCTTCCCCCGGTGAGGGAGACCCAGGCGCCCCAAGGCCCCATGGGTTCGGCCTCCGTGCCCATGGATCTGCCCCCGGAAGGGCTGGACCTCAACCAGGTGGTCTCCGATGTGGAGAAGAAGCTCATGCTCCAGTCCCTCCAGATCACCCGGGGCAACAAGAAGCGGGCCGCCGAACTGCTAGGCCTCAAGCGCACCACCTTCCTGGAGAAAATGAAACGCCTGGAACTGGACGATGTCTCGGAGGACCTCGAGACCGAATCCTGAGGGACGGGCCCTGCTAATCTGGAGTCATGGCGAATCCCGATCTCCACCTGCGCTGGCTCTTGGAGGCGCCCATGGGCGTCGAGGAGGCCCTCACCGATTGGCTGACCGAGCAGGGGGCCACGGCCACCTACCGGGAGGCCGACCCGCCCTTCACCTTCTACGCCTATTTCCCCCCGGGCCTGGAGGCCCCCGACCCCTCGGGTCTGCTCCGCTTCGAGGACGTTCGGCTCCTCGGCGCCGAATCCTTCGCCGAGGAGGACTGGCTGGCCAAGAGCCGCGAGGGCTTCGGCCGCATCGAGGTGGGGCACGGATTCCTGGTGAAGCCCCTCTGGGATGAGGATCCTCTCCCCGCCGGGCGCACGCCCATCATCGTCAACCCCGGCCTGGCGTTTGGCACGGGGGGCCATGAGACCACGCGCCTCTGCATGGCCCTGCTCGAGGACCTCTCCCGGGAGGGCCGCCTGGAAGGCCCCATCCTGGACATCGGCTCGGGCACGGGAATCCTGGCCCTGACGGCGCACTTGCTGGGGGGCAAGAAGATCACGGCCTTCGATGTGGACCCGGACTGTGGACCGGCCATGGTGGACTTCATCGAGATGAATGCCGGCGTCCTGAAGGGCGCGCAGCCCTTCGAGTCCTTCGTGGGCCTGCTGGATGATCCCCGTGTGCAGGGGCCCTACCAGGGCCTGCTCGCCAATATCCTCCTGGAGACCATCCAGGAACTGCTGCCCCGCATGGCCGAGATTGCCGCCCCCGGCGGTTGGCTCGTGGCCTCGGGGATTCTTGCCGATCGCCAGGACGAGGCCCTGGTGAGCCTCGTGACCGAAGGCTTCCGGCCCCTCCGGGTGGTCCAGGAGGGGGCCTGGGTCGCAATCTTGTGTGAACGGGTCCAATGAGCCGGGCGAACCGTCCGATTGGTGTCTTCGATAGCGGCATCGGAGGCCTCACCGTGGTGCGGGCGCTTCGGCGCCTGCTGCCCGGGGAATCCATCATCTATCTGGGAGACACGGCCCGCCTCCCCTATGGCACCAAGAGCCACCGGACCATCGAGCGCTACACGCTGCAGATGGGGGAAATCCTCCAGCGCTTCGAACCCAAGCTCCTGGTGGTGGCCTGCAACACCGCCTCTGCCCACGGACTTCCGGCCCTCCAGGCTGCGAGCCCCTGCCCGGTGGTGGGCGTGATCGAGCCGGGCGCCGAAGTCGCTTCCCAGTTCAAGGGACCCGTGGGTGTCATCGGCACCCTCGCCACCATTTCCAGCGCCTCCTACGATGAGGCCATCCACCGGAGGGATCCGGAGAAGGTGATCCACAGCGTGGCCTGCCCGCTCCTCGTCCCCTTGGCCGAGGAGGGCTGGTTCGATGATCCCATCACCGATGCCATCAGCCGCCGCTACCTCAACCAGCTGCCCTTCGAGGCCAAGACCATCGTTCTCGGCTGCACGCACTATCCCACGCTGCTGCCCAGCCTGGAGCGCACCCGGCCGGGCACCCACTGGATCGATAGCGGCGAGGTGACGGCCCAGAGTGTGGACCGGCTCCTCCAGGGCGGACTCGGCTACCGCACGGAGAGCGCCCGAGGTCCCCTGCGCATCCTCCTGACCGATGCCAGCAGCCGCCTGCGGGAAGTGGGGGAGCGGTTCCTGGGGGAGGATGTGGGAAATGTGGAACTGGTGGAATTATAGGGACCCCGCCAATTGTGTTCATCAGGCAAAGGGGTATCCTCTCCCTTAGATAGAGGGTCAGACCGGAGGCGCTCCATGCACGCAGGGAGTATCCAGGTTCGCTTGCTGGGAATCCTGGCCATCGGGACAATCTGTTCGGTCATCGCCTGTGGGGGAGGTGCCAGTCCCAGCCCGGCCCTCGGCGCAGGTACCGAAACCGCTCCTCCGGCCCCAGCGGCCGTGAGCATCACCCTGAGCCCCGATGCCCCCAGCCTTGCCGCCGGCGGAACGGTCTCCTTCACGGCCACCGTGGCGGGAACGGCGAATACGGCGGTGGTCTGGGCCGTGGATGGCGTCGTGAACGGCAATGCCACCGTGGGCACCCTCTCTGGTGCCGGGAACACGGTGACGTACACCGCCCCAATCTCGGCGGGCAGCCATACGCTGACCGCCACCAGCGCCGCCGATGCCACCAAGAGCGCCTCGGCTCCCGTGGTCGTCCAGAGCGGGCCTGGAACCACTCCAGCGAGCTGCGCCCCGGCGCCCACGTCCTCCCTGGTGGTGAGCGTGCGCACCTACGGCGCCAAGGGCGATGGGGTCACCGACGACAGCGCCGCCATCCAGGCCGCCATGGACGTG
>JAYSNJ010000029.1:0-14086 GCA_043723905.1 Holophagaceae bacterium
CCACCCTGGCTCACGAGCTGGATGATGTCGGGCAGCGGCGCCTCGCGCATGGAGCCTTGGATCACACCCTGGGACATGGGCTGTTCCTCTCTCGGGAAGATGAATCGGATGCCCAACCTTACCATGGAGTAGGCCCGCACCGGTGAGTGCGCCCTTCCCCCCGGAGGTGTCCTGAGCGATGCTGGGGGTCCTATGAACACTCGCCCTGATTCCCCCTTCGCCGCCATCGAGGAAGCCATCGAAGCCATCCGCCAGGGCCGCATGGTCGTGGTGGTGGATGACGAGGACCGGGAGAACGAGGGGGACCTCACCCTGGCCGCCGAGCATGTGACGCCCGAGGCCATTGCGTTCATGGCCACCCATGGCCGGGGCCTCATCTGCGCCGCTTTGGAAGGACCGTGGCTGGACAAGCTGCAGATTCCGCTCATGGTCCGGGACAACACCAGCCCCTTCGAGACGGCCTTCTGCGTCTCGGTGGAGGCCAGGGAAGGCACGACCACCGGCATCTCCGCCCAGGATCGGGCCCGCACCATCCAGGCCCTGATCGCCCCCAGCGCCAAGCCCTCGGACTTCGTGAAGCCCGGTCACACCTTTCCGCTGCGCGCCCGCCCCGGCGGCGTGCTCGCCCGCACGGGCCAGACCGAGGCCTCCGTAGACCTCGCCCGCCTGGCGGGCCTCCATCCCTCGGGCGTCATCTGCGAGATCATGAAGGACGATGGCACCATGGCCCGCGTGCCGGATCTGGTGGACTTCTGCGGGAAGCACGGCCTGCTCATGGTGACCGTGGCCGATCTCGCCGCCTATCGGCTGCACCGGGATCCCATCATCCGTCCCCTGGGCGCGGCCCCCATGGCCACTACCTGGGGGCACCTGACCGTCCACCGCTTCGAGAGTGCCCTGGACGGAGCCGTGCAACTGGCCTTCGTGTTCGGGGATCTGGGCGGGGCTCCCCCCCTGGTGCGCGTGCACGTGGAGCGGCTGCCGGATGATCTGCTCGGCTTCGCCCCCGAGGCCTCCACCCCCTTCAACGCGGCCATGCAGGCCATCGCGAAGGAGGGCCGGGGCGTGCTGGTCTACCTGCGACGCCAGGCGCCCGAGGCCGAGATCCTGGCCCCCAGTGATCGGGAAGTGGGCGTCGGAGCGCAGATCCTCGGCCACCTGGGCATCCATCAAATGCGGCTCCTCAGTCGCCAGGAAAAGAAGTACATTGGTCTCTGCGGCTTCGGTCTCGATGTTGTCGCCACTGTCCACCTGGAAGCCCTTTGATCGATACCGCCTTCCTTACCGATTCACCGCTGTTCAGGAACCTGGACGAGACGGAGCGCGCCCAGATCCTGATCATCGGGCAGGTGAGATCCTTCGCCCCGGACCAGGTGATCTTCAGGGAGGGCGATGCCGGCGACGGCCTCTTCATCGTGGTGAAGGGTTCCATCCGCATCTCCAAGCAGAGTGCCTCCGGCGAGGAGGCCCTCGCGGTCCTCGAGCCCCACTCGTTTTTCGGAGAGATGGCCCTCATCGATCTGTCGCCCCGGGCCGCGGATGCCATCGCCAACGAACCCACGGACCTCTTCTTCATCCCCCTCAAGGATCTGCGCACCCTCTTCGAGTCCCACCACCAGATCGCCCTCAAGGTCCTCTACGCCCTCTGCGAGGTGCTCGCCCAGCGATTGCGCGAAACCAACGAACGGTACATGAGCGTCTTCACCATCGCCCAATGGGGCGGTACGGCCCAGAGCGGCCTCATTCCCCTGCCCTGAACGCGCCTGAGGCGGGCGCATCTTTCACGAGGAAAAAATGTCTGATCTCGTCAAGCACATCACCGACGCTGAATTCCTGGGCACCGTGGCCAACGGCGTCACCCTCGTCGATTTCTGGGCCCCCTGGTGCGGCCCCTGCAAGATGATCGCCCCCGTCCTCGAGGAGCTCGCGGGCGAACTGGGCGGCAAGGCCCAGATCGTGAAAATCAACATCGACGACAACCCTCAGGTGGCCGGCCAGTACGGCATCATGTCCATCCCAACCCTGCTGCTCTTCAAGGACGGCAAGAAGGTGGACCAGAAGGTCGGCGCCCTGGCCAAGCCCGCCATGAAGAGCTTCATCGAAGGCGCGTTCTAGCGCGAGGCTGCGATCCAAGAAGCGCCTTGCGACAGCAAAGTGCGTAGCGCTCTGCCCGGGAAACGGTTCCAAGAGCCGATTCCCGGGCAGAGCGGCTCTGGGCGCCCGGACTGAAGGCAAGCTCCTCTTATCCCTGCTTCTTCTTGAGCAGCATGCGGATCTGGTTGCCCTTGGCATTGTGGTGCACTTCGTCCATGACCATGTGGATCATGGAGAGGCCCCGCCCGCACTGCCGCGCCAGCGTCTCGTCGCTGACCCGGGAGACCTTCCGGGTGTCGAAGCCCTTGCCCCCATCGGTGATCACCACTTCGTAGTGCTCCGGCGTGGCGTCCAGGACCACCTGGACGGGGCGGGACGCGTATTCGGGATCCGCTCGCCGCTCCTGGAGGAGCGCGGAATAGGGATCCTTCGCGCTGAACAGATCACTCTTCAGGGCCGAATCCATCTCCAGGTTCCCGTGTTCCAGGGCATTCACCAGCGCCTCGTGGTAGGCCATGGCGATGACGTCCACATTGGTGGGCGAGGCAAATCCCAGGGGCACGAGCCGATCCGTGAGGTGCATCACCGCGCTGGGAATATCGAGTTCGTCGCTCCGGAAGGTGAAGGCTCGCGTCTCCCGGGTGAGGCCCTTGAGCCCGGCCTCCGCCAGGCGAAGTTCCCGGTGGAGCCCCACCAGGTGGAACACGCTGTTGACCAGTTCCCGCAGGGTCAGCGGCTTCTGGAAGAGGTTCGCCGCCCCCATGCGCATGGCCCGGATGGCGTATTCCAGGGAGGCCTGCCCCGTCATCAGGATCACGGGCAGACTGGGATTGATGGACTTCACCTTGTGGATGACATCGAAGCCGTCCATCCCCTCCATGTTGATATCGGAGATCACCAGATCCACCTGGGGACCTCGCGGATCCTCCAGCAGCTCCATGGCCTGTCGGCCTTCGGAGAAGGGATGGACGGCCATCCCGTGGTGGACGAGGGCATCGCTGACCATGCTGAGGACAGCCTGGTCATCGTCGATCACCATGACGTGCGGAACGGCGGGGCGCTTCATCCGGGCTCCAGGGGGCTTGGATAACTATTATCGGTCAATCGGCAGGAAGATCTTGAGAATCGAACAGGTTCTTCCTAGCGCCCCCCGGAGCGTCTCCGGAAGCCGGGGCTCCGCCTCACCGAATCCGGGCCGGAGGGGGGCGCCGGCCAGGGAGCGGCCCAGGGCCTCGGTCAGCCCCTCCCGGGCGACCACCTGGAGGAGGCCCGCCGCCCGGAGGGGCTCCACCAGGTCGCGGAAGTTCTCGAAGCCGGGGCCGATGAGCGTGGGAAGGCCCCAGCGCACGGGTTCCAGGGGATTGTGCCCCCCCTCCCAGCTCCAGCCCCCCCCCACCAGGGCCACCGTCCCTTCCCGGTAGGCGAGAGGCAGCTCGCCCAGGGTATCCAGCAGCAGCACATCGACTTCCCGCCAGGCCGTGGCCGACTGGGGCCAGCTGCCGGAAGCCCGGTGGAAGCGCAGTCCCTCGTGCGAAAAGAGGGAGCCCACCTCCGGGAAGCGCCGGGGCTGGCGCGGCGCCAGGATCAGGCGCAGCTCCGGCACCCGTGTCCGGGCCTGACGCCACAGTTCCAGGATCAGCGTCTCCTCCCCGGGCACGGTGTTCCCGGCCACCAGGACGGGAAGGCCCTCCCAGGCGGCCCGCAGGATCTCCCAGCCTTCGTGCAGGGGTGCCGGACTGGGGAGATCCGCCTTGAGATTGCCGCCCAGTTCCACCTGGGGTGCGCCCAGTGCCCGGAAGCGTTCGGCGCTCTCGGGATCCCGGGCCGAGACCAGGGAGAGGCGTGAGGCCGCCCGGCGCAACCAGGGCCCGCCCCGGGAGAGACTGCGCTCCGTGAGGCGGCCGTTCACGATGATCCGCGGGACGGCCCTGGCCTCCAGCTCCCGCAGCAGGTTCGGCCAGAGCTCCGTCTCCAGGGCGATGAAGGCCCCTGGCTGGCAATCCAGAAAGGGCCGCAGGCCCGCCGGATCATCCACCGGGAAGGCGCCGCCCGTCATCCGGCCCGTCGCCTGGTCCCAGCCCTTCAGGCGCTTGGCCAGGAGTTCCAGGCCCGCGGGGGTTCCGGTCGTCACGTGGACCCGCAGGCCCTGGTCCCTCAGCCAGCCGATCAGCCCATCCGCCAGGATCAATTCGCCCACACTCACCGCATGCACCCAGATCCAGCCGGGCTCCAGGTCCTCGGGGGGCGCCGCCGAAAGCCTCAGCCGCCAGCCCAGGGGCAGGCCCCGGCGCAGGGCCCGGGCCCCCGCCCCCGCGAGACTCACGCCCATCAGATAGCTCAGATCGATCCAGTCCATGCCTATAGGTTACCGGGAGACGGCGAAAGCTCCGCCCGGGGTCTTCAGGGGGCACCCGGCAGAGGGGCCTTCCCGAACCGGGACAGGGCCAGCCCCCCGAGGGCCGCCGTCATGAAACAGCCCGCCCAGAGCCAGGGGCCTCCGCATCTGGTGTAGACCAGGACCCCCAGCCAGGGGCCCAGGGTCAGGGCCGCGGCGAAGACGGTGGAATAGAGCCCCATGTATTCTCCCCGGCGCTCCGGGGGGGCCAGAGCCGCCACGGCATCGCTCATGGCCGGCAGGAGGATCATCTCGCCAAAGGTCCAGATGACCACCGTGGCCAGCAACAGCCCCCGGGTGGTGGCCCAGCCCGTGAGCCCGAAACCCACTGCGTAGCAGAGCGCTCCCAGCAGGAGTTGGCGCCCGTGGGGCCAGTGGGCCATGCGCAGGTTCAGCGGCACCTCCAGGCCCACGATGAGCAGGGTGTTGAGGGAGAACAGGAGCCCGAAGAAGGGATTGCCCAGACGCAGATCCCTCACCACCCAGAGCGGCAGGGCGCCCTCCACCTGGAAGAAGACCATCACCACCGGCAGGAAGGCGAGGAGGAGGAAGACCAGGCGCCGGTCCCGCCAGGCGCGCAGAACCGGTCCGGAGGCAGGAGACCGAGGCTCCACTCGCGGGGCGAGGAACAGGCTCAGGAGGAGGGCCGAGGCCAGGGTCGTCAGGCCGTCCACCCAGAAGACCCAGGTGTAGCTCCTGTAGGCGATGAGGCCCCCCAGGGCAGGGCCCACGGACATACCCAGATTCACCGAGAGACGGTGCAAGGAATAGACGGCCTTGCGCCGCGCCGGGTCCGTAAGCCCCGCCAGAAGGGCCATGGAGCTGGGCCAGAAGGCCTGAGTGAGGGCTGCCCAGAGGAAGATGAGCGGGTAGAGCGCCAGGCGATGGGTGGCCAAGGGCAGGAGCAGCATGGCCGCCCCGCTGGTCCAGAGGCTCGCCTTGAGCACCCGGAGATGCCCCAGGCGGTCCGCCAGGCGCCCCGAGAAGGGCCCCGTCACCAGGGCTCCCGCGCCGTAGACCAGCATGGCCAACCCCGCCTCTTCGGCGGGCCAGCGCCGCCACTGCGTCAGGTAGAGCACGAGGAAGGGCAAGGCCATGGTCCCCAGGCGGTTCACCAGCGTGGTGGCGCAGATCAGCCACACTTCGCGGGGAAGGCCTCCGAGGCCGCGCCAGGGGTTCATGGGCCCAGGATAACGCCCCAGGGGTTTGGCCTCGTCCCTGATGAATAGCCTGCGGGCCTCGCCACCGCCATCATGGAGGGATGCCGGAACCGCACCCGCTCCCCGTCGAACTCCTCCTGGTCACCGGCCCCCTGGGCTCGGGCAAGACCACGGTGGTCAATCGCCTCCTGAAGCGCGAGATCGCCCAAGGGCGCCGGGTCTCGGTGCTCCTCAACGAATTCGGCGCCGTGAGCGTGGACGGCAGCCTGGTGGAAGCCGAGCGCCCGGAACTGGCGGACATCGTGAGCCTGGTGAACGGCTGCGCCTGCTGCAGCCTCCGGGGCGATGTGGTGACGACACTGGCCGCATGGTGCGAGCTGCCCGAGGATCTCCGCCCCGAGCGCGTGGTGCTGGAGACCACAGGCCTGGCGGACCCCACGGACTTGATGGACCTGGGTTCGGAGGATTCCCTGCAGGGGCGGCTCCGGCTGGCGGGGTGCCTCACCATCGTCTCCTGCCTGACGCCCCTCCATCACCTGCAGCAGCGGGAACTCCTCCAGCGCCAGCTGGCCCTGGCCAACCTGATCTATGTGAGCAAGGCCGATCTGGATCCCAGCCTGGCCATGGCCTGGGAGGGGGAGACCCGGGCCCGGTTCAGGGGCGCCGCCATCGCCCAGACGCGCCTGGGCCAGGCGCCGGAAGGGAGTCCCGATCCCTGGAGCGGCGACCCGGTCGCGCCCCCGGAGGACCGTTCGCCCCTGCCTCGTCACGGTTTCTCCAATGCCCGTGTCTTGAGCCTGCCCCTGGATCATCCCCTGGATCCCGCAGCCATGGAGAGGCTCTTCCTGTCCCCGCCCGTCACCGGGGAACTCCTGCGCGCCAAAGGTGTAGTTTCCTTCGAGGGCTGGCCCGTGCGCAGCGAGGGCAGCGATCGCTGGGCCTTTCAGCTGGCAGATGGCCACCTGGAGATCCTCCCCCTGCCCCTCCAGGTGAACGGCAGCCCCGTCCCCCGGGTGGCCGTAGTCATCGGGCGGGGCCTGGATCTCCCGGTATGGAGACGGGCCCTGCGGGAGTTGGAACGGCCGCCAAAGGTGCACCTCCCGGAAGCCGCCGAGGAACGAGGCTGCGTAGAGCAACACGAACCAGGCTCGGCCTGCCCCCAAAGGGGATTCGACGTGGGCCGAACTGGGGCGTGATGCGTCCGGGAGTGCCCGACATGTAACCATTCCGGAGAAGCCCGGTAATTCTCTTCAAGGAGTGCCCATCTTGGAGTCCCTGGACGATGCGGAACTGATGGCCCGGGTCCGCGGGGGCCAGGCGGAGCCCCTGGCCCTGCTCTTCGAACGCCATCACGGGCAGCTCTATGGGTTCCTCTTCCGGATCACGGGCCATTCCGCCACCAGCGAGGACCTCGTCCAGGAGGTCTTCCTGCGTGTGCTCCGCTACAAGGCCAGCTTCAAGCTGGACGCGCCCTTCCGGCCCTGGCTCTACCGTATCGCCCGCAATGTCCTCTCCGATCACTGGTCGCGCACGCGGCCGGATGTATCCCTGGAAGCCCATGGGGGCGATCTGTGCGCGACTGCCCCCTGTGCTCATGCCCAGCTGGAAGCCGCCCAGGACCAGGATCGGATGGCTCAGGCCCTGGCCAGACTCTCCGTCGAGAAACGGGAACTGCTCCTGCTTTCCAGGGATCCTGATCTGAGCTACGGCCAGCTCGGAGAACTCTACGGATGCAGCCCCGGCGCCCTGAAGGTCCGCGTACACCGGGCCCTCCAGGAGCTACGCACCCACTTCTTCCAGGGGCCTTCCGCCCCCGCCCCAGGAATTCTCTCGGAGGTGCCCTGATGCGCTGCGAAGACATCCAGATCCACCTGGCGGACGGCCTGAAGGATCCCCGGGATCCCACCCTGCCGAAGGGTTTCGCGGAGCACCTGGAGTCCTGCGCGGAGTGCCGGGAACTGCGGACACTCTGGCAGGCCCTGGGCGAAACCCCCGTGCCCCCCCCCGATCCAGGACTCGGTGCCCGCTTCCGGGAACGCCTCGCCCGGGAGTTGCCTCAGCCCGCCCCGAACGTGCACCGCCTCTCCGGCTGGGCTCTGCCCCTGGCCGCCGCCGCCCTGCTGATGGTGGGAGGGGCCTTCGCCGCAGGCTACGTGCTGCGAGGAGAACCCGAGTCTTCGAACCCCCGGCAAGCCGCCCTGGCACGCTTGCGCCGGGGGAGTCCGGCCGACCGGATACAGACCATCGCGCTCATAACCTCGACCCGGGGCGGGGATCCGGACCTGGTCGGAGCCCTGATGGACCGCGTCATGGAGGATCCCAACGTGGATGTGCGCCTCTCGGCGGTGGAGGCCCTCTATCTCTTCGGATCCGATCCGGCCCTGGGCCAGCGGATCGCCGAGGCCCTGCCCCGCCAGGACCGCCCGCAGGTGCAGCTGGCCCTGGTGGATCTCATGGTGGCACTCAAGGAGCGCCGCGCCGCCGACGCCCTTCGCCATCTGCTGAAGGAGAACCGGCTCGGCCCCGAAGTGCGTCGCCGCGCCGAAGCCCGCCTGGCCGAACAGCGCCTGTAACCAGATCGGCCTCGCACGGTAATCCCTCATGAGCCCGGATCTGCGCTGGCGCTCCGGGAAAGATGCACCCCATCCCGATTCCTCTTTCCTCTGTGTTCCTTCTCTTCTCCTTGTTCTCCGTGGTCCAGCAATTCGGCGCAGCAGCCGAAATGCCTGAATCCCGACCGAATGAAATCCGAGGTTCCCATGAAGACCTTCCTCAAGCGCTTGACCCTCTGTCTCGGCGGACTGCTCGTGCTGCTGATCCTCTTCCACCTGGTGGAGAACTGGCGGGGCCGACGCGCCTGGAAGCAATGGAAGCAGGCCCGGATCGCCGCGGGCGACAGCTATGACGTCGCTCGCCTCATTCCACCCGAGGTGCCGGACGAGGAGAACTTCGCCCGCGCCCCCCGCATCGCGGAAGCAGTGACCGGCTCCAAGGGTCCTGGTCCGGCCCTGCCCGCGCTGCCCACCCTCTTCTCCAAGGCAGGTGCCCTTCAGGAATGGCGGATGGGCCAGAAGGCCGACCTGGAGGGGCTCAAAGCGGAACTGAAGACCACCGATCTGAAGGAAATCCTGACTCCTTGGGAGATTGAACTGGCTGCCCTGACCGAGGCAGCAAAGCGTCCCCACTGCCGCCTGGTGAAGGACTACGAGAACGCAGACGCCATGCCGCAGCTCCTGGGCATGCGCGCCCGAGCTCGCATGCTCTCCCTGCGCGCCCTGATTGCCCTGCGGGAGAAGCGCGAAGGTGCGGCCCTGGAGGATGTGCTCACGGGCCTTCGCGTGGTGAACCATCTCCAGAAGGAACCCCATCTCCTCAGCCAGCTCCTGCGCCTCGCCTGGGTGAACATCCTCATGCAGCCCATCTGGGAAGGCCTCCAGGAGCACCGCTGGAATGGAATCCAGCTCGCCAAGCTTCAAGAGAGCCTGGGGCAAATCGACCTGGTGAGTTCCTACAAGACAGGTTGGCAATTCGAACGGGTTTTCTACATGGTGCGGAGTGCAGAGGAAATGGCCGAGGCAGCGCCATGGTCCTCCAACAACCTTTTTGCCGAAAATACAGGATTGATCGGCCGGTGCCTCCCCAAGGGCTGGATCTACCAGAATCTGATGCGCACAGACCAGCAGAACGCGGCCCAATTCAACGATGTGCTCCATCCCGAAACGCACCGCATCGAGGTGCGCGCCAGCCAAGCCGCCGAGACCACCATCACGAAGGTGCACCGGACACCCTACACCTTCATCTTCCTCATGGGATACCCAGGTCTAGCTGGCCAGAACCTGCGCATGGCCCGGAGCCAGTCAGGCCTGGACATGGCGGTGATCGCCTGCGCCCTGGAGCGCCATCGCTTGGACAAGGGACGCTATCCCGAGACCCTGGCAGCCCTGGCGCCCGCCTACCTCTCCAAGGCCCCCGTGGATGTGCTGGAAGGTCAGCCCCTGCGCTATTCACCCAGAGGTAAGGATGCCTTCCAGCTCTACTCCCTGGGGTGGAACCTCACGGACGAAGGCGGCCAGGTCGCGCCCAAGGGCTCGGAAGACCAGGGCGACTGGGTCTGGAGCCGCTGAATCGAGACCAACAAGAGGGAATCCCCCTCTTCCAGCCTCCTAGGCACCGAGTTGCCTTCAACGAAACAGGATTCCTTACTCATCCCCTGCATCCCCTTCATCCCTGTCGATTTTGGAAAAATCGGATTTAACAGGGATGGAGGGGACAGAAGTCGGAAGAATCCGCAGCCGCCATGGCGCCAGGTCTCCGGTTTGCCGCACACTTAGAGCATGCGAGTCCCTCTGTCCTTCGCGCTCCAAGCGGCGGCCCTCCTGGGGGCGGCCGGGCTTTGCGCGCTCATCTCCAATGGCCTTGCCCGACCCGAGCGGCGCCTGGCCTGGACCACGGCGCCACCTCCAGTGGCGGTTGTGATTCCTGTGCCCGCACCGCCCCAGGTTCAGAATGAGGTACCACCTGCGCTTCCAGCCCCCAGGCTCGGCCCCACTGCAACTCCTGCGGCAGCACCCAAGGCAACCTCCCGGCTGATCCCCCCGCCCCCCGCCCCCTTCCCGCCCCGCCCCGGTCAGCCCTTGCGCGAAATCGGTTCCGCGGAGGCGGACGAGGCCTTCAAGGCCGGTGTGCCCTTCCTGGACGCCCGGCGCAGCGCGGAATACGAACTGGGACGCGTCAAGGGCGCCTGGAGCCTGCCCATCTGGGAGAGCACCCTGGAGGAGCGCCTGGTGGAATTCGAGGCCCAGGTGAACCAGCCCCCGGAGGCGGCCCTCGTGCTCTACTGCAGCGGCGGGACCTGCGAAGATTCCCATCTGCTCGCTTCCCGGCTCTTCAAAATGGGCTACCGCAATCTGCTGATCTACACGGACGGCTATCCGGACTGGGTGGCCCAGGCTAGGCCCATCGCCCAGGGGAAACGCCCGTGAGACTCCGCCGCCTGCTCCTCCACCCCTGGCTCCGGATCCTCTGCCAGCTCGCCCTGGGCGGCCTCTTCATCGCCGCGGCCCTGCCCAAGCTCCTGGACCCGCCGGGCTTCGCCAAGGCCCTCTGGGCCTATCGCCTGTTCCCGGCCTGGTCCATCCATCCTCTGGCGCTGGTGGTGCCCTGGTTCGAACTGCTCTGCGGCGGGATCCTCGTGATGGGGCCCTGGAGGCGGGCCGCTGCCGCCGCCATTGCCGCCCTGCTGCTGGGTTTCATCCTCGCCCTCTCCATCAACCTGGCCCGCCGCCACCCGGTGGACTGCGGCTGCTTCAGCACCCAGTCCTCCAATCGGAGTGATGCGGAACGCCTGGCGGATATGCGCTGGGATATCCTGCGCGACCTGGGGATGCTCCTGCTGGCGGCCCAGATCCTGGCTGCCAGCCGAAGGCGTCCAGCACCGTGAGGCTGGTGGCACCCACGGCCTTCAAGGGCACGCTCTCGCCCCTGGAGGCGGCGCGAATGCTGGCCCGCCCCGGGGATCGCCTCCTGCCCCTGTCGGACGGCGGAGATGGGTTTCTCGAATGCCTGCACCACGCCCTGGGGGGCGAATTCCGCATGCATCCCGCCGCCGATCCCTTCGGCCGGGTCCGGCCTGTGCCTGTGCTGCTCCTGCCCGATGGGCATATCGCCGTGGAATGCGCCCAGGCGATCGGCCTGGCGGGACTGGAGCATCGGAATCCCCTTCGCGCCAGCAGCCGGGGATTGGGACAGCTGCTGTCCGATTTCCAGGGAGCCCGGGGGATCTGGCTGGGACTGGGGGGCAGCGCCACCGTGGACGGCGGCCGGGATTGGCCGGAATTCCTCCTGCCTCCCACCACGGTCTTCTGCGATGTGACCACCGATCTGGGGGATGCGGCGCGGATCTTCGGCCCCCAGAAGGGCGCCCGCCCCGGAGACATCCCCCTGCTGACCGAGCGCCTGCTCTCCCTGGGCCTGCCGAGAGGCCCCCGCACGGGCGCGGCGGGCGGCCTGGGGGCGAGGCTCCTCTCCCTGGGCGCGGAACTGGTGGATGGTGCCGAACGCCTCCTGGACGTCCTGGACTTCGAGGCGCGCTGCCAGGGCTGCGAGACCGTCCTCACAGGGGAGGGGCGCCTGGACGCCAGCACACTGGAGGGCAAGCTGCCCTTCATCGTTGCCCGCCGGGCCAGAGGGCTGGGCCTGCCCGTGATCGGCCGCTTCGGCTGCCGGGGCAAGGGCTGGGAGGAAGCCGCGACCTGCTTCGACGAGGTGTCCTTCCTGGTCGAGTAGCTATCGCCCCGGGTTCAGGCGCACCGTGGCAGGAAAGGGCATGTCCTTCTCCAGCAGGGCCTGCCACTCCTGGAAGCCCTGCTTGCGGATCCGGAGTTCGTGCTGGCCCTCCATGGGCACGGGCAGAGCCTGGAGGGGAGTCGTGCCCACGGCCTGGCCGTCCAGGAAGACCTCGGCCCCGGCCGGGTCCGTGATCACCGAAATCGCATAGGGCGTGCGCCTCAGCACGAAGTGCAGGCTCCAGTCGCCGGGGCGCACCTCGCGGATGATGGCTTCGAAGCCCTGGCGCTCCACCCGGACGAGGTGGTTCTGCCCCTTGGCCAGGATGACCCCCATGGGCGTCTGGCCCTGGTAGCGGCCATCCACCATCAGGTCCGCATTGGGGGGCGACGTGGCCACCTCCAGCGTCCAGGGTTTCTGTGCCCGAAAACCCGCGGCGATCAGGCCGCAGGCCAAAAGGACCGAAAATCCCAGGAGCCCCATGCCCCAGGGCCTCCGGAACCAGGGGCCAGCCACGAGGGAGGGCCTCAATTCCAGGGGCAGCGGCTCCGAGGAAGGGGCCGAGGGGGCGGAAGCTTCCGGGGCCTGGAAGGGCTGGGTCCACCCGAAGGGCAGATCCCCCGAGACGTAGGCGTGGAGGTGGTGCCTAGCCAGCTCCCGGATGGGGAGGGCCTCCAGCAGCTCGTGGAGAAAGAGCTCCAGGCCCGGATGCCTTGCCGCCGGAGCCTTGGCGAAGGCCCGCTGGAACACCTCCAGGAAGGCCGGGGACCATCCCGGGGGCACCCGCGGCCCCTCGTGGACGATGGAATAGAGCGTGGCCCCCACGTTCTCCCCGTGGAAGGGGAGCACACCCGTGAGCACCTCGAAGGCGCTCACCGTGAAGGCCCAGCGATCCGTGGCCGGGGAGGCCTCGCCTCCCACCAGCAGCTCCGGGGCCGTGTACGAGGGGGTCCCGAAGATCATCCCCGCCTGGGTCAGGCCCGATTCCTGCCCCCGGGCGATGCCGAAGTCCATCAGCTTGAGGCGGCCCTCGCGGCTCACGATCATGTTGTCGGGCTTGATATCCCGGTGGGCGACCCCGGCCTCCCCGGAGGCCTTGAGGGCCGAGGCGGCCTGGATGAGCAGATGGAGAAGGCTCTCCTGGTCCAGGCCGTCCTTCACCAATCGGGAGAGCAGGGTGCCGTCCACGTACTCCATGGCCAGGAAGGGCCCCACGTAGGGATCCTCGCCCACATCGAAGACCGTGACGATGTTGGGATGGTTCAGCCGGGCGCTGAGCTCCGCCTCCCGCTGGAAGCGCAGCAGCAGCGTGGCCCGGTCCTCCGACAGGCTGTGCACGATCTTCACGGCCACCTTGCGCTTCAGGAGGGGATCCCGGGCCAGGTAGACCACACCCATCGCGCCGCGGCCGAGCACGCGCTGGATTTCATAGCGACCGATGAGGGGGGAAGGAGCATTCATGGGAGAGGACAGGTAGACCTCCCATGGTACCGGCACCGGAGGGGTCTTCCCTAAATCCGGGCTCGGGAAAGCGCCCATGAGCCGGTAGAATGGACGGTTCGGGGGCCTTGATGCTGGCAGTACAGAACGTGACCATGCGCTTTGGCGCGAAGATCCTCTTCGAGGATGTGAGCACCAGCTTCCCACCCGGGCGCCGCTACGGCCTGACGGGCCCCAACGGGTCCGGCAAGTCCACCCTGGTGAAGGTCATCACCGGGGAGATCGAGGCCCACAAGGGCACCGTCCAGCGCCCCCGGAAGATGGGCGTCCTGAGCCAGGACCAGTTCGCCTTCGACGAATTCCGCGTCATCGACACCGTGATCATGGGAAACAAGGGCCTCTGGAAGGCCCTCCAGGAGCGCGACGCCATCTACGAGAAGGCCGAGATGACCGACGAGGACGGCATGAGGGTGGCCGAACTGGAGGGCGTCGTGGCCGATGAGGACGGCTACACCGCCGAGAGCGATGCCGCCGTGCTGCTGAGCGGCCTGGACATCCCCGAGGAACTGCACGAGCGCAAGATGGGCGAGATGCAGGGCGGCCAGAAGGTGCGCGTGCTGCTGGCCCAGGCCCTCTTCGGCAATCCCGAGGCCCTGCTCCTGGACGAACCCACCAACCACCTGGATCTGGACTCCATCCACTGGCTGGAGAA
>JAYSNJ010000030.1:0-2186 GCA_043723905.1 Holophagaceae bacterium
CTTCCGGCTCCCTCGGAGCCAGGTTCCGCAGGATGCTGAAGGAGGCTTGCGCGGCTTCAAATTCCCCTTTGAGCGTGCCCCGGACTTGCTTCTGCAGGGCGCGGTCATACAGCCCGAAGGTGAGCATGGAACGGGAAACCACGTCGTCCGGTTGCTCCGCTGCGGCAGTCTGAAGCGCACTGATGGCGCGCTCCTGGGGTGCCTCCCAGGCGGTTCCCCCGAGCGGGGCAAGGTAGATCGCCCGGTCCAGGAGGGCCTCCCCTCGGATGAGTGCCGAGCCCGGGTGGTGCGGATCCAGCCGAGCGGTCCGGTCCAGCCAATCAAGGCAATCGGCGATGGCCGGTTCCGGGCTGCTGCCCTTCATCTTGAGGGCCTTGGCCCGGACGCGATGAAGCTCTGCCATGGCCAGGGTGATGCGCGGATCGCTGCGGCCCCATGTGGCCGCCTCGGTCAGCGCTGCCTCGGCTTGAACCAGCGCGGCCTCCTCCTCGGCGACGCGGCCGGCATTCAGGTGGTCATTGCCTTCGGCCAGCCAGATTTCCGCTTCCAGCGTGCGGGCCTCGTAGCGTCCTGGATCCAGGGTCAGAACGGCCCGACACTGAGCCCTCGCACCTGCCAGGTCACCCTCGAGCCGGCGCAGGAAAAGCTGCGCCCAGGGTGCGCGCCAGCCCTCGGCCCCGCCCTGGGACAGCAGGGCCAGGGCAGGGTCGCGGAAGGTGCGTTGCAGGTCGGCCCGCCGGTTCTTCAACCCCTCCGGGGAGAGATTTCCCTTGGCACGATCAATCTCCCGCTCATACAACCGGCAGAGCACCACCCCCAGGGCCTCGGCGACGGCAGGCGCATGGAATCCATCATCCCAGGCGCGCTGATAGGCCCGGCGCGCACCTTCCAGATCACCCATCAAATCCAGGCCCTTCCCCAGGGCGAAATGGGTTGGACCACCCTTCGTCTGGATGGAGGGGGACCGCAGTGCATCAACCTGTTTCCGGATGTTGGCGAGTACGGGAGAGATGTCATGAGCCGGAGAGAGGTATTCCTGCCTCAGGCGCGCTTCCATGGATTCAGCCAAGGCACCCAGCCGCGCGGACTCCAGGGCTTCCTGGTTGGCGCGACGGGAGGTCCAGGCGGCGAAACCGACGCCCAGCAGGATCGCGAGGGCGGCCACACCCAGAGCATGGGCGGCGGTCCGGTTGCGCCGGGTCCATTTCGCCACCCGATCCAGCAGCCCCGGCGCCCGGGCCAGGATGGGCTCGCCTCGCTGGAATCGGCCCAGGTCCTGGGCGAAGGCCTCGGCCGAAGCATATCGGCCAGTCGGATCCTTCTGCATGGCCATGCGGGCCACGACATCGAGATCTTTGGGAAGATCTGGCACCAGACTTCGAAGCGATGGCGGGTCCTCGTCGAGGATGCGGCGGAGGAGATGGATGTCCTCTTCGGCGGGCATCTCAGGCGTGGGCAGGGTGCCTTCTTTGCGGCGGGCCGAGGAGGTGCGGAAGGGGAGACAACCGGTGAGTACGGCAAAGAGGGTGGCGCCCAGACCGTAGACGTCCGTGCGGAATTCCACGGGGCCGGAGGCGAGGAGCTGCTCGGGGCTCATGAAGTCCAGGGTGCCCGCGGGCAGGCCCGAGCGGGACCGCGTGACGTCCAGATCCCGGGCGAGCCCGAAGTCGGTGATGCGCGCTCGCAGGCCCTCTGGTGTGTCCTCCACCAGGATGTTCCCGGGTTTCACGTCACGGTGGACCAGGCCCTGCCGGTGCGCGGCGTGGATGCCCTCGGCGGCCTGCCGAAGCAGCTCCACCTTGGTTGCCAGGTCGAGGCTTGGTGTCAGGGTTTCGAGGCTGCTGCCTTCCACCAACTGCATGACGATGCAGGGGCGGCCCCCCAAGGTACCGGTGTCGTGGACGCGCACGACACAGGGGTGCTCGACCCTGGCCTGGAGACGGGCTTCCAGCAGCAGGCGCTCGGCCTCCTTGGGGTCCGTGCCCCGCACGAACTTCACTGCCACGGGGCGCTCGAGGGTCTGGTCCCAGGCGCGGAACACCTGGCCCATGCCGCCTTCACCCAGCAGCCCCTTCAGCTCGAGGCGCCCATCCAGGGGTGGCAGGACGAGGCTCAAGAGACCCTCTTGGAGGCCGTGTCAGCGGGCTGGCCATTCACGGGAGGACCCATGGATTCCTGGGCCGAAA
>JAYSNJ010000031.1:0-38309 GCA_043723905.1 Holophagaceae bacterium
CGCAGCGTGACGGTGCTGGACCAACTGCTACCGGCCTCCGTGAGCGGCTATATCTTCCCTCAGGGCCGTGCGCAAACCCTGGCTATTCCTGTTCCCCCGCAGGCCAAGGGTGGGGCGGCCCTGGTGCTCACCCCGGTAGGCAGCCTGGAAAATCTGGCGGCGCCGTCTTTGCCTTACCTGATCGGGTATCCCTATGGCTGCGTGGAGCAGACCCTTTCCAGCTTCGTCCCCAACCTGCTGGTGGCGGATCTCGTGAAGCAGGGCCTCATGCCACCCATCGATTGGAAGAACCTGGTGAACCTGGACCGCAACATCCGCGACGGCGTGTTCCGGGTCTACGGCTACCAGCAGCCCAACGGCGGCTGGGGCTGGTACGCGCCCAACGACTTCGGCCTCGAGGCCAACCCGCACACCACGGGCTACGCCATCTGGAGCCTGGCGGCCATGAAGCGCCTGGGCTACGAGGTGGACGAGAACGTCTACCGCCGGGGCCGCCATCAGGCCCTGAACCTCTTCCGGGAAGTGGCCCGCCGGGCCGATGAGCGCAAGGGCGCCCCTGCCGCCAAGAGCGAGCATGGCGAATCCACGGACCCCGCTGCCGACGCTTCCTTCCTGCTCATGTGCCTGGCCCCCACGGGCGAGCCCATCGCCGGGATGCTGGAGAGCAGCGCCGACAAGGCGCTGAAGGGCCAGTGGCAGGGCTCGCACGTCCTGGCCATGCTGGCCACGGCGGCGGCGGAGACCCGTCATCCCAGGGGCCTGGAACTGGCCCACCGCCTGGAACAGGTGGCCCTCCAGAAGGGCGGCCTGACCCGCTGGGAAGGTGCGAAGGAGAACTGGCACGGCTACGCCTCCGGGGATGTCATTCCCACCATCAACGCCCTCAAGGCCCTGTGTCTCCTGAAGCCCCAGTCCCCGGCCATTCCTTCGGCGGAGGCCTTCCTGGCCACGGAGCATCAGGGCTACGGCTGGTGCTCCACCTGGAGCACCTCCCAGGCTGTGTCCCTCCTGCCCTACCTCGCCAAGACCCGGAAGTTCAACTGGGAGGGGGGCCTGGATCTCAACGCTGCGGTCCAGGGGGGTGCCTCCTGGTCCTTCAAGAACGTGGAAAAGCCCAGCTTCCGCCGCTGGAACACGAAGGAGCCCCGCCCGGGCTACCAGGCCCTGGGCGAAGCCCGGCCCGTGACGCTCACGGCCTCGGGCCGCGGCACGCTGGTCTGGACCTACGCCTACCAGGTGCCGGGCAGTGCCCGGGGACCCATGAAGGGGGACGCGTCTGCGGCCATCCGCATGGATGTCTCCCGCCAGATCTGGCGCCTGAAGACCCCCCAGCAGACAGGGAACGCCCGCCAGGGTTGGATCCACGAGAAATGGACCGGCGCCCTGAAGGTGGGCGAGGAGGCCTGGATGGAAGTCCGGGTGGCCTCCAACCAGGTGGCGGACTACGCAGTACTCGAAGTACCCATTCCCGCCGGGCTCAATCCCACCGTGAAGCTGGAGGGATTCGTCCTGGAGGGCAAGCCCTTCGCCGAAGGCGATAGCAGCGACCGCTGGGCCAAGCCGCGCATCGAGGTGCACCCCGACAGGGTCGTCTTCTTCTTCCAGAAGCTCTACCCCTGGGATCACCAGACCCTGCGGATCCTCCTGAGGGCGGGCATGGCGGGCGCCTACCGCATCCGCCCCGCCAAGCTGAGCCTCATGTCCAACGAGACCCAGTGGACCACCTGCGACGGCCTGGAGCTCTCCGTGAAGGAAGGGGGTGCGAAGTGAGGCGGCATCCCGGAATTGGATTCGCGCAGAAAAACAGAACCACGGAGGGCACAGGGGAAAAGGGAGAGAGCACAGAGCAAAGACAACATGCCAAACCACACTTTATTCTTTCTCCATGCTCTCCGTGGTTCATCCGTTTCTCCCGGTGTTCGATGACAGCGATGGGGATGGGACTGGGCTCGGTCGCCCTCCTGGCCTCTCCGCTCCTGCCGCAGAAGAAGGCCGCAGCTTCGAAACCCAAGGCGCCGGTCTACGCTCCCGATCTCTCCCAATGGCGCCTGGAGCTGAGCCCGGATCTGGGGGGGTGGCTCGTGGAAGGGAAGCAGGAACTTCGCATCAAGCTCCTGGATCCCAGGGATCCTGATCCGCCCAAGGACGAGGCCCGCTCGACCGACTACGAAGGGGACGCCTACGAGGGGGAAGGTGAGCCAGAGGAGGGGCCGGAGAAGAGCGCCGCCCAGCTCAGGCAGGAGCGCCTGGAGCGCGAAGAACTCCAGCGGCGCAACGCCTGGCGGCAGCGCCGCCTCCTGATCTGGTTCAACGGGGTCCACAGCACCCAGGACGCCCAGGTGGGCCACAGTAGCTATTTCAGCGCATCTTCCCAGAATGGCGAGAACCGCCTGGAGATCCTGGAGCCCGATTCCGGCAAGCGTCTGGTGCGGAGCTGGTGGACCTTCGCCACGCGCACGAGGCTGCGGATCTTCCGGGTCCGATCGGCGGAGGACGACTGGGGGGGCGGGAACCTGGAGATCCTGGAACCCAACGGGGATCTGGCTGCCAGTGGGCGCCGCACGACGTCTGGGGGCACGATGGACTGGGGCAGCGGGTACACCCATCCCACACCGCCCCCGGGCACCTTCACACTGCGCTGGACGGGGGGATACCGGGGGGGCAAGCCCTTCAAGGTCGTCGTCGAGGCCATCCTGGACGGGGGCACGGACCAGGAGCGCCACTGGCGCTTCGAGCGCCTCATGCTGCCCGGTGCGGGCCCCGCGACCCTGGGCACGGTGGATGTCGAGAACTGATTCGGGATGTCGTGGGCGTTCGGCGGGGAAACGATGAACCACAGAGGGCACGGAGAAAAGAAGGGAGAGCACGGAGAGAACGATCGAATCCGGATTGGGTCGTTCTCTGGGCTCCCCGTATTCTTCTGCGCCCTCGGGTTGCTCCTGGCCCTGCCACTCCGAGGTCAGGCCTCGTCCCCCCATTTCTGGAAGGCGGATCCGCACAACAGCCGCCTGGAGCTCCTGGCGCCCTTGGGGGGCTGGCACACCGCGGGCCCCGGGGAAATCTCCGTGAAGCTCATCGATCCTACCGATCCCAGGCCGCCCGGGGATCCCGGCCTGGACTACTGGGATCGCTGGCAGGCGCGGCGAATGGAAGAGGCTGCGGCGCTGAACCTGCGTACGCTGGAACGCTTCGAAGGCGAACCGGGCCTCGAGGGGCCCCGGCGCGAGCAGATTCTCGCCTGGCTCCGGGACCGGGATTCTGAGGCCGGGCCCGTTTCAGCCGCAGAGCTTTCCTTTGCCGCGAGATGGCTGAAGGCGGAAGGCGAGGCCCGCATGGAATTGGAGGCCGCATCTCGTTCCCGCAGGCGCACCCTTCTGGCCTGGTTCAACGGCGAGGCGCTGATTTGGGAGTTGGAGGTCAACCGGGAACACAGCCTTTCGCTGAGTCCCATCCAGGGGGAGAACCGCCTGGAGATCCTCGATCCCGCCACGGACCAGCACCTGGTGCGCACCTGGTGGTGCGGCAGGCGCGGTCCCCGCCTGCGGGTGCTGGCCCGGGAACAGGGCGTGCGCTGGCCCTCCTGGAACCTGGATGTGCTGGAGCCCAGCGGGAAGCTCGCCTCGGGCGTGCGGGATTTCGAGAAGACCCATCCGTCTCCGGGCACCTACACCCTGCGCTGGGACGCCGGCGCGGCTTCGAGGTGGTGGTCGCCCGAAGACGCGGCTCCGCGCAGGGTGGAAGTGGATGTCATCCTGGACGGGGGCACGGACCAGGAGCGCCGCTGGCGTTTCGAATCCCTCATCCTGCCGGGGGCCGGGTCCGTCCTGATCGGGAGTTTTGATGTGGAAGACTAGGCTGCTGGGTTGTGTTTTCGGGCTGGCCCTCCCGCTCCTGGCCCAGGGGCCCGCTGCCGCGCCAAGGCCCGAGGCCCCGGTGCTGCTGCCCGGCGAGGGCCTCGCCGTGGCGGGGGCCGACGGCCAGATCTTCACCTACGGGGAGGCCACCCGGGAGACTCCCATGGGCAGCCTCGCCAAGCTGCTCTGGATGCGCCTGGAGGGGGACGAATGGGTCAGCCTCGGTGTGACGTTCAAGTGCACGGGAGAATGGAATGGCCATCACTGCTGGCTCGCCAAGGGCCATGGCCGTGTGGATCTTGGCAAGGCGCTGCAGGAGAGCTGCAATCTGGCCTTCTTCGCCTGGGTCCAGATGAGCGCGGAGCGATGGCGGCGCTACTACGGCGAGGGCGTGGCCCGGGTGCGCCTGGACGAAGTCTTCGGCCCCTTCCTGGGGAACCGCCTCAAGGCTGGCGACGGGCTGCCCGTCTTCGACCCCGAATGGATCGGCGATGGCGAACTGCTGCGCACCAGTCCCGAAGCCATGCTGACGTGGATGCTGGACCCTCACCAGGAGGAGGCCATGGCGCGCTGCCGCCGCACGCTCCTGGGCTTCACGGGGAGCATGATCAAGAACCAACCCTGGTGGGCGAAGACGGGCACGGCCCCGTGCCCTGGCTCCCCCGGCGAGACCTCCGCGTGGGTGGCGGGCAGCAACGGCGACGTCACCTGCGTGCTGCGGCTGCCTCGGGGGAAGGGCAGGTCCGATGGCCTGGCCCGCTTCCGGGCGCTCATGAAGATCCCCGAAAAGAAATGAGCCAGCGTCTGGTGTGTCGAGTCACCCATGGCACAGACGGGGCGCATGGCTCGCAAGGGGAAATAAAGAACCCCAGAGAACGCAGCGTAGAGGTGGAGGGCACGGAGAAAATATTTCAGCCCGGATTTTGCGTTTGGTTCAGCCGGTTCGTCTCCAGCATGCGGAGCATTGCGGTATTTCGAGTTCCGTCGAGGCTTTCGGCTGTTCTCTGCGTCCTCTGCAGTTCGGCCTTTCCTCTGACGGCTCGCACCGCCCCACCGACTCCGACGCCTCCTGTCTTCTCGGGGGATCCCGAGGCCGCCCTGCGCCTAGAGGAGCCCCTGCGCGCCGCCATGGCTGCCACCGAGGGCTACGGCCCCTGGCCCGAGGGGCGGTGGGAGCTGCGCCTCCATCCGGACGCCGCCGGTTTCGAAGGGCTGACGAAGGCCGCGCCCCAGCGCGGGGCCCAATGGATCGGGGATGTCCTCCATCTGCGCCCCTGGGAGCACCTGAAGCGCCGGGATCTGGGCGCCATCCTGCGCCACGAACTGGTGCACCGGCGCCTGGCCGGTGGGAACCAGCGCCGCTGGGAGGAGGAGGCCAGGTGTCTCTTCGCCGAAACCCATGTGCGTCCCCCCGGAAGGTGGCCCTCCAATCCCGGGGGCGCGCTGCAGGATCGCCTGGACAGGGCCCTGGCGGGCGGTACTACCTTGGAGCAGGCCTGGGCCTATGGCGCGCTCCGCGCCTGGATTTCCGGGAAGCCGCTGCCCTCACCCCCGGGGCGGAAGACCCGGGTTCCGGATCCCTGGCGGAAGGAGGCTCTGAACCTGGAGGAGCGAATCCTCGTGACGTGGCCCTCCGAGAGGGTTCCCGAGGATCTGGAGATCAATGGACAGCGCTTGTCCAGGCTGCGGGGGGATCGCTTCCGCTTCGAGGGCGAGGTGCACTTGGGCGGGGGCATGGTCCTCGGCATCCTGAAAGGCACCGTGACAGCGATGCGGGTTGGCAGGGGCTGGAGTCTGGGGTGGATGACGACGCCGGAGGCCTGGGTGGCGGCGGCCACTGCCGGGGAACTGGGGGACGAGGCACCCTTCGAGGCCCGGCGCGCCCTGGCCTCTGTCCTGAAATGCTGGTTGGCGGCCCATCCCCGGGGCAATCACGGGGACGGCTCCCTCTGCCCCCTCACCCACTGCGCGGTGATTCGCGGTGAGGGCTCCCAGGCCACCCAACGGGCCGTGCTGACGGCTCCCGATCCGGGGCTGGACGCCCGCTGGACCTTCTTCTGCGGCTCCAAGGGCGGGGTCTCCCTGAGCCCCCGGGAAGTCTGGGGAAGCGGGCCCGCAGGCTCGCTGCAGGTCGAAGCCGTGCCCGGGGATCGCTGGCAGACCTGGACCCGGACCCTGACGGCCCTCCAGGTGCGCCTGCTCAAGGGCAGCGTTTCTCCGGGGCTGAAGGTGGGCCAGAAGGGGCTGATGCTGGGAGGTTCCGGCCCCTATCCCGTGGAGGACCTCCGTCTGGCCGCAGGCCGGGCCTTCGGCTGGACCACCTGGCCCAGCAATGCATGCGAGGGGGAACTGGACGCCCAGGGGCGCCTCCGGCTCCGGGGCCACGGCTGGGGCCACAACGTGGGCCTCTGCCTCGCGACGGCCGTCTGGCGGGCGCATCAGGGCCAGAAGGCCGAAGCGATCCTTGCAGAGGCCTTCGACCCCGAGGTCCTGAAGTGAGCGGAGCGCCCTGGTACGTCTATCTCCTGCGCTGCGGGGACGGCACGCTCTACTGCGGCATCGCCCTGGACGCAGAGGCCCGGCTGGAGGCCCACCGGGCGGGGAAGGGGGCCAAGTACACCCGGGGGCGGAGCCCCCTGGAACTGGTGTTTCTGGAGGCTTGTGCCTCCAAGGGGGAGGCCCTGCGCCGGGAAAGAGAGATCAAGGCCATGCCCCGGAAGGCCAAGCAACGTCTTCTCCCCGCCTTTCTCGGAGTCTCCGAAGGCGCCCCTGATCGATGATGACGACCCGACCTCTCGCACCGCGGTTCTGCGCAGGGCAGAATCTGGAGTGCACCCAGGGTGCACCTACCCAACAAAAAGGCCACCCATCGGGTGGCCTAAGTGTTGGTTTGAGTGGTGGTCCCGGAGCGATTCGAACGCCCGACCCTCAGATTCGTAGTCAGGAAATATACAAAATCTGCATGTTTAGAAAGGTATTGTGTTGTTTGAAATCAACGACTTAGGTAATTTTTGTGAATTTCTGTAATCGGGTATGTAAACGGTTGACGCAGGACGGAAGCAGGTCAACATCGGGGGGCTGGTATCTGGGAGCCCCATGAAAAAGAGCGGTATTACTCTCACCGATGTCCTCGTCATTGGCCTGAAGGCGCAGCCCAGGAAGTTCTGTATATGGGACGACCGATGCCCTGGCTTCGGTGTGGAAATGACACCTGCGGGAGCCAAATTGATGGTGGCGAAGACGTGCCAGGACGGTCGTAGGGCCTGGCACACCCTTGGTCACTATGGGAGTTCAGGCGAGGAGTGGACGGATCCAGCGACAGGACGCCCCAAGACTAGGACCTACAACGTCCAGGACTATCGACTGAAGGCGCAGATTCTCAAGGACAAGGTGCGCCAGGGGGAAGACCCGAAGGCCGCCGTTGAAGCGAAGAAGCTTGCCGCCACGGCGCACAGGAATCGCTTCACGGTCAATCAACTTGCCGACCGCTTCATCAAGGATCACGTCCGTGCCGAAGCCCGCAGGGAGGGGAGCAGGCTGGTGGTGACGAAGATCGGCCTTGAAGGTTCCGGCAACCGGCTTTCCACGGCCAAGGAACACGTTCGATTGATCGAGAAATTCATCCGTCCAACCTTGGGTGCCATGCCGGTGGAGGATGTTGGAACCTCCGAGGTTGCCGGGATGCTGCGGAAGATTCAGGACGAAACCCCAATCCAAGCAAACCGAGTTCGGAGCGTGCTGTCCAAGATGTTCGGCAGGGCTGAAATCTGGGAATACCGCGCCACTGGATCCAACCCCGTGAGGGGGCAGGACCGCGAACCCGAAAACAAGCGGGAGCGGAACCTGTCGGACAAGGAGATCCAGGCCCTTGGTAAGGCGCTGACAGAGGCAGAGAGTCCGGAGGAGGGCGTGGATGAATTCCCGCCCCATCCCATCGCGGCCATACGTCTTGCCCTCCTTACGGGGATGCGAAAGGGAGAAATCCTGGCCATGCGCTGGGAATGGGTTGACCTGGAGGCCAAGGAAATTCGTATCCCGGCCGATTCACACAAAACGGGTGCGAAGACGCGGAAGGAGCGGGTGGTGCTCCTTTGCGAGGCAGCCTGCAAGCTTCTGAAAAACCTCTGCCGGAATCTCGGCAACCCCTTCGTCATTGCGGGGCGCGGGAAGGCTGCCCTAGTCAATCTGCAGGATCCCTGGGAAGACATGCGTGAAGCTGCATGCCTGGATTACAAGAAGGCGTGGATCAAGGTCCACCAGAAAGAGTGGGACAGTGCCTCGGATGTGGAAAAACAAGAATTGGAGAAGAAGTTTGACGAGAAGCAGCTCCACTTCCAAGACCTGCGCCGCACGTTTGCCAGCGTGGCGGCTCGCATGGGTTATCCGGAAATCTGGATCGCCGCACTCCTGGGCCACTCCGCAGGTACCGTGACGGCGGGATATGCCAGGGCAAACATGCAGGACGACCCGCTCAGAAGTGCGCTGGAAGCCATCGGCGGCCGCATCGCGGGGCTCCTGGATGGAAGCATCGACCTGGAGAAGGAAGCTCGTGAAGCGAAGAAGAAGGCCGAGGCGAGTGCGAAGGCAAAAGACAAGACTGCTTGAGGCTGCCCCAACTGGATCAAATAGTGGGTGGTGAAGCACCACCTGGATGAAGCGCGGGCGAAGTTGGATTTCCTCAAGGCCGAGATCATCGTCCACAGCATTGGCATAGGGCTTCTGGTGAAGCTGGCCCTGACGATCCAATCCCACAGGAAGGGCATCCTCACCTGGTGGCTCACCTGATCAGCAATGGCCTGATAGAGGGCATCGACAGCCTCATCCAGGCCGCCATTGCCAAAGCGCGAGGCTACCGCAACCCCTGCAACCTCATCTCCATCGCCTACCTCATCGCAGGCCAACTCGACTTCAATAACGGTCCAGCCCGGAACCCACTCCCCACGTGAAATAGCGAAGAACCTCGAGGGTGATCCGAACAGACCATCACCGCTGGGGGCCTTTTGTGGGTGATCTCCTTTGAGACTGCCCATGAAAATGCTTGATTTTTGACTAAAATGGCACTTGATTTTCATTCTTGTTTCTTGACTGATCAATGCAAAAGCTTATACATGTGCTTTGGCGTCGAAGCCGTGCCATTTTGTTTTTTGCTGTGCGGGGTTGTATCGGCTTTGGGGGAATTGGGAATATTCCGGTGAAGCCATGTCATTCGAGTTGAGTAACCAGTAATGAAATTGGTTGCGCCATGACGGCGCAAGGAGGTTTGCATGCAAATCACTGAATGGAAGCCTGTTCGGGTCGGGTTGATGGGAGCGCTCACCCTCATCACTTTGGCAGGGGCTGAAACTCCGGTTTCAACTTCTGCCAAATGGGTGAAGGGCAAGCCTGTCTCCCTGGTGCTCGATAAGGCAGAAAGCCAGCGAAAGGTGAATGGCGCGGAGGGAATGGATCTTGCCGTCAGGATTGTGGATGTTTCTTGTGTGCTAGCCCGACTTGGGCCTGAAGTTGAGGTCGAGCTGTTGAAGCGCGGGATTCCTCCGGAGGCTTGGATCTCGCGGCTTGTAGGGATTCACGTTCCTGGGTTAGGCAACCAGGACCCCAAATTGCCGGATCGTGGAGGCATCCCGCTGTTGCCTGGAGACCCATCCACTGGACTCCCCCTTCAAGGCAAGAAAGGCGTTAAGGACTGGATGACGGAAAAATGGAGACCGGGGTTGACTGGGTTGCTTGGGAGGCTTGGGTTTGATGGTCCTCGGATTTCGGGGTGTCTTGCCTCCCCTACGGATTGCTCCAAGACTGCTGAAGAATTACTGAAGCAAGCTGGGCTTCAAACAGGAGTGCCTGGGAAGGGCTCAGACCAGCGCGGGGGTCCACCTTCTTTTGACGGCAGCCGACCGGTTGGAAATCCTCGGCTGATGGCAGGGGCCAGCGCGAAAACAGCCAGTGATAAAGTGGTTGGAGTGGTGAAGGATATTTGGGACACTGTCAGGAAAGAGATTGTAAAAGTTGGTTCATATGGGGTTGGAGGAGACGATGAAGACACCCCTAACGCGGTCCTAGGCGTTCGTGGGTATGAAGCCCCTGAGGGTGGCAGCATTACCCATGTGGACCATGACTCTCCGTTTTGGACCTTGCTGGTCTATTCAGGGCAAACCTGGCGGAGATTCAATTCGGGCATGCCAATGCCTGTCTACCCAGGATTTGAGCCAACATCGGCTAGGACGAAGATGCCCCAGGATCTTAAAACCCCTGGGATGGAGAAGCCAAAGCACGGGAAGGGGGATCAGGATCCTCCCCCGGAGGGAGGCAAGAGTGGTGGGACCAACGTCCAGCCTTCGCAGGTGCGGGAAAAGGTGGATCCATCCAAGGGACTCGGTGGAGATGGAATAGCAGGCGAACCTGCTACACCTGCGAAGACGAAAGTAGGGCCCCCTAGTCCCAAAGTCCCAATAAGTGACCCAAAGCCAAAACCGCATGGTGGTAAACCATAAATTTGATAAAGACTGAAACCACAGCAATGGTCGCCTGACTTTATTTTGCACGAAGGCATTTTACATTTTGTTTTGTTTTTATTCACGAAGGAATGCTACTCATCCGAAAGCCCTTAAATGCCACCCTTGATGCGTTTGTAATTATTGACCTACCTGGAGGTCCAAGTTGCCTTCGGTCTACCCACCTCCGTCCACAGGGTGTAGAACCGGGATGATTACCCCCACCTAAGAATGACAACCAAATCCGGGAGATCCGCCACTCCCCTTGCAGGTATCACCTCTCCAACGGTGAACCCCTGGCCTCGACGTCTGAAGACATCCGGGAAGACCGCGTCTTCCACGAGGTCGGTCTCGTCCTCCAGGGTGACGAACTGCATCGGCTCGTTGTCCTTGGCGAGGACGAGTTTTAGGTGACCGAACGTGCCGTGGCCGGGACGATCCCGGCACGGCGTTTCTCCCGCAGGCGGTAGCTTTCGGCCTTGAGGGTGACGACATGGCTGTGGTGCAGCATCCTGAGCGCCCGGGTGAGCCTTATGAAGTGAACGGCAACCCACGCGACCAGTAAGCAGACAAGCGAAGCGCAGGCGAACGCTCCGTAGATCCAGGCATGACTCAAGTAAGCGTTGGGGGCGAAGAGAATGCCCATCATTGTTGTCTCCCGTCCCAGTATCGCCTGGTTTTCGACGGGTTACGCCTGAATCAGGATGACAGACCGCCGCCGCACAAGGTCTCGGGGGCCTGCCTAACTGGCCAGCTTGAGCAAGTCTTCCATGGCAGCCACGGCACCAAGATCCGTTTACCGAGGCCAAGGAGGGCAGGGAGCTGCCGATCCACCATCAGCGGAGGCGGGAAAATGGCCTAGGTGCGCTGCCGGCTGGGTGGGCGCCATGGCCAAGCCATCCAGCACCAGTATGAATGAGTTGCGGGTGGCATTGTCGTTCGTGCCCAGGCCGCCATACCAGTTCTCGCCGGTGGCCCAAAGCGTGCCGTCAAAACGGAGGGCGAAGGAGTGTTGCCTGCCAGTAGCTGCTGCCTGGACGCCAGCGAAGATCGGGGTGAATCGGTTCCGGTCCAAATTGTCACCGGTACCGAGTTCCCCCCGGGTGTTACAGCCGGTTGCCCAGAGGGTGGCGTCCGCCGTGAGGCCCAGTGAGTGGGTGTAGCCGCCCACCATGAAGACGAAGTCCTGCGGCAGCCGCGTGAAGGTCGTTCTGGCTAGATTGTCCCCGTTGCCGAGCTGGCCAAAATTGTTCAGCCCGGTGCACCACATGCTGCCATCGGACTTGCAGGCGAAGGTGTGAGTCTCGCCCAGGAACACGGCGGTGACATCATTCAGGACCTGGACATACGCGTAGCGGTTGGTGGTATCGCCGGTGCCGAGTTGGCCGTACTCGTTGTAGCCCGTGGTCCAGAGTGTGCCGTCGCGCTTGAGGGCCACCCCGTGCCAGCCCTTGGCCGCGATGTAGGCGACCTGGTCCAGTACCTGGACAAACTGATTACGGTCCGCGCTATCGCCCGTGCCGAGTTGCCCCACGTAGTTAACGCCTGCGGCCCAGACGGTGCCGTCTCGCTTGAGAGCCACAGTGTGAGCGGCCCCAGCGGAAACCGCGGCAACCTCCGTGAGAATCTGAATGAAATGGAACGGGGCGGTGTTATCGCCGGTGCCGAGCTGGCCCGAGGCATTGTTGCCGGTTCCCCAGAGACTGCCGTCCTCCTTGAGCACTAGTGAATGCTCCCCGCCCGCCGCCACGGCGACGGCATGGTCCTGGACTTGAGTGAACTGGTAGCGGTTGCTGGTGTCGCCAGTGCCGAGTTGGCCGCCATAGTTCCAGCCAGTTGCCCAGACCGTGCCGTTGGCCTTGAGGGCGATGCTGTGATAGCCTCCCGCAGCCATGGGCAGCACCTTGGCCAGCGAGGCTGCGGTTGGCACGTAGAGTTCGGCGCTCGAGAGGTAGGGGTCGCCGGCATTCTGGTCGATGCCTCCCGTCAGCAGGACGCGGCCATTCATCAACAAAGTGGCTGTGTGGCGGTTGCGCCCAGCGAGCATGTTGCCCGCGCTTGTGAACAGGCCGGTGCCCGGGTCGAACCGTTCCGCCGTGGCCAGGGACAGGTTCTGGCTGTTGCCGCCCCCGGTCACAAGCACGCCGCCATCAGCCAGCAGGGTCATGGTGTTGACCCCATCTCTGGTCTGGAGAAGCGACCCTGTCGGTAGAAACTGGTTGGTCGGGGGATCGAACAGTTCCGCGGCGGCGGCCAAGCCCGAGGAATAGGTGTTGCCGCCCGCAACCAGCACCTTGCCATTGTTCAGCAGGACGGCAGTGGGCCTGATCCGGGTCTGGGCGGGGCTGCCCGCCGGCGTGAACGCGCCGCTCTGGGGATCGTACACCTCTGATCCTGCTGGATTCCCATAGGCTCCATAGCCCCCAGTGATCAGCACCCGCCCATCCTGCAGCAGAGTAGCAGTGTGGTCGAATTGAAACACGCCCAGGCTGCCGGTAGGGTTGAACAGACCCGTGGCCGGATCAAAGATCTCGCAGGTGGAAAGCGTCGGACCGCCATAACCACCCGTCACCAGGACTCGCCCGTCCAGCAGCAGGGTGGCAGTGTGCTGGCGCCGGGCCGAACCCATCGGGCCGGTGGAGGTGAACTGTCCCGTCTCTGGATCATAGAGTTCCGCAGAGGCGTCCTGACCACCGACGAGCAAGACCTTGCCGCTCTTGAGCAGGGTGCTGGTATGACCGACCCGAGTGGCCGAATGGGTGCCGGTGAGCGTGAAGGTGCCCGTGGCCGGATCATACAGTTCACCGTAGGTCACCAGACCCGAGGCGCCCGCCCCACCAGCGATAAGAACCTTCCCGCTGGTCAGCAGAGTCGCGGTGTGGCCGGACCTCGGCGTCGTCATCGAGCCGGTAGCTATGAACCTGCTGATGCTAGCCGGCGTCACAGTCAGCACCGCGCGATCGCTGGTTGTGGACAGGCCGTCCTGGGTGACGATGACCCGGAACTGGGCGCCATTGTCACTGGCCTGGGTCACCAGTGAGTAGTTCGCCGCATTGGCACCTGCCAGGGGCGACCAGGAGGTGCCATCCACGCTTCGTTCCCACTGGTAGGTGAGGGCAGGCGAGCCGCCCCGGCGGTTCCCGCAAGGGTGGCGTGGTGTGGCATACCCAGGGCAGCGGCAAGAGCATCGAGATGACCTGCCTTGCGGGACACCTGATGGTGGCACCCGAAATGAACAACCCGACCATCGTGGTGGTGACGGATCGCAATGATCTCGACGGGCAGCTTTTCGAGACCTTCGCGGGTGCCTCAGAGTTGCTGAGAGAAACGCCCGTTCGCGTGGACACCCGCCCCGATCTCCGCACCAAGCTGGCGAACCGTCCCTCGGGCGGCATCATCTTCACCACCATCCAGAAGTTCTCGCCCAATGAGGATGAGGACAGCTACCCGCTACTTTCTGATCGGCAGAACATCGTGGTCATCTGCGACGAGGCGCACCGATCCCAATACGGCTTCAAGGCACGGATGCAGGGCGATGAGTCCAGCACCTCCATGCGCTATGGATACGCCCAATAGCGCGGTCTCATTCCTTGCAGAGCAGGAGTAGGGGCGGATTTTGGCCTTCCAGAGTCACCCTAGAGTCACCATCAAATCCGCAAAACCAATACATGCCGATAAAAAACAACCGCCACCCAATGGTGGCGGCGGTCTTAAGTGGTGGTCCCGGAGCGATTCGAACGCCCGACCCTCAGATTCGTAGTCTGATGCTCTATCCAGCTGAGCTACGGGACCATTTATTTGTCACCGTGCTTCCTGTGTCTGGCTTGCGTCAAGCACGGGGTGGGGGCAACGGTTTCCAACAACCTCCCGTGCGGGTTTCACGCGGGTCTTCCAGAGTAGCGGATTTCTGCCCATTGTCCATCCCCCCTTGGTTGGTGAGTGGTCCAGGGGGCAGCCCCCTCTGTCCCCGGGGCAGGATTCGGAAATGAGGCCGGGAGAGCCCGCAGGGGGTGACGTTTTTTTCATGGCAACCTCTGTCCGCAGTACGGGCCCGAGGCCGTCTCGGGGATCCCGCGTCCGGCGCGGCATTCCTGGAGATTCCCTGGAGAAGCACTTGGATAAATCATGTTGATGGGGCTGCGGAGCCAGGGGTACACTCAATTCAAGAAAAAAAGTTGAATGCCCGCGACCCAAAGGAAGCTCCATGAGCGAACTGACACGCAAGGAAGTGGTTTTCATCCTCAAGTCGGGGAAGGACTTCCATCGCACTGACCTGAGCGGACTGGATCTCCGGGGCTTCGACTTGTCCGGGGCCAACCTCTCCGAAGCCAATCTCGCGGGGGCGGTCATCAACCAGGCCTCCCTGCGGGGCGCCAATCTCGCAGGGGCGGATCTGCGCCTGGCGAACCTGGATGAGGCGGACCTCGAGGGCGCGAACCTCAGCCGGGCCAAACTCGCCGGGGCCAATCTCGCGGGTGTGAACCTCACCAGGGCCGATCTGAGCCACTTCGATATCCAGCAGTACGAGCCCAGCACCATTCCCAATCTGCGCGGCGCCGTGCTGAGCGGCGCTGTGCTGAGCGGCGTGAACCTGGGGGGCCTGGACCTGAGCGGGAAGGACCTGCGCGGTGCGAACCTGAGCGGCGCGGATCTCCGTCAGACCGTGCTCGAGGGGGCCAACCTGGAAGGCGCCACGCTCGCCCAGGCCAGCCTCCTGGGGGCGGCCCTGGGTCGCGCCAACCTGGTGGGCGCTGATCTGTCCGGAGCCGTGCTGGGTGGCGCGGCCCTCAACCGCGCCGATCTCGCCGGTGCCAACCTCTCGGACGCCGATCTCCACTGGGCCAGCCTCGCGGAGGCCAACCTCGAGGGTGCCAATCTCAGCCGCGCCAACCTCAAGGGCGCCAACCTGAGCGGCGCGAATCTCGTGGGCGCGGATCTCCGCTACCTGGACATTCTGCAGTACGACAAGAACGATATCCCCAACCTCGCGGGGGCGAATCTTTCGGGCACCAATTTCTCCGGCACCAATCTGCGGGGCATCGACCTCAGCCGCTCCAACCTCAGCAAGGCTGACCTGGGTTCGGCCGTACTGCGGCACGCGAGCCTCGAGGGCGCGAACCTCTCCGAATCCAACCTCAAGGGGGCCGATCTCACCGGTACCAACCTTAGCGGCGCCGTGCTTTCGGGCGCCAATCTGAGTGGCGCGCTCCTGGCTGGCGCCGTGCTGAGCGGTGCGGATCTGCGCGGCGCGGATCTCACGGGTGCCGATCTCAGCGAGATCAACCTGAGCGGCGCGAATCTCTCCGATGCCATCCTCTCGGGGGCCAGTCTCTCGGGTGCGCTCCTCGACGGGGCCGTGCTCGCGGGAGCCGTGCTGGTGGGCGCCAATCTCAAGCGCGTCGATCTCTCCGAGAAGAATCTCCGGGGGGCGAACCTCAGCGAAGCCGATCTCTCCCAGGCCAACATGGATGGTGCCGATCTCGCCGGTGCAGTCTTCTGCGGCGCCAATCTCTCTGAGACCCATCTGGGCGGAGCGAACCTCCAGGGTGCCCAGCTCACGGGCGATGATCTCCGCAGCGCGAATCTGTGCGGCGCCAACCTCAGCGAGGCGGACCTGAGCACCGCGAACCTCGAAGGCGTCATTCTCAGCGCCAATCTGCAGGGCGCGAACCTCAGCGGGGCCAGTCTGCGCGGGGCCAGCCTCGATCGGGCCATGCTCGCCGGGGTCAATCTCAGCGGTACGGACCTGACGGGCTTCACCCTCGAGGGCATGGATCTCAATCACGCGATTCTCGACGGGGCCAACCTGAACGGGACGAACCTGCGCGGCGCCATCCTGAGAGCAGCCCGGGCCGTGGGCGCCGATCTCAGCCTCTGCGACCTCTCCTCGGCGGATCTCAGCGGCAGCGAACTCCGGGGTTCGAACCTCTTCGGCGCCAACCTCGAGGCCGCGAACCTGCGGGGCGCCAAGCTGGCCTCCCTTCCCACGGAATCCTGGGGCGAATACCGCACCAATCTCAGCAAGGCCAACCTGCGCGGCGCGGATCTGACGGGAGCCGATCTCTACCAGGCCAACCTGAACGAGGCGAATTTCGTCAATGCTGATCTCACCAGCGCCAACCTCGTGTGGGCGGATCTGCGGGGCGTGGATCTCCGGCAGACCAATCTCACGGAGACGAACCTCAAGGAAGCCAATCTCGATGGAGCCAACCTCTGCGGCGCGGATCTCCGGGAGACCATCCTGAAGGACGCCTATCTGGACGGCGCCAATCTCTCGGGCGCCAATCTCAGCGGGACCAATCTCTCCGGTGCGGATCTGCGCCACACCAACCTCATCGATGCCGCCATGGATGGTTCGAACCTCTCCGGTGCCAATCTGAGTGGCGCCAATCTCGTGTGGACCAACCTCTCCGGCGCCAATCTCAGCCGCGCAAACATGAGTCACGCGAAGCTCAGCGGCGCCAACCTGGGGGGTGCGGATCTCCGCGAGGCCAATCTCACGGACGCCAACCTGGACAGCACGAATCTCGCTGGCGCCAAGCGCTGACAGGCGGCAAAACGACGAAGCCCCCGGTCCGCCGGGGGCTTCGTCGTCGAGACAGGAATGGATTCAGGGCTTCTTTTCGAACGACTTGGCGTAGGGGGGGTCACCGACCGCGGGCGGCCCGTTGAGAGGAACGACACCGGGGCGCTCGGAGGGTTTGCCCTTGCCCGCATGGGGCATCTCCCGGGCGGCTCCCCGGCGTGTGCAGGTGCCCTGGAGCGTGCCTCCCTCGTCCACGACGAGGGAACCGACCTCGACCTCGCCCTCGACCCAGCCCGTGCCGTGGATCTCCAGGCATTCCTCGATCTTGAAGACTCCTTCCACCCGGCCCGTGACGATCAGGTGTTTGGCGTGGATGGTCCCGTTGACGATTCCCGAAGGCGCGATGGTGACCTCCCCCTCGCTGTGGACGGTGCCCTCAATGGAGCCCTCCACCCTCAGGCTGTTGGGGCCGGCGTGGATCTCGCCCTTCCAGAGCGTCCCCTTGCCCAGGAGCGTGTGGATGGCCTGGGCCGATCCAGGCCCCTTCTTCGTTCCGTTCTCGCTTGCACTGAACACCGACATGGAGGCACCTTCTTCTTTACCGGATCGAGGACAACCACTCGCGCTGGAGGCGCATGTAGGGCTGGGGGTTCACGGGGCGGCCGTGGCGGCGCACTTCGTAGTGAAGATGCACGCCGGTGGCGTTCCCCGAGCGCCCCATGGCTCCCAGGATATCGCCGCGGTGCACCTGCTGTCCCGGCTTTACCTCCACTCGCGACATGTGGGCGTAGAGGGTTTCCACTTCGCCCGAATGGCGGAGGATGACGCCCCAGCCGTAGCGATCCATCCAACCGGCGGATTCCACCTCGCCATCGGCGGTGGCCTGGATGGGGGTGTGCTCGGCGTTGGTGATATCGAAGCCGCTGTGATAGCCCAGGAGGCCGTCACCCGCCTCGTTGGCCCGGGAGAAGGGACTGATCCGGATGCCGAACCCGGAGCTCAGATAGCCTGCCGTGGGTGGAATGGAGGGGGTGTGGTTCCAGCGGAGCACGAGGGGCTCCATCCGGGCGCGGATGAGCCTGGCCTGGGCGCTGGAACGCTCGAGTTCCTCCCGCAGGCGGCTCACCTTGTCGCTGTTCGCTTCCGGCTGCGCGCCTCCCTCCTTGGCTGGGGGGGGAGGGAGATCGGGGTTGGGGGCCCTGGGGTTGAGCAGCGCGAACAGGTCCGTCACCTGCTTGCGGAGGGTGAGGATCTCGCCTTCCAGGCCCTGGGCTTGGTTGAGGCTCTCCCGGAGCTGCCGTTCCTGCTCGGTGGTCTCCCGCTGGAGGTGGGAGAAGTTCATGATCTTCTTCGTGGCCCAGAACCCGTAGGCCGATCCAATCATGGCGATGGCCCAGATGCCCAGGACGAGGCCGGCGGCCCGGACCAGCGTCTTGCGGGCCATGGACCAGCGGAAGGTGCGGTGGCTGAAGACCACCATGACCGTGAAGAACTGCTCCTGGTCCGGTCGGCTGAGCCTCAGGCCCCTGCGCTGGGTGGGTGGACGGGTCATTTCTTCAAACTACGTGGGAATAACCCATCTGTCGACGCCGAATTTTTACCATTACGCGGAGGGGCGCCCCAGGAGCCACTCCGCCAGATGCCCCAGGAAGAAGACCAGGCCCACGAGGCTGTTCAAGGTGAAGAAGGCGTGGTCGATGCGATCGAGGTTGCCGCCCCGCAGGACCCAGTGTTCCCGGAACAAGATGACGGCCACCCCCAGCCAGGCCAGCCACGGGAAGAGATGGCAGCCCAGCAGCGCGTTGAAGGTGGCCCAGGAGGCGAGGGCGCCTAGGTGGAAGGCCCTCGAGAGCCAGAGGGTCCGGGTCCTGCCCAGTCGCGCCGGGATGGAGCGCAGCCCCCGGGCCCGGTCGAAATCCTCGTCCTGGAGGGCGTAGAGCATATCGAAGCCCGCCGTCCAGGTCAGCACACCCAGGGCCAGGAACCACGCGGGAGGGTCCACTCGCCCTGCAGCGGCGATCCAGCCCCCCAGGGGGGCGCCCGCCAGGGCCAGGCCGAGGACGGCGTGGGAGAGGCTGGTGAAGCGCTTGCAGAGGGAGTAGCCCAGGATGATCAGGAGGGCGAGGGGGGCCAGTTCCCAGGGCAGGGGTCCCAGCATCCCCGCCGAGAAGCCGAAGAGGACGATGGAGGCGCCCAGCAGCAGCAGCGCCCCTGCGCGGCTCACGCGGCCCGCGGGCAGGGCGCGGCTCCGGGTTCGGGGGTTCTCCCCGTCCAGGTCCGCGTCCACCAGGCGGTTGAAGGTCATCGCCGCCGTGCGCGCGCCGACCATGGCCGCCAGCACCCAGCCCAGCGTGCGCCAGCCCGGCAGCACCGGAGACGCCGAGAGCGCTCCCAGGAAGGCGAAGGGCAGGGCGAACACCGTGTGCTCGAACTTGATCATATCCAGGAGTTCTTGTAAGTTATTGAAAATAGATCTATTTGGAATCGCTAAATTTTCAGTGCGAACCATATGCGAACCAAAAGGCAAATTTAAATCCGGACCACCACCATTTTTGGAAGAGTCCGGCATGGGAAGTCCTTGAGCAGTGGGGAGGCTTTTGTCGTCCATCGGTTCCTATGATCGGACGAAAGGGTGGAATTGTCTCTCTGCACGGCAGGCTTATGGAGCAGGTGGCAGCAGCCATGTGGATTCAATTTCCAGTCTCAGATGGCCGAACGGGGCGAGGAAGTTCTTCTCCTTGTGACCTCTCACCCGACCCGAATCTACGGAAGGATCATCTACCGTCACCTTCCGGTAGGGATCTTCGACCCTGCATCCGGGGAGGACCTTGGGATTCACCCCTCGCCAGCAGCCTTTGACCTCCTGAATTGCCCCTTCCCTGGGTCTCAGCGGGCCAAGGTGCTCGGGGAGTCTGCCCTCAGGTGGGAGGACGTCGATTATGCCGATGCCCCCCTCCTGGACGCAGCCACTGGTCTTCCCGGTTGGGCCGCCATGATGCGGGCCTGCCTGAAGCGCACGGCCCCGGACAGGACGCCCACCCTTTCTGAAGCGGTACAGGCCGTCGCCGAAGGCATCTGGGCCCAGGGAGGTGCAGACACTCAGGACTTAGCCTTTTGGACGGCCATGGACCAGGTGTTGCAGGCACAGGCCCTTCTGTTCGGATAATCCCTTCGGGTCCCCTGCCTTCCGCATTTCATGACTGGTTGGCTCACTGTCCTCTGACTTTCCCTGAGGTAATCGTCAGATCAGGCTCTTGGGTGACCTACGGGCTGCACCTAGCCCGTTTGCAGGATTGGGAAAGGATTTCAGAGGATTGGGCAATCAAGCACCTCAGCCTATTCCTAGACTTTCTCTTGTGACGGGTGGTTGAGGATTGCCCCCGAACCGGAGGAAGCATGTCGTTGACGCTACCCAGCTATGCCGCACAGCCCAACCTTACAGGCCGGGTTATCCTTCCCTCCTTTTACCCGCTGGCGAGCAGCGTGAAGCACGACCTGGTGCTCGGCACGCCCTCCCTGAAGGTCTGAGGCAGGCCATGGGTAAGAAGGTGCTCGTCCTGTCCTCCAGCCCCCGAAAGGGGGGCAACTCGGACACCCTCTGCGACACATTCCTCGCGGGTGCTCTTGAAGGTGGCCATGTCGCCGAGAAAGTCTTCCTCCGAGACAAGGCTATCGGCTATTGCACCGGCTGCGGCGCCTGCACCAAGGGTGCCAAGAACTGCTCCCAGAAGGATGACATGGCGAAGGTGCTCGACCAGATGGTCCAAGCCGACGTCATCGTCATGGCCACGCCGGTCTACTTCTACACCATGGCGGCGCAGATGAAGACCCTCATCGACCGCACCTGCGCCCGGTACCAGGAGATCTCCCAAAAGGAGTTCTACTTCCTCCTGGCCGCCGCCGACGGCAACAAGAAGGCAATGCACCGCACCATCGAAGGGTTCCGAGGCTTCACCTCCTGCCTCGAAGGGGCGCGGGAGAAGGGTGTCGTCTACGGCACCGGCGCCTGGGAGGTCGGGGACATCAAGGGCAGTTCCGCCATGAAAGAGGCCTACCAGATGGGCCTTTCACTCTAGTCAAGGTTCAGCAGACCCAAACAGCCATTTCCAAGGAGAACACCATGCAGACTCGCAAACTCGGCAACAGCAACCTGGAAGTCTCCGCGCTCGGCCTCGGATGCATGAGCATGAGTTCAGGTTACGGACCGGCTGGGGATACCCAGCAGATGATCTCTCTGATCCGGTCCGCCGTTGACAAGGGCGTCACCTTCTTCGATACCGCAGAGGTATATGGACCTTATGTGAATGAGGAACTCGTCGGGGAGGCCTTGGCTCCCTTCAAGGGAGAAGTGGTCATCGCCACCAAGTTCGGATTTGACCTGGATCCGGTCAGCCAGCAGCGCACCGGGGGGGTGAACAGCCGCCCCGAGCACATCAAGGCGGTGGCAGAGGCCTCCCTGAAGCGCCTTCGTGTCGAGACCATCGACCTGTTCTACCAACACCGGGTGGATCCCCAGGTCCCCATCGAGGACGTGGCAGGCGCGGTGAAGGAACTCATCCAGCAGGGCAAGGTCAAGCACTTTGGCCTCTCGGAGGCTGGCGTGAACACCATCCGCCGGGCCCACGCCGTCCAGCCTGTGACGGCCCTGCAAAGCGAATACTCCCTGTTCTGGCGGGAGCCGGAAGTGGAGGTCATCCCCACCCTTGAGGAACTCGGCATCGGCTTTGTGCCCTTTAGCCCCCTTGGCGCAGGGTTCCTCACGGGGAAGATCGATGAGACGACCAGCTTCGACCCCACGGATTTCCGGAACGCCGTTCCTCGGTTCAGCCCAGAGGCGCGCAAGGCGAACCTCACCCTGGTCGAGATCATCCGCACGGTCGCCGCACGCAAGGGCGCGACCCCAGCCCAGATCGCCCTGGCCTGGCTGCTGGCACAGAAGCCCTGGATCGTGCCGATCCCAGGAACCACCAAGCAGCACCGAATGGAAGAGAACTTGGGCGGAGCATCCATCCAGCTAACGCCTGGCGACCTCCAGGAAATTGAGTCGGCAATGGCTCAGATCAACCTGCAGGGGGCCCGCCTTCCTGAGGCCGCTCTGAAGATGACCGGTCGGTAAGGGCTCCTAGGTGACCTATGTGTAATTCCAAATCAAAACCCATCGGATTGTTCCTCGCCCTCCTGTTGGTCAGCCTCGCCACAAAGACGCAGGCCGCTGCAGGCGACACGGTCAGGGAGGCAACCATGCAGAAGGTTTCATTCCCGCACCACACCGTAAAGTTGGTCGGGAATCTGTTCTTACCGGCCAACTTCGACAAGACCAAAAAGTATCCAGCCATCGTGGTGACCCACCCGTTCGGTGGCGTCAAGGAGCAGGCTGCAGGTCTGTATGCGAAGAAACTGGCTGAGCAGGGCTTCATCACCCTGGCCTTCGACGCCAGCCACTATGGCGAAAGCGGTGGTGAGCCGCGCCAAGCGGAGGTCCCTGCAGACCGTGTGGAGGATATCCGAAGCGCCGTGGACTACCTCAAGGAAGTGGTGGAACTGAATGCCGCGATTGCCCGCTTTCCCATCCACGGCGCACGCCTTCCCGCAGGCATTCTCGCGCTTTCCGGCGTTGAAGCACCCCCGAAGGCCAAATAGGCCGCGAGGAGTCGTTCAATCCTTAGGAGGGTGAACATGAAACCTATGACCGCGTTGCTGATGGCCCTGGTCGCAGTCAGTGCTGTCGAGGCCCAGGGCATCCGAGACCAGATCAGTGCCGGTGTGAAACCACCGCCACCTTCTATCAGGTTGAGCAAGGTCGCCCCTGCGCTGGAGGCCTATTCCCGGAACGCCCTGTTCGGCGATCTATGGAAGCGTCCCGGACTTTCGCGTCGGGACCGTTGCCTCGTAACCCTGGCAGCCCTGATTAGTCGAAACCAAACAGCCGAGTTGGACTTCTACCTCGATCTGGCCCTTCAGGAGGGCGTGAAATCCCAGGAAATCTCAGAGGCCATCACCCACTTGGCGTTCTACTCCGGGTGGGGGAACGCCATGGCAGCCGTGAAGGTGGCTGAACCGGTGTTTGTGCGTCACCGAGTCCCCACTTCCCAGCTTCCTCCTGCAGCGGGTCCCCACTTAGCCGTGGATGAGGTGGCGGAAGCCACCCGTGTTGCGAACACCCAGCGTTCCATCGGTACCGAGTTCCCGGGGCTTCTGCATTTCACCAATGATCTCTTGTTCCAGGATCTGTGGCTGCGACCGGCCTTGGCACCACGGGACCGGAGCCTGATCACGATCAGTTCCCTCGTCGCCTCGGGCCAGCTTGGTCCCTTTGGGAACCACCTCAACCGGGCGATGGACTTCGGACTGACGGAAACCCAAGCCACTGAGGCCATCACACACTTGGCCTTCTACGCCGGTTGGCCCTATGCCGTTTCAGCCCTACCCATCGCCAAGGATGTTTTCAGCAAGCGCCCCCACTAGCCATTCGGGAACGCCCCGACTAAGGATATTGCTCTCCTCGTTGAGAGGGCTGGCGTGGAAAAAACATCGATGGAGAGCTAGGACTGAAAATGGTCACCTCCGAATCAGCCTGAGCCTTCTGAAGGACCTGGGTTTTTCGGATTGAAAACCATCCGCAAGTGATTGCCCGTCCTTCTTGGGCTGGCAACACCATTCGGGCAAACCCAGAGGTGCCGCAATATTGCTGAAAAGGCGTTGAGGTTGGGAAGCCTCTCGAAGTTTATAAGTTCTATTATATCAACACGGGCCTATCTGCAATCTTGATCATGTCGAGGAGTTCACGGAACTGGCCGAGAGGGGATCGCATGGCTCCCATGCTACCGGACCGGGAGGACTCCGCTCTTGGTGCTGGCCCCGCTGGTGGCATAGAGCCTCTCGATGACATCCGCGTAGAACTCGCTCACCACGCGGCGTTTCACCTTCAGGGAGGGGGTCAGGAGGCCGTTCTCCAGGGTCATCTCCCGATCCAGGATGGCGATCTTGCGAACCCGCTCGTAGTTGGAGAGATGGGCGTTCACGTGGTTCACGTGCTTCATCAACTTGGCGTAGACCTTGGGGCTGGCCACCATCTCGGCATCGGACTCGAAGGTCAGGTGCTTGCGGTGGCACCAGTCCCGCAGGGCGGGGAAGTGGGGCACGATGAGGGCCGTGATGTGGTTGCGGTGGTCCCCGATGAGCACGGCCTGCTCGATGTAGGGATCCGCTCGCAGGAGGTTTTCCACGGGCTGGGGGGCGATGTTCTTGCCGCCGTTGGTGACGATGATCTCCTTCTTGCGATCGGTGATCTTCACCCGGCCCTGGGGATCCATCTCGCCCACGTCCCCGGTGCAGAAGTAGCCTTCCGCGTCGAAGATCTCCCGGGTGGCCTCCTCGTTCTTCCAGTAGCCCACCATGATGCTGGGGCCGCAGGCCAGGATCTCCCCGTCCGGGGCGAGCTTGAGGAAGGGCTTGTCGTTCCAGGTCCGCAGGATGGGCTGGCCCACATAGCCGGGGCGGACCTTTCCCTGGCGGTTGAGGGTCAGGATGGGGCTGGTCTCGGTGAGCCCGTAGCCTTCATAGATGGGGATGCCCATGGCCCAGAAGAATTCCATCACGCCCGGATCCAGGGCCGCGCCCCCGGAGATGCTGAAACGCAGGCGTCCGCCCGTCCTCTCCCGCACCTTGGAGAGCAGGAGCCGGTCCGCGATCCGCCAGGGCACCCGCAGGAAGAAGGGGGGCTGGCGGTCCAGGTAGAGGTGGCGGACCACCCGGTGGCAGATCCCCACGGCCCAGCCGAACACCAGCCGCTTCAGGAAACTCCCGCCGGTGGCCGCATCCCGCACCTTGCCGTAGACCTTCTCGAAGATGCGGGGCACGGCCATCAGGACGGTGGGGCGGACTTCGATGAGATTCTGGGGCAGGGAGATGAGGCTCTCGCAGTAGAAGATCGCCACACCCAGGTAGAACATGGCGTAGTGGCCGCCGGTGCGCTCGAAGATGTGGGAGAGGGGCAGGACGCTGAGGCAGCGGTCCCCGCGTTCGGGGCGGAGGGCGGGCAGGGCGATCTCCACGGCGATGGTGATGTTGCTGGCCAGGTTGCCGTGGCTCAGCATGGCGCCCTTGGGATCACCAGTGGTGCCCGAGGTGTAGATGATGGTCAGCAGGTCCTCGGGTCTGCGTTCCGAGGCCCAGCGCCTTACCTCCGGGCGCTCGGCGTCCAGGGCCGCGCCCTCCTCCTGAAGCTGCTTCCAGCGCAGGACCGGGCCCTCGAAGTCCTCAGGCGCCTCGCCATCGATGAGGATCACGGCCTCGAGGTCGGGGAGCTCGTGCTGAAAGGCCTTGATCTTGTTGAGCTGGGCCGGCGTGGAACAGAGGATCCACCGGGCGCCGCTGTGGCGGACGATCCAGGCGGTCTGCTCGGCGTTGAGCGTCTGGTAAATAGGGACCGATACCAGCCCGGAGAGGGCGCAGGCGAAATCCGCGATGGCCCACTCGGGACGGTTCTCCGAGAGGAGGGCCAGGCGGTCGCCCACCTTCAGGCCCCGGGCGTGCAGGGCCAGGGCGAGCCGGTCCACCCGTTCGTGCAGTTCCCGGTGGGAAATGGGTCTGAACATTCCCTCCGATTTGGCCGCGAAGGCTTCGGGGAGATCCAGCCGCAAGGCTTCATAGAATATGTCGGCGATTGTCTGGGCCAAGTGGGCGGCTCCGTGGGAGTGGGAATGGTGGCATGTTATCAGGATGCAATCCAGGCAAGGGCTTGCCCCTCTGATCCAGGCCTTCCAGCTCGAGCAGCGCGCCCGGGGCGTTTCGCCCCACACGGCCCGGGCCCAGAGAGGCGACTTGGAAAAACTGCTCCATCACGCCACCGCCGAGGGCTGGGATTCCTGGGAGGTGCAGCCGAGGGTCCTGCGCCGCTTCGCGCTCGAACTGGGGGAGCGGGGCCTGGACCCGGCCAGCCAGGCCAGGATTCTCAGCACCACCCGGGCCTTCTTCCGCTGGCTCTTCGAGACTCAGCGCACTTCGCTCAACCCCGCCACGGGCCTGCGGAATCCCAAGCAGGCCCAGAAACTGCCGGCCTTTCTCACGGAAGACGAGAGCCGGGGGCTCCTGGAACTGCCTGCGGCGGTGGATTTCCCCAGCGCCCGCCTGCAGTGCCTGCTGGAGTTCCTCTACGCGTCGGGCCTGCGCGTCTCCGAGCTCACGGGGCTGGACCTCCAGGACGTGCTGCGGCCGGAGCGCACGCTGCATGTGGTGGGCAAGGGCCACAAGGAGCGCCTCGTCCCCTTTCACGAGGGGGCCGGTGCGATCCTGGACGCGTACCTGGCCCACCGCGGGGCCTTTCTCGCCCAGCACGGCCTGCCGCCCACGGCGGCCCTCTTCCTGAACCAGCGGGGAGGGCGCCTCACACCCACCAGTGTCCGAACCTTCCTGGGCAGGGCCTTCGAATCCGTTGCGCTGCGGGGGAACATCAGCCCCCATGCCCTGCGCCACAGCTTCGCGACCCATCTGTTGAACCGGGGCATGGATCTTCGCGCCATCCAGGAACTCCTGGGCCACGCCAGCCTCAGCACCACCCAGCGCTACACCCACCTGAACCTGGAACAGCTCGCGAAGACCTACGAATCAGCACATCCGAGAGCCAAGAAGAAATAGCGTTTTCCCCCACGCAGCTGCGCAATCAATCCCGATCGAATGCGCAGCGGTATTACTTCAGCTTCGCCAGCACCGAATCGATCTGGTCAGAGACCTGGATGATGTTGGCGTTCACGCCGTCGATCTCCTGAGTGAGCCTGCGCACGGTCTCCACGGACTTGCCCATGTGATCGGCCACCACGGCGAAGCCGCGGCCGTGAACGCCGGCCTTGGCGGCCTCGATGCTGGCGTTGAGGGCCAGCATCTGCATGCTGGACATGATGGAATTGATGCGGCCCACCAGGTTGCGGCTCCCCTCCAGGCTGTCGGCGAGTTCGTGCTTGATGGTCTCGACCACGCCCGACACATCCTCGCGGATCCGGGTGCTGTTCTCCTCCAGAACGCGCACCATCATGCGGCTGGTGGCGGGGGTGATGAGCCGAGTCTCGGTGCCGCCGATGTACTCCCGCAGCCTGGCCGCCAGGGTCTCGTCCCCGGTGGCGTCGAAGATGAACTCGGGACGCTCCGCCTGCAGGGCCTCCCAGGCATCGGCAAAGGTCCGGATTCCCAGCCCTCGCGCGGCCTGGATGCCGGGGGCGCTGGGATCCCCGTCCACCACGAAGATCACCCGGGCCACCCGGCTCTGGCCGAAGAACTGGACCAGCCCGCCGCCGCCCCGCCCACCCCCGATGATGCCGATGGTGAATACATGGTTTCCGAACCAGTCGCTCACGGTGGGCTCCGAGGATCTGTTGATTCTACGCCATAATGGCCCCCTGGCCCTCCGGGCTGCAGCGCAGGATCGATGGGCTGAGGTAAGATGGCCCTTCACCTCCGGGTGGAACGAAAGGAAGTGTCGTGGAGCTTGTTGTCGATCGCATTTGCCAGGAACTCTCCCTGCCCCGAGTGCGGGTGGCGGCTGCCGTGGCCCTGCTGAACGAGGGGAACACGGTTCCCTTCATCGCGCGGTACCGGAAGGAGGTCACCGGGTCCCTGGACGAGGTGGCCATCCGCGCCATCGAGGACCGGGTCGCCTACTACAAGGAGCTGCTCGAGCGCCGGGAGACCGTGCTGAAGAGCATCGCCAAGCAGGACAAGCTCAGCCCCGAGCTGAGGGCCCGCATCGAGAGCGCCTGGTCCAAGACCGATCTCGAGGATCTCTACCTGCCCTACAAGCCCAAGAAGCGCACCAAGGCCACGGACGCCCGGGAGCGGGGGCTGGAGCCTCTGCTGGAGGCCCTGCTCACGGACGAGAGCGGCGCCGATCCCCTGATGCTGGCCGCCCCCTTCACCAAGGAGGACCAGGAGGGCCTTCAGACCCCCAGCGCATGTCTGGAGGGGGCGGGCCACATCCTGGCGGAGCGCCTGGCGGAGGACGCGGATGTGCGGGCCTGGCTGCGCCAGGAATTCCACGAGACGGGCACCCTGCAGTCCACCCTTCGCGGCGAGAAGAAGGACGGCCAGGAGGCCCTTCGCTTCAAGCCCTACTGGGACTTCAAGGAACCCCTCCGGAAGATGCCCGGCCATCGCGTGCTGGCCCTGCGCCGGGGCGAGAAGGAGGAGGTCCTCACCGTCAAGCTCCTGGTGGATCGGGACAATCTCGTCACCCAGCTGGTCTCCAAGGTGCAGGTGAACCCGGGCAGCGGGTACCGGCCCTTCCTGCACGCCGTCTGCGAGGACGCCTTCGACCGCCTGCTGGCGCCCACCCTGGAAACCGATGTGCGCATGGAGGCCAAGAAGAAGGCCGATTTCGAGGCCATCCATGTCTTCCAGACCAACCTCGATCATCTGCTGCTGGCGCCGCCTGCGGGCCAGATGTGCACGCTGGGCGTGGACCCCGGCATCCGCACGGGCTGCAAGCTCGCCATCATCAACCGCCTGGGCCAGTTCATGGAGACGGCGGTCATCTACCCCCTGGAACCCAAGCGCGATATCGAGGGCAGCCGGGCCGTACTGGAGTCCCTGGCCTCCAAGTATCCCCTGGAGGCCATCGCCATCGGCAATGGCACCGGCGGCCGGGAGGTGGAGGCCTTCATCCGCCAATGGCTCAAGGACAGTGACCGCCAGGGCGTCATCTGCATCACGGTCAGCGAGGCCGGCGCCTCGGTCTACAGCGCTTCAGACATCGCCCGGGAGGAGTTCCCGGAGCACGATCTCACCGTGCGCGGCGCTATCAGCATCGCCCGGCGCTTCCAGGATCCCCTCTCGGAACTGGTGAAGGTGGAGCCCAAGTCCATCGGCGTGGGCCAGTACCAGCACGATGTGAACCAGACGGCCCTCAAGAAGGGGCTGGATGATGTCGTCGAATCCTGCGTGAACCGGGTGGGCGTGGATCTCAACACGGCTTCCTACCGCCTGCTCAGCTACGTGGCCGGCATCGGCGAGAGCCTGGCGAAGAACATCGTCTCGTTCCGCTACGAGCACGGCGCCTTCAAGCAGCGGGAGCAGCTCATGGAGGTGCCCCGCTTCGGCGAGAAGGCCTTCATCCAGTCCGCGGGCTTCCTGCGCATCCGGGAAGGCGAGAATCCCCTGGACGCCAGCGCCGTGCATCCCGAGGCCTATCCCGTGGTGCAGCGCATCTGCCAGCTCACGGGGAAGACCATCCACGAGCTCCTGGGCAACGAGACCGTGCTCGACGGACTCGATCCCAAGCTCTTCGTCGACGACCGTTTCGGCGTGGAGACCGTGGGCGATATCCTGGCCGAGCTCCGGAAGCCGGGGCGGGATCCCCGCAAGGGTTTCGAGGCCATCCAGTTCAAGGAGGGCGTGCACAAGCCCTCGGACCTGGAAATCGGCATGGAGCTCCAGGGCATCGTGACCAACGTGACGGACTTCGGCGCCTTCGTGGACGTGGGCGTCCACCAGGATGGGCTGGTGCACCTCTCCGAGATCAGCCACACCTTCGTGAAGAACCCCTCCCAGGCCCTCAACGTGGGGCAGGCGGTGCGGGTGAAGGTCATCGCCGTGGATCTCCAGTCGAAGCGCATCGGCCTTTCCATCAAGGCCCTCCTCCCCGGGGCCCCGCCCTCCGCCCAGGCTCCCCGCGGCGAGGCCCGTCCCTCGGATCGTCCCCGGGGTCCCCGTCCGGAGGGGGCCAGGGCTCCCCGCCCCGCAGGGATCCACGCCCCGCGCCCCGAAGGGGCTCGCCCCCCTCGGTCCGAAGGCTCGCGTCCCAGGCCCGAGGGCAAACCCCGCCCCCGTGCCGAAGAACCCCGCCGCGAGGAGCGCAGGGCCGATCCTCCCCGCAAGCCCGAGGTGAAGGGCGCGAGCCTCACGGACCTCCTGTCCAAGTTCAACAAGGGCATCCGATGAAGCGAACGGCCTGCCTGGGCGCTCTCCTGCTCGGCACGGCCTGCCGCTGGGCCGGGATGCCCACACAGGAAAAGGTCTTCGCACCCCACGAGGCGGGGCTCACCCTCATCTACGAGAACCCCCAGCATTCGCTGGAAGCACGCCAGAATGAGCGCATCCAGGTGCGCGTGGCCGCCTCCAAGGAGATCGAGGGGGGGGGCCGCGCCGTGCGCATCACCTACACCTCCCTGCGGGGCGAACTGTCGGCCCTCTACTTCCAGAAGGACGGGGCCGTCCTTCTCAGCCAGGACGGCAAGACCCCCGGTCCCATGGTGTTCCCGGCCGGGTTTCCCGACCGTGTTCCCCAGTGGGAGGTAGGCGGCACGCAGTTCCGGGTGCTGGGGCGGGCCGTGGTGGATCTGCACGGGCTGAGACTGCCCGACACCGCCGACCGGGTCGGCGTGTGGGTGGAATCCCAATCGCCCCAGGGCCAGCGCCTGCGCACCTTCCTCCTTCCCGATATCGGCGAAGCGGAAACCCTGCTCTGGCGCGAGGGAGCCTGGGTCTGCGCCAACCGGCTGGTCTCCAGGGGCTTCACCGATGCCCCCGTCTCCCACGAATGATTCCCATGCCTAAGCCCTTCGGAGCCTATTGATGAGCGATGAGAAGAACGAAGCGGTCCTGCCCCCCGGCGCGGCCAAGGGCGCCATCCGGGACAATCTCGAGGTGGTCTGTTTCGCCGTGCTCCTCATCCTCTTCTTCAAGACCTTCGTGGGGCAGCAGTTCACCATTCCCAGCGCCTCCATGCGCAACACGCTGATGATCGGGGACCATCTGCTGGTCAACAAGTTCCTCTTCGCCAAGGCCCAGTGGTCCTGGGAGGAGCAGCTCTTCCCCATGCGCGGTGTGGAACGGGGCGACATCATCGTCTTCCGCTATCCCCTGAACCGGGACCAGGACTATGTGAAGCGCTGCGTGGCCCTTCCGGGCGACCGGGTGGAGATCCGGAGCAAGCGTCTCTTCGTGAACGGCAAGCAGGTCACGGGCGAGTTCGAGCACCATGTCGTCAAGGACTCCGAGCAGCCCGAGCCCGGACCCTGGCCCCTCACCCGCGACGCGGGCAGGACGAAGGCGGAGCAGGCCCGGGAGTTCGCGAACAGCGAAGGCCATCTCCCCCTCCAGGGGGGCGTCTGGCCCTTCCTGGACCCTGAATCCCTCCGGACGAACCGCCAGGGTCTTCCGTCCCATGGCGAGGACCCCTACATCTTCCGGGATGACATCGGCTCCTTCGTGGTGCCCGCGGGCCACCTCATGGCCATGGGGGACAACCGGGACAACAGTGCCGACAGCCGCTACTGGGGCTTCGTCCCCCTGGATCACTTGCGGGGGCGCCCCTTCCTCGTGTGGTGGAGCTTCCGGGAGGGCGGCAACGACGATACGAACGCCGCCGTGCCCGAGGGACCCGGGGACGTCGCCAAGAACTTCCTCGACGGAGCCCGCCACTTCTTCGTCTGGACGCGCTGGGAGCGCACGGGGACCATCCCGAAATAGGAGACGCACTGACCCGCTGGGCCGGCACGTCTCCTGTTGGGAGACAGAATCGAGGGGCCCCGGTGGGCCCCTCCTGATATCGGATGGAATCGATGCGAAATCCCCTGCTCGTCCCCGTAGTGCTGCTGGCCGTGGCGGCCCCTCTCGCGGCCTGGGGTCGCGGGGGGCATGTCCTGGTCTCGCAGCTCGCCCTGAAGGATCTCCCGCCGGAGGTGGCGGCCTGGTTCCAGGGACAGGAGGCCTTCTTCCAGGAGCACAGCTCCGACCCGGACCTCTGGAAGCACGATCGCAAGGAGGGGCCCCGCCACTTCCTGGATTGCGAGAAATACGGCGGCCCGGAGGGGGTGCCCTTCGAGGTGCAGGATGCGCTGAAGCAGGTGGGGGCCGAGGTCTTCGCCAAGGGCGGGCAGGTGCCCTGGATCATCCAGGACCGCCTGCGGGATCTGGTAGAGGCCTTCCGGCAGGGGGACCGGGCCGGGATCGCCCTCACGGCCGCGGTCCTGGGGCACTACATCGGGGACATCCACGTGCCGCTGCACACCACGGGCAATCACGACGGCCAGTTCACGGGCCAGAGGGGTGTCCATTCCCGGTGGGAGACGGGGTTGGTGGAGCGGTACGCCAGCCTGGGCTCCCTCCAGGTCCAGCCCGCCGCCCTCGAGCCCGGGCTCTTTCGCGCGCCCTGGGCGTGGATGAAGGCCTCCCATGCCCTCGTCCCCAGGCTCCTGGAGGATGATCGGGCTGCGGATCGCACGAGCCCCGAGGGGGCTCGGGGCAAGCAGCGGGGCGAGGCCTACTGGATGATCTTCCAGGCCCAGCAGGGGAGCGTGGTCCAGCAGCAGCTCTCCCTGGCGGGCAGGCATCTGGCGCAGATGATCCTCTATGCCTGGGCCCTGGCGGGAAAGCCCAAGACCTAGCTGAGCTTGAACCGGGAGATGAGCTGGCGCAGCTGCACGGCCAGCTCGGCCAGGTCGTCCACCGTGCGGGTGGTCTCGGAGAGGGAGGCCGCCAGCTCCGTGGTGGCTGAGGCGTTGCGCTCTGTGAAGTGCAGGGTGGTGCCCATGGCATCCACCACTTCTTCGCTCACCTTGGCCTGCGCCTGGAGCGCGCCAGCGGCCCGGCGGGAGATGTCGGCCTGGGTGAGGATATCGGTCTCGATGGAGGCGAGGCTCGCGCGCACGGTGGCCACGGCCTGGGAACCGAGCTGGACGCGCTGGCCGCTCTCCTCGATGAGGGCGGCGATCTCCTTGGCTGCCGCTCCGCTGCGTTCGGCGAGCTTGCGGATCTCCTCGGCCACCACGGCGAAGCCCTTTCCCTGGGCCCCGGCCTTGGCGGCCTCGATGGCGGCGTTGAGGGAGAGCAAATTGGTCTGGCGGGCGATGTCTGCGATCACGCCCGTGATGCGGCCCACCTTCTGGGAGCTGTCCAGGATGGCTTCCATGGCCTGGGTGCTGGCCTGCACATTGAGGGTGCCCTCGGCACTGATATGCAGCGAGTGGTCGGCGATCTGAACGGCCTGGGAGGACCCGTGATGGATCTCGGCGATGGCCGAGGAGAGCATGTTGAGGGAGCCCGTGGACTGCTCCACTGCGAGCCGCTGCTGTTCGGCGCCGCTGCTGATCTCGGCGGTGGCCGACGTGAGTTGATCGGCGGTGGCGGAGAGTTCGGTGGCGCTGGAGGCGGTGCGTTCGGATATCTGGGCGATGGCCTGGATGTCCTCGCCGAGTTTCTGCACGGTCTGGTTCAGGCTGGCCGCGATATGGCCGAGCTCATCCCGGGTGTCCAGGGCGCAGGAGGCCGTGAGATCCCCGTGGTTGACGGCGCTCATGGTGGCCTCGATCCCCCGGACCGCCCCGGAGATCTGCCGGGAGACGAGCCGGGTGAGGAGGGTGCCCAGGAGCACGGCGGCGATGGAGGCGCCGATGATCCAGTACTGCCTGCGGTCCCCGTGGAGCAGATTGCGCTCGATGTTCGAGGCCGTCGATTCCTGCAGAGCCACCTGGAGCTTCTCGAAGGTCTCCCGGCCCTCCCGGGCCAGGCCGACATTGGCTTCCATGAATTCACCCGAGGCCTCAGGGCCCTTCAGGGCCCTGGCCTGCTCGAAGGCCGCAGCAAATCCCGCCGCGTAGGTCTTGAAGGCGGCTGAACCCTTGTCGATCAGGGGCTTTTCTTCCGGTGTCCAGGGGAGGGCCTCCATGCGGGTGAAGGCCGCCTTCAGGCGATCCTCGTAGGTTGTCAGGCGCTCCCGGCGCTTGGCCGTATAGGCGTCGTTCTTGGCTGCAGCGATCATGGAGACATGCACGGTCCGCAGCACATTCGTGTCGTTCAGCACCCTGGACACCACCTGGGTCTTGGCGAGGTCCGTGCCCACGGCGCGGATGCCCTCCTGGGAACTCTGGATGCCGTACCAGCCCAGGAAGCCCACCAGCGCGAGGAAGAGAGCCTGCAGGAGGAGAAGGACCGAGAACTTCCGGCCGATGGGAAGGTGGGCGAGAAGGCGGGAAGCATTCATGGAACCCTCGGTCTGTTGGAATGATCCTAGTCCTATCGGCTGCTGAGCGCCCGTATTGAGTATGGTGGCTTTGCGGTTCGGTAGAATGCATCCATGCCCAGCCATCCGCCGGAACGCCCTTCGGGGCCCGCCATGCACGCCGCCCTGAAGCGCCTCCAGGAGGTGCTGGATCCTGCCGCCGAACTGGTCCTGGTGGGGGGGGCGGTCCGGGACCGGCTGATGGGGCGGCCGGAGGGGGACTGGGATCTCGCCACGGCCCTGCTGCCCGAGGAGGTCCTGGCGCGGGCCCGGAGGGCCGGGCTGAGGGTCATCCCCACGGGGCTCCAGCACGGCACGGTCACCGTGATGCTTGGGGGGCGCCCTGCAGAGATCACCACCTTCCGGGGCGACGATGCCTACCTGGACGGTCGCCGCCCCGTCTCCGTGCGCCTGGGCGTGGCCCTGGAGGAGGACCTCGCCCGGCGGGACTTCACCGTGAACGCCATGGCCCTGCCCATCGAGTCGCTGGACGCGCCGGATTGGCGGGACCATGTGGTGGATCCCTTCGGTGGGAAGGCGGACCTGGAGGCCGGTCTCCTGCGGGCCGTGGGGGACCCCCTGGAACGTTTCCGGGAGGACGGCCTGCGACCCCTGCGGGCCTGCCGCTTCGCCGCCCAGCTGGGTTTCAGGCTCGAGCCCGCGACACTGGCCGCCATCCCCCGGCGCCTGGACGTGGCGCGCAAGGTGGCCGTGGAGCGGGTCTTCCAGGAGATGGAGAAGCTGCTCTGCGGCCTGGACGCGTCCCGGGGCCTGCGCCTCCTGGAGGGTTCCGGGCTGCTGGAGCTCTGGCTGCCCGAACTGGGCCCCCTGGTGGGCTGTGCCCAGAATCGTCACCACGATCTGGACGCCTGGGAGCACACCCTGACCGTGGTGGCAGGGATTCCAGCCGAGCCGGTCCTGCGCTGGGCGGCCCTGCTTCACGATCTGGGCAAGCCCGGTGCCCGCAGCCAGGGCCCGGACGGGGCGACGCATTTCCATGGCCATGAGGAGCTTTCCCTTCGCCTGGCGGAGGGCCTCCTGGAGCGCCTGAGGGCCAGCCGGGCCCTCAGGGACGCCGTGCTCGCCCTGGTGCGCCACCACGGCCAGCGGCCCTCGCCCCAGTGGAGCGACGCCGCCTGTCGCCGCCTGCTGGCCCGCCTCGAGGCGGACCGGGTGCCCCTGGAGGCCTGGGCGGCGCTCCGCAGGGCGGATCTCCAGGGGCGGGCGGAGCCCTCCGAGGCTTCCAAGCGGGAATTGGATGCAACCCTCCAGCGCCTCCACCGGCTCAGGGAAACGCAGCCCCCGCTTTCCGTCCGGGACCTGGCCCTGAACGGCACCGAGCTGATGAGACTCCTGGGCCGCCCCGGCGGCCCCTGGCTCGGGCGGCTCCAGGCCCATCTCCTGGAGCGAGTGCTGGAGGAGCCCGCCCTCAACACGCCGGAGGCCCTGGGGCTCCTGGCGCGGAACTGGGCGGATTCCTAGTCGGGCCCTCCCGGACTACGCCGCCACTCGTAGGTGGCGGGTCCCGGCTCCGGGCGCATGCTCCCTTTGCTGCCCGCTTCACCACTCGCGTCGGCGGCTACCGGGAGGTGCACCCTTCCTGGGACTCGATCAGCACCACGGCCTGGGCCGCGAGGCCTTCGCCCCGGCCGGTGAAGCCCAGCCCCTCGGTGGTGGTGGCCTTCACGTTGAGGAGGTCCGGGCCGATGCCCAGGAGGGGGGCGATGCGCGCGCGCATGGCCTCGCGGTGGGGGCCGATCTTGGGGCGTTCGCCGATGAGCAGGACGTCGGCATTCACCACCCTCCAGCCCCGCGCCCGCAGGCTGGCCATGACCCGTTCCAGGAGTTGGGCGGAATCGGCGCCCTTGTACGCTTGGTCCGTATCCGGGAAGTGCTGGCCGATATCGCCCAGCCCCGCGGCGCCCAGCAGGGCGTCCATGAGGGCGTGGAGCATCACGTCGGCGTCGCTGTGCCCCGCGAGGCCGCGGTCATGGGGGATCTGTAGGCCCATGAGCACGAGGGCGCGACCCTCCTCGAGGGCGGCGAAGCGGTGGACATCGAAGCCCTGGCCGATGCGGGTCATGGCGCTTCGGGATCCAGGATGCGCACCCGGTCCGTGGTGTCTTCCTTGGCCGGGCGCACGTAGTTCTCGGGAATGAAGAGGGTCACGGAGGTGCCCTGGCCTTCCTCGCTGACGACCTCCAGGGAGCCGCCGTGCTCCTCGATGATCTTCTTGACGGTGGCCATGCCCAGGCCCGTGCCCTTCTTCTTTCCGTGGCTGAAGAAGGGCTCGAAGATGCGCTTCTGAATCTTCCGGGGAATGCCCTTGCCGTTGTCCTGCACCGTGATGCGGAGCTCGCTCTTGCCCTGGGCCCAGCGGACCAGCACCTCCCCGTCCTCGCGTTCGGTGAGGGCGTCCAGGCTGTTGGCCAGGAGGTTCTCCAGGACCCGGGCGAAGCGGTAGCGGTCCAGGTTCGCCTTGCAGACGGGGCCTTCGCAGCGGATGGTGGCCCCGATTTCCTGGGCCCGGCCCTTCAGGGGCTCCACCATCTCGCCCAGATAGTCGTGCAGATCCACTTCCTCCCGCTTGGGTTCCCGCACCTTCGAGTAGTCCACCACATCGCCGCTGAGCTGGGTCAGCCGCTCCACGGCCCCCAGGATCTGAACGGCGTGGTGGTGAATCTTCTCGTCCTGGGCCATGGATTGGATCATCTGAGCGTGGCCTGAGACCACGAAGAGGGCGTTCTTGAAGTCGTGGACGATGGAACTGGCTACCTGGCCCACGGTGGCGAGCACCTGGTTGTGGAGGTTGTCCTCGGCGAGGCGGGTGCGTTCGATGGCGATGGCGCAAAGGGAGACGATGGCCTCGAAGGTGGCGCGGTCCACGGGTTCCGTCACGATGCGTCGGCTGTCCAGGTAGGCCACCCCCACGCAGGTGGCCTGCACTACCAGCGGCAGGCAGAGGATGGTCTTGAGCTGGAGGTCCATGATGGACTGCTGCGCCATCAGCTTCTCGTCCGAAGCCACGTTGTGGATCCAGATGGGCTCGCCCTTCTCGAAGACGCGGCGGACACTGGACATGGAGAGCTGGATATCCCTTTCCAGCTGAGGGCTCAGGTTGCGGGCCACCTTGACCACCAGGTCGCCGTTTTCGGGCAGCATGATGAAGCCGCGGTCGGTGCCGGAAATGCTCAGCAGCCGGTCCAGGGTCTGTTCCAGCAGGTCGTCCAGCTCCACCACCCCGGTGAGCAGGTTGGCGGTCTGGAGAATGGCCTGGAGATTGGCTTCGGAGGCCGCGGCGGCCTCGCCCCTGAGGGTGAGGAAGTAGGCCCCGTCCGCCAGCCGCAGGGTGGTGCCCGGCTCCCAGGCCATGGCCATGACCCGGTCCTCCTTGCAGAAGGTGCCGTGGGAGGACCCCAGGTCCTCCACCCACCAGACGCCGTCGCGCAGCTGCACCTTGAGGTGGCTGCGGCTCACCATGCTGTCGGGCAGGACGATGTCGCACTGGCTCTGGCGGCCCAGCACCATGGTGCCCCGGGCGGGCACGGACCGTTCGAAGCCATGACGGTCGCGGATGGCGATGGAGGTCCGTTCGAGCACAGTGTCTCCGGAGATGGACGGCAATGGTGCAGTATAGGGGATCCCGCCCGGGTTGTGCTAGACAACGCCGCGCCGCCATGAGGCAATGTCCCAACCATGGAATATCGCCGCAACCCCGATCTCGACCCCTCCGAACCCGAAGAGCCCTTCGAGTTTTCCCTGCGCCCGCAGAATCTTCAGGAATACATTGGCCAGGTGAAGGTCAAGGCCCGGCTGGAGATCGCCCTGCAGGCCGCCCAGGGCCGGCAGGAAGTGCTGGACCACGTGCTGCTGTTCGGCCCGCCGGGCCTGGGCAAGACCACCCTGGCCCACGTGCTGGCCAATGAGATGCAGTCCTCCTGCAAGGTGATCCAGGCCCCGGCCCTGGAGAAGAAGGGCGATCTGGCCGCCATCCTCACCAACCTGGACGAGGGCGAGTTCCTGTTCATCGACGAGATCCACCGGCTGCCGGCGGTGATCGAGGAGATGCTGTACTCCGCCATGGAGGATCGCAAACTTGACATTCTCATCGGTCAGGGCCCCTCGGCCCAGACCCTGAAAGTGGACCTGCGCCCCTTCACCCTGGTGGGCGCCACCACCCGCGCCGGGCTCATCTCCAAGCCGCTCCACGACCGCTTCGGCCTGGTGCACCGGCTGGAGTACTACACTCGGGACGAGCTGGCCGTCATCGCCACCCGCAGCGCCCGGGTGCTGGCCGTGGAGCTGGCCCCGGAAGGGGCCGAGGCCATCGCCCGGCGCAGCCGCGGCACGCCGCGCATCGTCAACCGGCTGCTGCGGCGATGCCGGGACTTCGCCCAGGTGAAGGGCGAAGGCATCATCACCTCGGCCATCGCCGACGCCTGCCTGGCCCTGCA
>JAYSNJ010000032.1:0-15620 GCA_043723905.1 Holophagaceae bacterium
GCGCCGTCGAGAATCTCCAGAACGCCCCGGATCTCTTCGAGCCCCTGTCCTGTGGACCTGGAACCTACTACCGCAGCCGGATCGACTAGGGAGACACCATGGCCAACAAGATCCTGTCCGTCGATGATTCCACCACCATGCGCCGGATCGTGGGCCGCGTGGTCGCGACCCTCGGCATGGAGATCCTGGAAGCCTCCAACGGCCTGGAGGCCCTGGCGATCCTGGAAAAGCAGTACGCCGATATCGCCCTGGTGGTGCTGGACGTGAACATGCCGGAGATGGATGGCGGCGAAACCCTGCTGGCCATCAAGAAGGATCCCCGGTTCCAGTCCATCCCCGTCATGATGCTGACCACCGAATCCGAACGCACCCGCATCCTGGACTTCATCCATGACGGGGCCGCCAACTACCTGGTCAAGCCCTTCGCACCCGATGATCTGGCGGCCAAGATGGCGGCCTGCCTGGGGGATTTCTTCTAGAGCAGCCTTGCACCCGAATCAGGCCCGTCCCACGGCGAGAAGGTCCGAGGCCCATTCCATCCAATGGGCGCCGGGCGAGCCGTTGCCCACCTGCCGAGCCAGCGTTTCGGCCGAGGGTTCCGGGATGGAAAGGACCGGAATATCCGGCATGCCGTACACGGTGGCGCACATCATGACGCGGGCCACCTCGCCCAGGGTGACGATCTTCAGGCGGTTCATGGAGCGCTGCTGGCAGGCCTGGACCAGGGTCTGCAGGCGATGGAGGTTCCAGGGATGGAGGATCCGCTCCAGGTCCGCGGGCTCGCCCCTCCGGCGATAGGCGGCGTGGGTCATGGCCAATCCCAGGGTGCGGGGGGGCCTCTCGTCCCAGAATCCGCCCCGTCCCAGGGCGAAATCCGCGTCCTTCTTGTGCAGCAGGCCCGCCTTGGCCAGGGCCTGCCAGAGCAGATAGGCGCTGTTCTCGTCATCCTCCCAGAAGGGCAGGGGGCGCTGGAGGGCGGCGTCATCGGCGAAGCCCCCCACCAGGAGGGTCAGGATGGGACCCTGTTCCGGGAAATGAGTGGGGATGTCCAGGGGCCTGAATTCTCGGCGTTCAGGGGGGATGGGGGAATCCCCGGCTGCGCCCGTCCTCCGTTCCTGTTCCGGTGCCTGGGCATGGGTGACCACCAGCCGGGAGCCCTCGGGGGTGGCCTGCACGGTGAGGCGCCCAAGTTCGAGGCGGTGCAGGATCTCGCCATGGGGGAACTCCGTCGTGTCCAGGGACGAGGGTTCGGGGCGGGTCGGTGGCTGCGGATTCACGGCGGCTCCGGTGGGGAAAGGGAGAGTCATCTTACACATATGCCCGGATTCCTGGACACAGGTGCGGTGGTCGAAGACGGCTGCGCTCACCCGGTTCTGCTCCGGCCGGAGGATCCGCTGGAAAACCCTGCGGTCGGCTCGAAATGTGCGTTCCGGTTCAGAAGACCGCGGTGGCGCCGCCGTCGATGGGGATCAGGGTGCCGGTGGTCCAGGCGCTCTCCTCCGAGAGGAGGTGGGCGGCGAGGGCGGCCACTTCGGCCTCCCGGCCCAGGCGTCGGAGGGGGTTCACCCGGCCGAGACGCTGAAGGTCCCCTTCGGGGTCCGGACTCTGCCCCAGGCGGGCCTCCACCATGGCGGTGCGGATGGGGCCAGGGGCGATGGCGTTGCAGCGGATCTCCCGGTGCGCCCACTCCAGGGCCAGCACCTGGGCTAGCATGTGCAGGCCCGCCTTGGCCACAGCGTAGGCGGCGGAATCGGCAATGGCGCGGATGCCGATATTGGAGCCCACCAGCACCACGCTGGCGCCCCTCTCCAGCCGCGGTCCCAGGTGATGGCAGAGCAGCCAGGGGCCGCGAAGATTGGCGGCGATCATGCGATCGAAGGTCTCGATGGGGGTGGATTGGACGCTTCCCGTCAGGAGCTGGCCCGCCGCCAGGAACATGCCGTCCAGTGGGGGGCACTCGCGTGCGAAGGCCGCCACAGCGGCATCGTCGCCATGATCGAGGGCGATGTGGCGGGCGCCGGGCAGGGTCTCCCGGAGCGCTTCCAGCCGCCTGCCCAGGAGGAGCAGTTCCGCGCCCTCCGAGGCGAGGCGGCGGGCCGTGGCGCGGCCCAGGCCGCTGCCGCCGCCGCTGACCAGGATCACCTTGCCATTCAGGTCTCGCACGGCTTCTCGATGCGATGGCGCATCGGCGCCACCACCCCGCCGCTGACGGCCCAGGTGAAGGCCTGTTCGGGGGGGATGTCCACGGGGCGGACCTTGGATTCCTCCAGCATCACCACGTAGCCCGAGGTAGGATTGGGGGCGGTGGGCACGTAGACGGCCACCATGGTCTCCCCGCCCTTGACGGCCCAGCTGCAGTCCCGTCGGGCCAGGAAGGCCAGGGTGTAGGAGCCGGGATGGGGCCACTCCACCAGCACCACTTCCTTGAAGCTGCCGCCCTGGCCGCTCTGGATGGCGCCCATGACCTGCTTGGTGGCGCCGTAGATGCCCTTGATGCCCGGGATGAGCAGCATGATCTCGTCCAGCCAATTCAGGAGCTGGCGGCCCAGGAAGTTCCCCACCAGCAGACCCACCGCGAAGAGCAGCATCAGGGTGGCCGCCGCCGACAGCAGGGCCAGCATCCAGGTGGGGGCCAGGGGGAGACCCAGGAGGTGCGCGATCCAGCCCAGGGGTCCTCGGAAGATATCGATGAGGCCGAAGATGATGGCCTTCAGGAGCCAGAGTGTGACCACTAGAGGCAGGAGCGTAAATAGTCCCGCGAGGAGATATTTCCGGATCATCAGGGAGTCTCTTCGGTATTTTCGTCTTCGGTGAGGCGGCTGGTGCCGCTCAGGATGCGGTCTCCGACCTTCTGCCAGAAGGCGTGGAAGTAGCGCACGGCACTCCAGATGGCCAGGACGAGGGCGATCCACATCAGGATCTGGCCCAGGCCCACGAAGAGCCCCCAGGGGTCCGTGGCGTGCAGGGCCCCCCGGAAGAACATGGCCACGCTCCACTGGCGGAAGACTTCCAGGCCGGTCCAGAGATGGAGCCAGCCATCCAGCACGGGGCCGAAGATGAGACACGAGATGGCGGCGATCTGGGCGCCCAGCTTCCACTTGCCCATCTGGTCGGCGGCGATGGTGATGCCCTCCTCGCTGGCGATGCCCCGCAGGCCCGTGATGGCCATCTCCCGGGCCAGGATGATGAAGGCCATCCAGGCGGGGGTCTTGTCCAGCTCGATGAGCGAGATCAGGGCCGCCGAGATCAGCAGCTTGTCGGCCAGGGGGTCCAGCAGCTTGCCCAGCACCGTCACCTGCCGGTACTTTCGGGCGAAGTAGCCGTCGTAGAAGTCCGTGATGGAGGCGATCCAGAACACCACCGCGCCGATGATCTGGTGGTGCTGGACCCGGGTCATGAGCACCACGACGAGGATGGGTACCATCAGGATCCGGGCGAAGGTGAGGTAGTTCGGAAGGTTCATGGATCAGGACCTGGGGCAGGGGCGATTTCGGAGAGCTTCAGCCTAGCATCTAGAGGACCGTGAACCCGCCCTTGCCCAGGACGGACTGCCAGTGGGCGTCCTCCATGGGCTCGAACGGGGTTTCGGGATGCCCCAGGTAGTCCAGGCTCCCCCTGGAGAGGCGCACGGACACGCCCCGGGCCTCCAGGTTCCGGAGGATCTCCAGTGCGCGAGGGTCCCCCAGGAGCTCCAGGGCCTCGTGGGCCAGGAGGATCCAGGGGATGCCCTCCTCCAGGTGCTCGAGCACTCCCAGGAGCAGTTGGCGACCCAGGGCTCGGTCCCCGGGAGCGAAGGCGCTGCGCAGCAGGAGCAGGGGCCGCGGCCCGGGCGCTGCCTGGGCTGCCTGGGCTGCCTGGGCTGCCTGGGCGGGCCGGGGCTGGAGGGCCTGGGGCTGAGGAAGAAGGGGCTCCCGGGGGGGATTGGGGTCGCTGGGCACATCCAACTGCCAGTGGGAGCCCAGGGGCCGGAGGGAGGCAGGCCGCCCCTGGCGTTCGAGGAAGCGCGCCAGATTGAGGCGCAGCATCTCGTCGGCGTCCACCAGGATCCGCATGGGCAGGCCCGGGTGCCGCGCCATGGCCTCCTTCACGTCCAGGAGGGCGCGGGAGACGGTGACATCGAAGAGCTCAAGGGTCAGGATGTCCATGGAAGGAGTCTAGGAGCGTTGACACCCCAGGATCCACTGAACTTCAGGGAGTGGCTGAGGGCCGAGGCTCTCAGTCTGGGCTTCGCCCGCGTCGGCTTTGCTTCCTGCGAAAGCTTCGAGGGGGAGCAGGAGCGCCTGGAAGCATGGCTGGATGTGGGGGGCCGGGAACTCTTCCCTTACCTGGATCACCCGGACCGCCTCAGTCCGGCAGGGCTCCTGGAGGGGGCCCGCACGGCTCTGGTGGGCTTCTTTCCCTACGCCCGGGAGGAGGCCGTGCCAGGGGCCGCCCCCGGCAGCCTGAAGCTGAGCCGCTACCTCTGGGGGCCGGACTACCACGGTGTGCTCAAGGTGCGGCTGAAGGCCCTCCTGGCCCGGGCTCAGGAAAGGCAGCCGGGCCTGCAGGGAAGGGCCTGCGTGGATACGGCGCCCCTGCTCGAACGCCAGATGGCTGTGCGGGCCGGCCTGGGCTGGCAGGGGCGTCACACGCTACTGATCGCGGGGAAGGCCGGGAGCTGGGGCTTCCTGGGCGTCCTGCTCCTGGACGCGGAGCTGCCCCCCGACCCGCCCTTCCAGGGGCACCGCTGCGGCACCTGCCGGGCCTGCCTGGACGCCTGCCCCTCGGGTGCCCTCGGCCCCTTCCAGCTGGATCCGAGGCGCTGCCTGACCACCTACACCATCGAGACGGAGCAGGAGCCCCCTGCGGGTGTCGCTCGAGCCCTGGCGCGCACGGGCTGGGCGGTGGGCTGTGATCTCTGCCAGGAGGCGTGTCCCTGGAACGGGGCGCCGGTCTGGGGCGACAGGGAGCTCTGGGGCGGTCCGAGCCCGCTGCATACGCGGCCCGCCCAGGAACTGCGCCTGGGCACGGCCCAGTGGCAGAAGTTGACCAGGGGAACGGCCCTCCGGCGGGTGCGCCACAGGCACTGGATCGCCTCCCTGACACGGATCCTCGGGGGTTGAGCTGGAGGGTCGCTGATATTTCATTGGATTAACCCCCCGCTTTTCCCTTTAATTGGGCTTCACGCCCTGTTGCTCTTGGAGAACCCCTCGATGGCCATGAAACCCTTCACGATCCAGGATGCATCCGAGCTCTACGGCGTCAAAGAGTGGGGAGACGGCTACTTCGGGATCAACAGCAAGGGGCATCTGGAGGTCTATCCCACCCAGGACGAGAATCTCTGCGCCGATCTGCACGAGATCGTCCAGCACCTCCGGAAGAAGGGCGTTCACACCCCCCTGATCCTGCGCTTCCCCCAGATCCTGGCCAACCGTGTGCAGGAGATCAACGAGGCCTTCCGCAAGGCCATCAAGGAATCCGAGTACGAGGGCGACTACCAGGGCGTCTTTCCGGTCAAGACCAACCAGATGAAGGAGGTCGTCGAACAGGTCGTGAAGGCGGGCTACAAGTACCGCTACGGCATGGAGGCGGGCTCCAAGCCCGAACTGATGATCGCCCTCTCCATGAACCTCCACGCCGAGGCGCTGATCCTCTGCAACGGCTACAAGGACGAGAACTTCATCCGCATGGCGCTGCTGGCCAAGAAGGCCGGGCGCAACGTGCTCATCACCGTGGAGAAGATGACGGAGCTGCCGTTGATCCTCAAGGTGGCGAAAGAGCTCAAGGTGGAGCCGCTCATCGGGCTGCGGGCCAAGCTCAACGCGCCTGGAGCGGGCAAGTGGGAATCCAGCGCCGGGGACCACGCCAAGTTCGGCCTCACCACCCGGGAGATCCTGGATGCCATCGAGGTGCTGGAGAAGCGCGGCATGCTCGACAGCATCATCGAGCTGCACTTCCACATCGGCAGCCAGATCACCGATATCCGCCGGGTGAAGGCGGCCCTCAAGGAGGCCACGCGCCTCTACGCCAAGCTGCGCAAGATGGGGGTCCCCCTGCAGTACCTGAACGTGGGCGGGGGTCTGGGCGTGGACTACGACGGCAGCCGGACCACCTTCAGCAGCTCCATGAACTACACGGTCCAGGAGTACGCCTCGGACGTGATGTGGACCACCAAGGACATCTGCACCCAGGAGCAGGTGCCCATGCCCAATATCCTCAGCGAATCGGGCCGCGCCATCGTGGCCTTCCACCAGGTGGTGGTGACCGACATCATCGGCCTCATTGACACGACCTATTCCAAGTACAGCGTCACTCTGACCGGCCAGGAACCGCAGATCATCAAGGATCTCGCCTACACCCGGGACGCCATATCGGTGAAGAACTTCTCGGAGATGTACCACGACGCCATCACCCAGAAGGACGAACTCCTGACCCTCTTCAACCTGGGCTACCTGAGCCTGGAGGACCGCTCCAAGGGCGAGACGATCTTCTGGGAGGTCTGCCGCAAGCTCAACCGCATTCTCAGCTACAAGTCGCTGAAGTACATCCCCGAGGAGTTCCAGGACCTCAACAAGAGCCTGGCCGACAAGCTCATCGCCAACTTCAGCGTGTTCCAGTCCCTGCCCGATCACTGGGCCATCGATCAGCTCTTCCCCGCCATGCCCCTGCACCGGCTGAAGGAGAAGCCGACCCTTTCGGCCACACTCTGCGACATCACCTGCGACAGCGATGGCAAGGTGGACAAGTTCATCGACCTGAAGGATGTGCGCGACGAGATCCCCCTCCATGAACCCAAGCCCGGGGAGCCTTACTACATCGCCTTCTTCCTCACGGGCGCCTACCAGGACACCCTTGGCATGCGCCACAACCTCTTCGGCACACCCAACGAGGCTCACATCATCGTCAACGAAGACGAGGACTTCCGCGTCCAGCAGATCGTTCCCGCCCAGACCATCGACGACGTGCTGAGGAGCGTCCACTACGATCCCGATGTGCTCATCGAAGGCCCCAGCCGCAAGGTGAAGCGCACGGAGACCGATGCCACCGAGGCCCTGCGGGCCCTCCTCTCCGAGCAGCGCAAGCTGCACACCTACCTGGAGATGTAGGCCAGAGAAGGCCTTTCGGTATTTGTCCCTTTCACCGTATTCACTGTTCTCACTGGTTCGAATGCTTTTCAACCGGTGAAAACGGTGAGGGCATTGAATGAAGAAGGCTGTGGTCCTAGTCGAAGTCCTTGCCGCCCCTGGAGCGCTTCTTCTCCCCGGCCATGCGCTTGCCGTCCAGTCGCCGGGTCTTGGAGCCCTTGGTGGGCCGGGTGGGGCGGCGGGGAATGGGCGGCACCAGGGCCTCGGAGATGATCAGGACGGCCTTGGCGCGGGCGTCCTCCAGGTTCTTGGCCTGGTCCCGGGTCTTCTCGCTGATGATCATCCACCGGCCCTCCCCGTCCAGCCGGTTGCGGACGGCGTGGCGCAGGCGCTCCAGGGCGTCGGGCCTGAGGTTCTCGATGGCCTCCAGCTGGATCCGCAGCTCGATCTTGGACGACACCTTGTTCACGTTCTGGCCGCCGGGGCCCCCCGAGCGCACGGCCTTCATGGCGATGGCTTCCGCGGGCACGCGGACCAGGGCATCGACCTGGATGGGGTCGGCCATCAGTCCCGGATCTCGAAGAGCCTGCCGAACTGGACGCCGTCCAGGATCGCGCGCAGGGCGGGACTGGGGCTCATCAGCACGACGCGTGCGCCCCTGGCTTCGGCCTTTTCGCGCAGGAGGAGGAGGACGCCCAGGGCGCTGGACTCCAGGTGGGTGACGGCCGCGAGATCCAGGCACAGTTCCGAGACCTGCTCCAGAAGGGCATGGGCCTGGGTCCTGAAGGCTGCACCGGCCCCGAAGGTGAAGCGCCCCTCGAGCCTCAGGGTGCCCTTGGCGCCTTCGATCTGACTCGTGCAGTTCACGGATACCTCCAGCCTGGATGCGTTGCCCATCTTACGACGGGGGCGCTCCGAGGGCCCCAGGAATTGGAAAGCGACGGATAATGGAATCCCCCGCGGAGTCCCCATGGCGATCACGCTTCCCTTCCGGCAAGGCCAACTGGTCGTCCTGGTGCTGCGGGAGCCCCGGGAGCGTCTCTGGGGCCGCCTCCTGGGGCTGGAGGCCGCGGGCGTGGCCCTGCGGGGCATCGATGTGAGCCCCTGGGACGAGGTGATGAGCCTGCTGCGCCGGGGAGAGCCGGAGATGATCGCCCTCTCCAGCCGCTTCTATCCCATGCACCGGGTGGAGTCCCTGTACCTGGACGAACCCAGCTCCGGCGTGCCCAGCCTGGGCGAGGTGTTCGAGGCGCGAACGGGTCTGGATCCGCTGGATTTCCTGGCGGACCGGGAGGCCCAGCCTTCAGAATGAGGGCATGGAAAAGCTCGCCTTCTTCATCTCCGGCACCGGCGGCAACGCCCTGAACCTCCTGCAGGCCTGCCGGGAGGGGCGGGTGCCCGGAGAGCCGGTACTGGCCATCTGCAGTCATGCCAGGGCCCTGGGCATCGCGAGGCTGGAGGCCGAGGGCCTGCCCGTGCGGGTGATCGCGCGCAAGGACTTCCCGGATGACGCCGCCTTTTCCGAGGCCTGCCTGGGGGCTGTGGAGGCCGCCGGGGCCAGTGTTGTGTGCCTCTGCGGCTGGCTCAAGAAGCTCGTCGTGCCCAAACGCTGGGAGGGGCGCATCCTCAACATCCACCCGGGCCTGCTACCCCGATTCGGAGGCCCCGGGATGTACGGTCACCATGTCCACGCCGCCGTCCTCGAGGCGGGAGCGCAGGAGTCCGGCTGCACCATCCACCTGGTGGACAACGAATACGATCATGGTCGGCACCTCGCCGAAGCCCGTGTGCCCGTGCTGCCGGGCGACACCCCCGAGACACTGCAGAAGCGAGTCTACGAACAGGAAATGCGGCTCTATCCCCTCGCCCTGAGTGCTTACCTGGAAGGGCTTTCTTCCGAGGGGCGGGCCACCCCAGGAGAAACGGGGGCGGCCCCGAAGTAGCGATAGTGGCCTGTGATGGGGAACGTGAAGAGGAGGTCGTCACGTTTCACACCCTGGCCGATGTTGTGGATCATGAGGGGGACGCCCTTGGGTGAGAGGGTTCTCGACACGATGCCGATGTGGGGGAGGCCCCTGGGCAGTTCCCAGGTGACGATGTCACCGGGCCGGTAGGACGCCGACTCCCGGGAGGGAGCGAGCACGGTCCCGTGCCGTTTCAGGAAGGCCGCCAGGTTGGGAACCCTCCGATGGTCGATGTTCCGATCCGGGGATTTCATCTTCCAGGGATTGGGGTAGGCCTCCCAGGAGGCGGTCATGTCCTCGTGGACGAGTCTCTGGAGGTCGAGGCCCAGGCTGCGGTAGGCCCGGATCAGGACATCGGTGCAGACCCCCCGGTCCATCGGGACATCCCCACCCGGGTAGGGCAGCCTGATGTAGCGACCGTCGTACTGGGTGGTGACACCGATCTGGGCCAGGGCAGCATCCACCAGGAGATCCGGTGGTGCTGCCGAAAGCAGGACCGCCGCCAGCCCCGCCAAGGCCGGCCGGAGGGCCCAGGGAAGGGACATGCCTACTTGACCCATTCCGGAATCCGCCCCGGCGTCCAGGGGGCGCCGCTCTTCTCCAGGGCGTCCTCCAGGGCCTTCAGGTCCTGCTGGAGGAAGGTCTTCAGCCGGGGGAGGAAGGCGCCGAAGGCCTCGGCAGCCAGTTCGTAGGCCTGGCGCTGGGTGGCGGTGGGGGCCGTGGTCACCTGCCAGAGGCCGTCCGCCAGGCGGGTGATGCGGCCCTCGATGGCGGGGACCGTGGCCGCCTGGTACCTCGCCTTCACGGGGTCGCCCTGGAGTTGGGCCTTCAGCTCAGCCAGGCGAACATCCAGGAGCCTGGCGCTCTTCTCGAGCTCGGCGGAGGCGCCGGGGGCCTCCAGCAGGGCCTTGTGCAGATGCTGGAGGCGCAGTTCGGTCTCCGCCAGCAGCTGTCCAGTGCCCAGCACGGCCCGCTGGAGGCTCGCGACGCGCTGATGGAAGGCCTGGAGTTCCGCCGTGGGCAGCTCCTGGCCCAGGGGCGTCACCTGGAAGGTCTGGGGTTCCCCCAGGACCCGGGTCTGGCCCTGGGACCGGAGGGCGAGGCTCACGCGATAGGTGCCCGGTGCGGCGAAGGGGCCCACGGGCTCGGGGTCCCAGGGATCCTGTTCCTGGGTCTTCAGGGAGACGGGCTCCGCGGCGGGGAAGCGGAGATCCCAGGCCACCCGCTGGAAGCCGGCCTTGGCGGGGCCTGTGACCCGCCGCACGGTGTGACCCGACGCGTCGCTGACGGTGAGGATCACGGTGGGGGCCTCATCCAGAGCCTCGGCCCGGAGGGTCTCCCAGCTGGGACGGACGGGGGCCGCCTGGTCCTTCTCCAGGGCCCTTCGCGCCTTGGCGAGGCCCTTGGCGTCCTCCCGCAGGTAGTAGGTGAAGAGGGCCCCGAAGGGGGGATTGGGGGCGGTGAAGAAGGAGGCCCCCAGGGAGCCGCCCAGGCTGGTGGGCGTGAAGAGCGGGGTGGGACGCACGGGGAAGAGCAGGCCTTCCTTTTCCAGTTGTTCTGGCTGGAGCCTGCGCAGGGGCCCGAGATCGTCCAGGATCGCGAGGCCCCGCCCGAAGGTGGCGGCCACGAGATCGCCTTCCCGGGCCTGGATCTCGAGATCCTTCACGGCGATGGTGGGCATGCCGCCCTTGAGCTGGACCCAGTGCTTGCCTTCGTCCAGGGTGAAGAAGGCGCCGAATTCCGTCCCCGCGAAGAGCAGGCCGGGCCGGCTGGGATCCTCCACGAGAGCATAGACGGATCCCCGTTCGGGCAGATCGCCCGCGATGCTTGTGAAACTGCGGCCCCGGTCCTGGCTCTTCAGCACGTGGGGCCGGAAGTCGCCCATCTTGTGGTTGTCGAAGGCCACATAGACGCCATCTAGGCTGTGGCGGGAAGGCTCGATGCGGGAGACATAGCTCTGGTCAGGCACACCGGGGAACTTCTCCACCTTCCGCCAGGCCCCGCCCCCGTCCTCGCTCACCTGGAGCAGGCCATCATCGGTGCCGACGTAGAGGAGGCCTTCGGCCTTCGGGGATTCCGCCAGGGAGACGATGTTGCCGAAGACCGAGGTGGAGGTGTGCCTCGCGACAGCGTCGATGCTCCAGGCCTTGCCCATCACGGGCAGCTTGTCCCGGTCCAGTTTCCGGGAGAGATCGGGACTCACGGCCTTCCAGGAATCGCCCCGGTCGTCGCTGCGGAAGAGTCTCTGGGCGGCGAAGTAGAGGCGCCTGGGGGCGTGGGGGCTGAGGATGAGGGGGGCGTCCCAGTTCCACCGCAGGGGGTCCTCCCCGGGGGCGGCCTGGGGCTGGATCTCCACGGCCTCTCCAGTCTTCCGATCCAGGCGGACGAGGTCGCCGTGCTGGGCTTCGGCGTAGACGGTATTGGGATCGGTGGGGTCTACCCGCGAGAAGAAGCCGTCGCCCCCCTGGGTGAAGATCCAGTCCTGGTTGGCGATGCCCTCCTTGTTCCGGGTGCGGCTGGGGCCGCCCAGGCTGTTGTTGTCCTGGGTGCCCGCGTACACGTTGTAGAAGGGCTTGGCGTTGTCCGTGGTCACGCGGTAGAACTGGGCCACGGGCAGGTTCGGCCTGAACTCCCAGGTGGCCCCACGGTCTCGGCTCTCGTAGAGGCCGCCATCGCAGCCCGCCAGGAGACGGTCGGTGTTCGCGGGATCGATCCAGAGGGCGTGGTTGTCCACGTGCTTGTGCTTCTCCCCGACCTTCTGGAAGCTCTTGCCGCCGTCCTGGCTCACCTGCATCCAGGTGTCCATGGCATAGACGCGCTCGGGGTTCAGGGGATCCACCACCAGCTCCTGGTAGTACTGGGGGCTGCCGGTCACGTAGTCCGAGCGCTTCTCCCAGTTGGCGCCGCCATCCAGGGAACGATAGAAGCCGCCACCCTTGTTGGCCGCCTCCACCACCGCGTACACCGTGTCGGGACGGGCGGGGGCCAGGGCGAGTCCGATGCGGCCCATTTCTTCCTTGGGCAGGCCCGCCGTGATCTGCTTCCAGGTTTTCCCCCCGTCCGTGGAGCGCTGGAGGCCGCATTCCGGTCCCCCGTCGATGAGCGTCCACACGTGGCGGCGCCGCTGGTAGGTGGCGGCCAGGAGCACATCGGGATCCCTGGGGTCCATGACGAGATCGGTGACGCCCGTGTGCTCCGAGACAGTGAGCACCGTCTTCCAGGTCCTGCCGCCGTCCGTGGTCTTGTAGAGCCCGCGATCGCCGCCGGGGCCCCAGAGGGGGCCCTGGGCCGCCACATAGACCACGTTGGAATCCCTCGGGTCGATGAGGATCTTCGCGATGTGCTCGGAGGCCTTCAGGCCCATGTTCTCCCAGGTCTTACCGCCGTCCTTGGACTTGTAGACGCCATCGCCGTAGCCCACGGAGCGCTGGCTGTTGTTCTCGCCGCTGCCGACCCAGAGGGTCAGGGGATTCTTCGGATCGAGGGTCACGCACCCCAGGGAATAGGACCCTTCCCCGTCGAAGATGGGCGTCCAGGTGGTGCCTGCGTTCTCTGTCTTCCAGAGGCCCCCGGAGGCCACCAGAACGTACCAGGTGTCCTTGTGGACGGGGTGGACAGCAATATCTCCGATGCGTCCGGAGGTGATGGCCGGGCCGAGATTGCGGAAGGCCAGTCCCTCGAAGGTGGCAGCCTGCAGCTTCGAAGCCGGGCCCTTGGCGGGAGGCGCGCCCTGGAGAGGGCCGGAGATCAGCAGCAGGGTCAGAACCGGGAGCGACAGGGCCTGATGCACGGATGCCTCCTAATGTGATGTTGGCATCCCATCATGCACCCGCTGGGCCCATTCCCGGCCCGGGATCCCCATCAAAAGGTTTCGAACTGGGGCCCGAGGGGCTAGCCTGTTGTGCGGCGCGGCTTTGAACTGCGCCACCTCAAGGGATTTCTCGCTGGAGTTGCCATGACCAAGTTGCGCGTCGCCGTTTCGGGAGTCGGAAGCCTGGGCCAGCACCATGCCCGCATCGCCAGCGCCTCGGAGCGCACGGAACTCGTGGCCGTGGTGGATCCCAGCGAGGCCCGGGGCCGAGAGATCGCTGAAAAGTTCGGCACCACCTGGGCAGCCAACCTATCCGAGGTGCTGCCCCGGGTCGACGCCGTCCAGATCGCCGCCCCCACGGGCTTCCATCGCGACCTGGGGCTCCAGGTCCTGGCGGCCGGCAAGCATCTGATCATGGAGAAGCCCCTGGCCGCGTCCCTGGCCGAGGGGGAGGCCATGCTGAAGGCCCTGGCCCAGGCCCGGGCGGTCCAGCCCGGGCTGGTGGCCGCCGTGGGCCATCTGGAGCGCTTCAACCCTGCCGTCCAGGCCCTGCGCCAGCTGGGCTTCAAGCCCCGCTTCGCCGAGGCCACCCGCGTCTCGCCCTTCCCCATGCGCAGCATGGAAGTGGACGTGATCATGGACGTGATGATCCACGATCTGGATCTCCTGCTGGCCCTCTGGGGCAAGCCCGTGGTCAGCGTCGAGGCCGTGGGCGTGCCGGTCCTCACCAAGTACGCCGATGTGGTCAATGCGCGTCTCAAGTTCGAGGGCGGCGGTTTTGCGACCGTCACAGCCAGCCGGGTGGCCCGCAAGAAGGAGCGCACGCTGCGCGCCTTCGGCGAGAACGCATACGCCAGCCTCGATTTCGCCGCCCAGAAGCTGGAGGTCCTGCGCCTGGTGGCAAGCCCCGATGGCCCGCAGGTGGTGCCCGAAATGGTCGATATCGTGGAAGGGGAACCTCTCAAACTCGAACTGGAGGCCTTCTATGCGGCCTGCCAGGGCGAGGCCGGGGACACGGTGTCCTGGGGGGACGCCTTCGAGGCCATGCGCGTGGCGGACCAGGTCCAGAAGGCCGTGGCGAAGAGCCTCGAGGAACTGCTCTAACATCCCAGGTCGGGCAAGGCCCAATGAAATGAGGAGGCCGTCATGATCCACTACCGCAGCGTGACGATTCCACCCATCCACGCCATCGTGGCGCTCTATGAGGACGCGCGCATGGCGAGGCCGGTCCATGACCAGACCGCCATCCGGGAACTCTGCGAGCGGGCCAACGTGATCCACGCAGCCTTCCTCTCCGAGCGCCTCGTGGGCTTCCTGCGCGGGTGGACCGACGGGATCTGCGAAGGCTTCATCGCCGACCTGGCGGTGCATCCCGATGTGGCCCAGGAGGGCGTGGGCCGGGAACTGCTGCGCCTGGCCTGCGCCGAATGCCCCTCCGTGGCCTGGGTCCTGCCCTCCAGTGCCCTGCCCAAGGGGTTCCCGGCCCGGGAGCTGGACGCTCTCGGATGGCAGCCCCTCGAGGGCGGGTGGTTGCTGCCCAGCGAAATCTGAATCGCCTTTCTCCATGATCCGGAAAACTGAACCTCAGAGAGCGCAGAGGAAAACGGATGGGAGATTCCTGGATCTTTTCCTCTGTGCCCTCTCTTCATCTTCTCCGTGTCCTCCGTGGTTCATTTGTTTTTTGAACCCATCGCAACGTCTCCGCTGATCGGGACTCCATGCCCTTCTTCGACCTCGCCTCCCTGACCAAGCCCCTGGTGACTGCGCCCCTGGCTCTCCAGCACCTGGACCTCGACCTGGACCGGCGCGGGCAGCTCGGGTTCCAGGACCGCCAGGCCCCCCTCACCGTGCGCCAGCTGCTCTCCCACTCGGCCGCCCTGCCGACCTGGCTGCCTTACACGGGCGAGCCCCTGGCCGAGCAGATGCGTCGGGGGATCCCCGAGGGGCGCCACCCGCTCTTCCGCTGGGGCACCCAGGGGCTGGCGGTCTACTCGGATCTGGGCTACCGCCTGCTGGCGGAGCTGCTCGAGCAGGAGCGGGGGCGGCCCTTCGTTGAACTCGGCTGGGAGGCGACGGGCCTCCTGCCCGCGCCCTGGCCTGAGCCGGCTCAGGCCCTGCCCGATGGGCCGGACGCCGAGGCCTGGTCCATCGCCGAGCCCCTCCGGCCCCTCCCGCCCAGGGCGGACAATCTCCCCCACGACGCCAATGCGCGGGCGGGCATGAGGGGGCACGCGGGTTTCGGCTGCACTCCGTTCCAGTTGAAGACCTGGCTCCAGTCCTGGGCGGGCTCCCGCGCCCCGGCCCGCATGGCCGTGGAGACGGCCCGGGCGGCGGATGGCACCGTGTGGGGGCTGGGGCTGCAGCGGGTCTTCGACGGGGCCTGGCACTTCGGACAGCTGCTGTCCAGGATTCCCCTGGGCATCCAGGGCGTCCATGTGCTGGCCTCCACCAGCGTGGAACTGCCCGAGCCGCTGCCGGGCCCGAAGCCCGGGGCCGGGAAGCCCACGGCCTTCTGGATGCACTTCGGCTATACGGGGCCTGCGCTCTTCGTCCGCCCCGAGGACGGCCTGTGCATCTGCCTGCTCCTGCACCGCCGGGGGCCCCAGGGCGAACTCATCGATCTGGACACCCTGCGCGCCCGCCGCTGGCGGATGCTGGAGGCCTTCCTGGCGCAGTTCTGATACCCGGGTGCGTTCGAAGATAGCGATCTGCGAAGCAGAGCGCGTCAAGCGCAGCAGCGCAGACCGGCCAGGGGCCGAGGCTGCGATGCGGAGCGACTTC
>JAYSNJ010000033.1:0-17306 GCA_043723905.1 Holophagaceae bacterium
AGCGCGTCAAGCGCAGCAGCGCAGACCGGCCAGGGGCCGAGGCTGCGATGCGGAGCGACTTCGAACGCCCGACTACATTCTCGATTATTGAATGCGAATCGGTATGAACCCTACTCGATCACCCTCAGGGTCCGCCGTTCGCTCCGCACGCCATCGGAGAAGGTGCATTCCAGTTCGCGGGCATCGGTCTCGAGGTAGGCCGAACCGCCCTCCAGGAAGGCGATGATCTCGCCCGTGCGAGGATCGCGCACCATGACCTTGGGATGCATCTGGTGATCCCAGCCGAGGTGGGTCTTCCCCGGCTTCATGGCCCTGGCGATGGGCTCCCGCACGGCCGCCAGGGGGCGCTCCGAGGAGCGGCGTTCAGCGACCAGAGTGCCCATTCGCTGCACCTGCAGGCCCGCGAGCGCTTCTTGAACCGTCGCCTCCAGGGGCACGACCACGAGGAAGTGGCGCTCCTCGCCCCCGTGCGAATCTGCAATGAGGGTGGGCTCGAAGGGGACGCGGAGCAGTTCCTTCCCCGCGCCATCCAGAAGCAGGAGCGAGTAGTGGCCCCCATCGGTGGGCGTGGGCAGTGTGTGGACCTGGAAGCTGGAATCGATCTCCACCTTCCCGTTCCGGATCCGCCCTGAAACCATCAGGCAATCCTGGGCCTGGGGAGGTGCCGCCTGGATCTCCGGGACCTGCACATCCCCCAGAGCGCTGCTGGCCCGGAAGGCCAGGATCCCCCCCGGGGCCGAACCACCGCTGGACGCGGGGGACACGGGATCGGTGGTCGGGTCTCCGTAGGTGTAGTTGCTCACCCAGAGGTGGCCATCGCAGTAGGACATGATGTCTTTGCACACCGCTGGATCCTTGAGCGCTGACTGACTGAGACCGAGGGCGGGATCCCATCCCCACTCACCAATCAGCGCATCGGCGTAGGCGGAGCCCGCGGGCCAGTTGGCATCCGGGTCCGTCACGCCGCAGGGGGCGTGGTACCGACCGAAGTTGTGGCCCACCTCGTGGGCGAGCACCTCCGGATAGTTGTAGCCGTCCTGGGCATTGGAGACCTGCTTGTCCCAGCCCAGGGCCGTGGGGGAGGCGACGTAGCCCAGTCCCGCGATGCCCCCCGAATAGTTCACGTTCACCGCCCCGAAATAGTACCGATCCGAGGCCTCGGCAGCGCGGGCCGCGGCGACATCCTGGAGCCCCTTCTTCCAGCCCGAGTCATCTTCGGCTCCGCTGGCGCCAGCGTTGAGGTTCCCGGTGGTGGAGAGGGCGCTGCTGCGGACCTTCACATCGACGGCGTCCATGGGATACATGCGCTGAAGGCGGTCCACCCAGCTGGCGGCCGTTCGGCTGCTCGTCGCATTCCCGGTGAGCCCCTGCTGGGTGAGGGGGACCAGGGTCACCTTCCAGGCTTTCACGGTCCGGACATCCAGGGCCCCGGAGGCGGGGAACCGAAAGGTGTTGTTGCCCTTGCCCGTCTCGGACACCAGGTTCAGGGGATCCACTTCGGCGCTCACGTAGGTATCCGCCTGGATCTCCGCCCCGGGCACCAGGAGGTTCCAGGAGGAACCCATCACCCCCTCGGTGATGACCGTGGGGACGGTGCCCCCTCCGCCGATCTCCCAGGAATCCACCACGGCCCCCGTGGAGACCCTGACGAGCTTCACCCGCACGGAGGCCGAGGCGGTGTTCGCCTCATTGGCCTTAGCGAAGACCCTCAGCAGCGCCTGCCGGTTGGCCACCAGGGGCACGGTGCCCGTGTAGGACTGGACACTCTGGGAGAGGTACAGCCCGTCGATGTTCAGATCCAGGGTTGGCGCCGTGGTGGAGACGATGAAGTTCCGGGAGGACGCCGCAGTTGCCCCCCCCGCGGTGACGGTGATCAGCCCCGAAGAGGCCAGGGGTGGCACCACGGCCGAAATCTGGGTATCCGAATTCTGGCTGAATATCGCCGCCAGGCCTCCGAAGTACACGGCGGAGGTGCCCGTGAAACCCGAGCCCGCGATCAGCACCGTGGAACTCACGGGCCCCTGCAGGGGACTGAACCCCTGGAGCACCGGGCCGCTGGGACTGGTCACCGTGAAGGCGGAGGCGCTGAGGGCCGTGGCCTGGGCGCTCCCGATGACGAAATGGGCCTTGCCCGCCGGGGCGCTGGCCGGCACCGTGGCCGTCATCCGGGTGTCCGAGATCAGAGAGGTGGCGCAGGCCTGCCCGCCGAGCTTCAGGGAGGTGGCCAGACTGAACCCGGCCCCCGTGAGCGTGACCGGATCCCCCGGCTGCCCGGAACTCGGACTGAAGCCGCTCACGGAGAGGGCGCTGGAGGTCACCGGCGGGAGGGTGGCCGGGGCGCTGCCACCGCCCCCGCCGCAGGCCAGGAAGGGAGCCAGAACCAGGAGGGCAACCGGTACCAGGGAGAGGGAACGAGGGAACCGCATCATGTCGGCCTCCGACTGCGGAAGAAGTATCCGTTCTTCCGAGCCTGGATGCCTGGGCCGGGGGGAAGCAGGCCTTTCGGGGCCTCGGATGGTCCCCTGTGGGCCCCCCGCGTGGCCCCCGAGGGCGGCGCTTGCGTTTGTGTCTGGGGCTTGCAAAGGCTAATCTGGGCATGTCATCGCCTCAGAGGAAGTGCATGGAAAAAATTCGCATTCTGATCGCCTTCCTTCAGCGTTTGACGAATCCCCAGGAATTGAACGTGATGGCCGCGGACCTAGGCGGATGGCTCTATGTCTTGCTCTTCGCCATCATCTTCTGCGAAACGGGGCTCGTGATCCTGCCCTTCCTTCCCGGGGACAGCCTGCTCTTCGCCCTGGGGGCGCTGGGGTCGATCCCCGGGACGACGATCCAGTTGCCGGTCCTGGCGGCCCTCCTCGCCATCGCCGCCATCATCGGCGACGCGGTGAACTACGCCATCGGTCTCCGGACCGGCCCGGCCGTCTTCCACAGCGAAAAGAACCGCTTCCTCAACAAGAAACACCTGCAGGAAGCCCACGAATTCTACGAACGGTACGGGGGCAAGACCATCATCCTGGCCCGGTTCGTGCCCATCGTGCGCACCTTCGCGCCTTTCGTGGCGGGTATCGGGAAGATGAGCTACCCCAAATTCGCCCTCTACAACACGGTGGGAGCCGCTCTCTGGGTGGGACTCATGATGGGCGCGGGGCGCCTCTTCGGAGGGATCCCCTGGGTGCGGAGGCACTTCGAGTTGGTCATCGTCGCCATCGTGGTGATTTCCGTCCTGCCCGCCGTCATCGAATTCCTCCGTTCCCGGGCGAGAGCCAAGGCACGGCCCTAGGCTCCTCCGGCGCACCGCAACGAAAGAGCCTGCTGGGCCCCCGCAGCGGCGGGGATCCGGCTATTTCAGCTCAACCAGCCAGGCCCGGACGTAGGCCCGTGCGCCCTCGCTGGCCTCCCGACCGGCCCTGAAGGCCATCTTCCACTCGGCGGGCTTGGCTTCGAAGGTCTTGTCCGAGAAGAATTTCCGGCCGTCCTGGAGCGAGAGCCCGGCACCGTAATCCACGCCGTCAGTGACCGCCAGGAAATGCCGCAGGGCCTTCCGAAGGTTCACCCTCGGATCCTTCGGGGGGGCGCTGTCCGGCTCCGTCGTGGCCTTCTTGGTCCGGGCCTTTTCTTCCTTGCGAGCCTGATCCGCCTTGGCCTTGGCGATGGCCTTTTTCATTTTTTCCTGTGCCATGGGGGGCACCATCGGAAGCATGGCCTCCATTTGCTGGATGGACTGCCCCTCCATCTTGCGGCCCTCGGCCTCCTCGGCCGCGCGCTGCTCGGGTTCCGTGCCTCCTGTGAAATTGGCGCGGTGTTCGGCCCAGCGCTTCCTGAAGGCTTCCGAGGCATAGTAGGCCTTGGCCCTGGCGCCGATGGCCTCCGCGGCCTGCCTGCGCTGCACCACGGCGAGGGCACGCAGGGCAGGCGTGGGGCTGAAGGTGGGCAGGTGCTCGGGTTCCGCCACGAAGCGGAAACAGGACTCCTCGAAGGTGGATTGGTTCCAGCCCAGCTGGAGGAACAGATCCCCCCCCAGGAGCAGGACGGGCAGAAGGAATCCAAGACCGATCAGCGATGGGCGTCGCATGGTGCCTCCGGAGGGATTGGGATTGACCGGAAGTATAGCGCTGGGCCGCTACACTGAAAGGATGTCAGAGGATCTCGTCCGCAACCGCAAGGCCTTCCACACCTACCACATCCTGGAATCCTGGGAGGCGGGCATCGCCCTGAGGGGCACCGAGGTCAAATCCCTGCGGGCGGGCAAGGGGCAGCTCCAGGATGCCTTCGTGGACATCCAGGGCACCGAACTCTGGCTCAAGCAGGCCCACATCTCACCCTACGATTTCGGCACCGATGCCAACCACGACCCCCTGCGCCCCCGAAAGCTCCTGCTGAACCGGGCCGAGATCACCAAGATCATCGCCAAGGCCCTCCGCAAGGGCTACACCATCGTGCCCCTGGCCATCTACCTGACCCCCAAGGGGATCATGAAGGTGAAGATCGCCCTGGCCGAGGGCAAGACCCTGGGTGACAAGCGCGAAGCCCTCAAGGAGCGGGAGCACAAGCGCGAGATGGACAGGGTGAGGAAGGGCGGGGAGATATAGCAAGCCCCGCAGCGTCCGGAGGATAGAGTCCCCTATTCCGCCTTCGTTTCCTTCTTCGTCAGTTCTTCGAGTTCATCCTTGGGCAGGCGGTAAATCCAACGCCCCGTGACGCGATCGAAGATATCGAAGCAGGCCAGCCAGTTGAGGAGTCCGGCCACCATCAGGTAGGTGGCGCCGTATTCCTGGGTGAGATTGCGCACGGGTTCAGCCGCGGGACCGCCGAAGGCCCAGGCGTAGAGGGTGTAGACGGGACCGACCCCCGCCGTGCCCAGGGCGCCCAGGGTGGGCATCCACTCGAATGGATCGGTCCGGGGCACGAAGACGCCCCCCGTGATGCCGTCCACGGCGCCGAAGTGGAGCTGGAGGAAGGCCAGGAGGCAGAAGGAGAGGCTCACACCGAAGAGCACCTTGGCGCGAAGCTTCTCCCCGATGTTCCAATAGCCCCATCCCGGCACCAGCCAGTTGAGGAGGAGAGGCTTCCAGCTGGCCTGGAGGGCCTTCATGCGGCGCAGGGGAAGGGTGAGCGACGGGGCCTTGGCATTCTCGGTCATGCCCCCAGGGTACCAGCGGAGCGGCCGCTTCCGTACTTACAAAACGGGCCGCCCTGAGGCGGCCCGTTTTGTAAGTGCGAGAGGCTTCTTTCGCGACTAGTCAGTCGCGAAAGGCAGCAGCGCGATATTGCGCGAGCGCTTGATCGCTTCGACGAGCATGCGCTGGTGAAGGGCGCACACGCCGCTGGTGCGGCGGGGCAGGACCTTGCCGCGCTCGGGGGTGAAGCCCTGGAGGGTCTTCACATCCTTGTAGTCAACGAAGGTGGACTTCTCGACGCAGAACTTGCAGAACTTGCTGCGCCGTCCGCCAAACTGCTTCTTCTTCTTGGGCTTGCCCTTTGCCGCTGTACGCTTCTTCATCCCATCACCTCTTCAGCGGAACGCTCCTTGATGCCAGCCTGAGCCTTGCGCTTGGCTTCGCGAGCGTAGCGAACCTTCTGACGCTCGGCAGCCTTGGCCTGCTCGTCCATGCGAACCGACATGAACTTGATGACGGAGTCGTTGTTGCGGAAGCGGCGCTCGAGTTCGGCGATGAGGGTGGGACCCGCGTTCATTTCGAACAGGGTGTAGTAGCCCTCGCTGAACTTCTGCACTTCGTAGGCCAGCTTCTTGCGGCCCCACTTGTCGGTCCTGAGCAGTTCGCCACCCTGCTCGACAACGATTCCCTCGAAATAGCGGACAAGCTCGTCAACCTGCTCGTCCGTCAATGTCGGGGAGGCGATAAAGATCGTCTCGTAACGACGCATTCATCCTCCTTATGGATGTGAAGCCTCGGATGGTTCCCGGCCATGACGATCATGGCAGGGCCGAAGCAAGGAGAGCTCCCCGGCGGGGAGCGCGAAGGAACAGTTTCTCAGGGTTGGGCCTGAGGCTCAAGGGGAGTTTCTGGGACCAATGCGGGCCCCTCCCCCCAGAAGGCCGCGCCGTTCACCCTTCCGGCCAGTTCCGTCAGGTCGTCGCAGCCCGCCAGCAGATCCATGAACCGTGCGAAGGGGGCGTCCAGGGCCTCGATGTGGGCCCTTTCGGCCTCGGTCCATTCCCCCAGAACGTACTGATGCAGGGGGCGGACGAAGGGACCGATCCCCAGGCGGAGCCGCGCCACCCTTTCCGTCCCCAGGTGCTCGATCACACTCTGGAGCCCGTTGTGGCCCCCCGCGCTGCCCTCCGGGCGGAAGCGGCCGAGCCCCAAAGGCAGGTCCTTGTCATCCAGGAGCACCACCATCCGCGACGGGTCGAAGCCGGCCTTCAGGGCCTCGGCGACCACCTGCCCGGAGAGGTTCATGTAGGTCCCGGGCACCAGGGCCAGGAAGGGCGACCCCAGGCAGTAGAGGGTGCCCGTCTGGAAACTGTGCACGGCTCCCGGACTGGGGCAGTGCCTGCCCATCCAGCGCTGAAGCAGGAGACGCCCCAGATTGTGGCGGGTCGCCTTGTACTCCTCCCCGGGATTGCCCAGGGGCAGGAGGATCCACTGGGGGCCGCCAGGTACTGGCGCACCTGGAGGCAGAGAACTGCGCCTGAATTTTTGAAACAGCTTCCACATGGAAACGACCGTCCACATCTTTTAGACACGAATGGCCACCGGAGGTGGCCATTCGTGTACCTCAAAAGCAAATCGGGGCGACTACTTCTTCTCTTCCTTCTTGCCCTTGGGGGCTGCAGCTTCGGGCTCCTTAGCGCCCTCAACGACGGCGACCTCTTCCTCGGCCTTCTTGCCCTGGACGGAGCAGATCACGTTGTGGAGATCACCCAGGACAGTCAGGTGACTGTCGAGCTGGACCTGATCGACGCGGAAGACATCGCCGACCACCATGTGGTCGACGTTGACATCGATGTGGGCAGGGATGAAGGCGGGCAGGCACTCCACCTCGATGAAGCGGTGGACGAAGTCGAGCATGCCGCCCTCCTTCACGCCCGCGGGGGTGCCCTTGATCACGATGGGAACGTTGACCTTCACCTTGTGGTTGGGATCGACGCGCATGAAATCCACGTGGGAGAGGCGCCCGGTGACGGGATGGCGCTGCAGTTCCTTGATGATGACGTGGCGCTTGATGTCCGTGCCTTCCCGCTGCAGGTAGATCATGGAGTTCTTGCCCGTGTCGCTGGCCAGGATGCGGGCCACGATCTTGGGGCTGATGCCCACGGAGACGGCTGCCTCGCCCAGGCCATAGATGGTCGCGGGGATCATGCCGCTCTTGCGAAGTTCCCGGGCCGAAGCCTTGCCTACGGTTTCGCGCTTGGCCACGATAATCGCTTCGGTGCTGCTCATGGATCCTCCTACCAGGCTGGCATCCAGCCCTCTCGTTGGTTTCAGGCCGTGCGGCCCGTGCCCGGAAATCGGGCGAAGGGTCAGAATACCCTGAAAAGCCTTGATTCCCTAGGCAATATCTTCGTTCCGGACGAGGGATGTCACGCCCCCGGCACCGACCTGGCGGATAATGCTGCCATGACCCGCACTTCCCTTCGCCCCGAGGACCTCCTGAACCGCGAGCAGAGCTGGCTGGCCTTCAACGAGCGCGTGCTGGAGGAGGCGGAGGACCCCACCCTGCCCCTCCTGGAGCGGGTGAAGTTCCTGGCCATCGTCTCCAGCAACTGGGACGAGTTCTTCATGGTGCGGGTGGCGGGCATCTGGCGCCAGATCGACGCGGGCATCACCAAGCCCGGGCCCGATGGCCACACACCGCGCCAGCTCATGGACAAGGTTTCCAGGCGCATCCACGAGCTCTCGGCGCGCCAGCACGGACTCTTCCATCAGACCATCGAGCCCCGCCTCAACGCCGAGGGCATCTTCATCCTCAAGCCCGACCAGCTGGACGAGGCCCAGAAGGACTTCATCCGCGACTACTTCGAGCGCAATCTCCACCCCCTCATCACGCCCCTGGCGGTGGACACGGGACATCCCTTCCCGCGCCTGGGCAACCGGGCCCTGGTGCTCATGGCCGAGCTGGATCCCGACGAGCTCCTGGAGGAGGAAGGCCTGCCCGTTTCGGAGCTCTCCATCATCCATGTGCCCACCACCGTGGCGCCGCGCTTCCTCCGCGTGCCCAGCCTCGAGGGCCACCATGTCTTCGTCATCCTGGAGGATGTGATCCGCATGCACCTGCCGCGGATCTTTCAGGGCTACGTCATCAAGAACTGCCACGCCCTGAGGGTCACCCGCGATTCCGATCTGCCCCTGGAAGAGGACCCCTTCGAGGACCTGATGAAGACCGTGGAGGAGCACCTCCGCAGCCGCCGTCGGGGCGCCGTGGTGCGCCTCCAGTACGAGCGGGGCCTCAGCCCCACCCTCCTGGACACGCTCATCGAGGAGCTGGAGCTGAGCCCCGAGGATCTCTACCCCACGGAAGGTTTCGCGGCCTTCTCGGACCTCATGCAGCTCTTCGGCCAGCTGGATCTCCCCCACCTCAAAGATGCCGCCATGCCGCCCCTCCCCGTGCCCCAGCTGGAGGCCAGTGCCACGGTCTTCGAGGCCATCGCCAAGGGCGACATCCTCCTCCACCATCCCTTCCAGAGCTTCGATGATTCTGTGGTGCGCTTCGTGCGCGAGGCGGCGGAGGATCCCAAGGTCCTGGCCATCAAGATGACCCTCTACCGCATGAGCGCCGCCAGCCCCGTGGCCGCGGCCCTGGAGCGGGCGGCGGAGCGGGGCAAGCAGGTGGCCGCCATCGTAGAACTGCGCGCCCGCTTCGACGAGGAGGCCAATATCGCCTGGGCCCGGCGCCTGGAGAAGGCGGGTGTCCATGTGGTGTACGGACTGCCGGCCTACAAGACCCACGGGAAGGCCTGCCTCGTGATCCGCCAGGAGCCGGGAGGCATCAAGCGGTACTGCCACATGGCCACCGGCAACTACAACGAGCGCACCAGCCGGCTCTACTCGGACCTGGGCCTGTTCACGGCGCGGCCCGAATTCGGCGAGGATCTCTCGAACTTCTTCAATCTGCTCACGGGCTACACCCGGCCCCCGAAATTCAACCTGCTCATCCTCGCCCCCACCCATTTCCGGGAGGGCATCCTTTCGCGGATCCGGCGGGAGCAGGCCCATGCCCGCGCCGGGAAACCCGCCCGGATGGTGCTGAAGATGAACGCCCTGGTGGATCCCGCCATGATCCAGGCCCTCTACGAGGCGAGCCGGGACGGCGTTCAGGTGGATCTCATCGTCCGCGGCACCTGCTGCCTCCGTTCGGGCGTGCCCGGACTCTCCGAGAACATCCGGGTGATCAGCATCATCGACCGCTTCCTGGAGCACGCCCGCATCTACCACTTCGCCAACACAAGCGAGCCCGAGACCCTCCTGGCCAGCGGCGATCTCATGCCCAGGAACCTGGACAACCGGGTGGAGACGGCCTTCCCCCTGGTGGACCCCATCGCCGCGGCCCAGGTGGTGGAGCTCCTGGAACTGCAGCTCCACGACACCATCAAGGGCCGCGTGCTGGGGGCCAATGGGGAAGTCCTGCGCAGGGGCCTGGATCCCACCTGGCCCCCCCTGCGCAGCCAGACGCGCACCTACGAACACGGCCTCCTGGCCAGCGGCGTCCGCAACGTAACCGTCAAGCTGCCGGACTTCGACCCGGAAGAGGACCTCTGAGGCCGAACGCACAGGCCCGGCCCGGCATCCCAGAGGTGTCCCCACGCCTGGCCAGACCATGGCAGGCTAGGGGCAGGAGAACCCTGTGACCAAGATCAGCCGCGCCGCCCTCTTCGATGTCCTCAACGCCTGGGAGGTCCCCGGCGCCAAGACCAGCCTGGTGGCCCTGAAGGCCGTGAAGGGCATCGACCTGGACGGGGGCCGGGTGATGCTCGCGCTCCACCTCCTGGATGCCTACAAGGATCGCGAGGAGATCATCCGCCTCGCGCTCCATGAAAAGCTGGGAGCCCTGGATGGCGTGGAGGAAGTGGACCTGGAATTCACCTGGGAGCGCACACCCGAGGCGGACGTCAAGAACCTGCTCCCGACGGTGAAGGCCGCGGTGGTGGTGGGCAGCGGCAAGGGGGGCGTGGGCAAGAGCACTGTGGCCGCCAATCTGGCCTGCGCCGCGGCGAAGCTGGGCCTGAGGGTGGGCCTGCTGGATTCGGATATCTACGGCCCCAGCATGGCCATGATGTTCGGCATCAAGGACGGCCCCGAGGGCACCGCGGACGGCAAGATTCTCCCCATCGAGAAGTTCGGCCTGAAACTCATGAGCATGGGCTTTCTCATCGACGAGGACCGGCCCGTCGTGTGGCGCGGCCCCATGCTCAACAAGGCCCTCCAGCAATTCCTGGGCGATGTACTCTGGGGCGAGCTGGACATCCTCTTCATCGATCTGCCCCCGGGAACGGGCGACGTGCAGATCACCCTGGTGCAGAACGCCAAGAGCGTCATCGACAAGGGCGGCGCCATCGTGGTCAGCACCCCCCAGGACGTGGCCTTCCTGGACGCCAAGAAGGCCATCGGCCTCTTCAAGACCGTGGAGACGCCCATCCTCGGCGTCATCGAGAACATGTCGAGCTTCCTCTGTCCCCACTGCCAGGGCGAGACGCACATCTTCGGCCACGGCGGCGTGAAGTCCGCCGCCCTGGGCATGGGCCTGCCCTTCCTGGGCGAGATCCCCATCGATCTGGAGATCCGCCTGGGCAGCGACCAGGGCACGCCCCTCGTCGTGAGTCACCCCGACAGCCCCCAGAGCAGGGTCTTCATGGAGATGGGGGAGGCCCTGAAGGTGCGGCTGGGGTTCTAGGGCCAGGAAAGGCCCCCTCAAACGCATTCATTCATCAATATTCCCCGCAACCTTGCCTGGTCCAGCGGGTAGGGCTGCGCTGGGAGATAGGTTCATAACGTAATATTCATTTTTACAATGATTCTTTTTTCATGTCCGAATCGAAATTTTTCTTATCTTTTTTATCGCTCTACCGATAGAGGCCTCACCGAACCCCGAGGAGGTCCCGTGAGATGCCCCAGCCTGATTCCCGGATTCCTTTGCTTGGCCCTGGTGGCCGGAACGCCCCTCCTCGCCCAGGCCCCGAAGAAAGCAGAGAGCAAGGATCTGGACGATCTCCTCGCCCTCCTAAACACTCCAATTACCACGGCCTCAAAGCGGGCGGAGAAGGCCATCGAGGCGCCCAGCGTCGTCAGCGTCATCACCCGCGATCAGTTCCAGGCCTATGGGTGGACCAGCCTCAACGATGCCCTTTACAGCCTTCCTGGCTTTGGCCCCAGCAGGGACTACGATCGCAAGACCGTCTCCAGTCGGGGGGTCTTCGAGGGCTGGAACAACAACCACATCCTCCTGCTGGTGGATGGCATTCCCTATAACGACAACATCTACGGCAGTGCCTATACGTCCGAAATGACGCCCGTCTTCATGGTCAAGACCCTCGAGGTGGTGCGCGGCCCCGGCAGCGCCCTCTATGGTTCCAACGCCACCAACTCCGTCACCCAGCTGCGCACCATTACCCCCGGGGATCTGGCGGGGGGAGGCGAGGCGCAGGTGCGGATCGGCAACAAGGGGGATCGCATCTACGATTTCGCCATGGGCAAGGATGGCGATCTGGTTTCCGCCGTCATGGCCTTCAACGCCTTCCGCACCGATGGCAACGGCTACGACAGCTATGACGGTTCCCTGCGCACGACGGTGCCCGATGGTCCCCTGGCCAAGTTCCCCGTCAACGATCAGCGGGAAAGCCAGTACGGCTGGCTCAAGCTTTCGGGCAACGGCGACCTGAAGGGCTGGAGCTTCCAGTTTCATCACCAGGCCTGGGACTTCAAGACCGGTCACGGCTGGCTTTGGCAGATTCCGGATCTGGGTGAGCGCCTGGCCGAGAAGCGTCAGATCGTCTCCCTGAGCTATTCGGGAAAGCTCGGGGAAAACTGGAACCAGGAATACTTGGTCCGCCATCAGAAGCACGAGATCAACTGGAATATCCGCTTCTATCCCAGCAACAACGCACCTGATGCCTGGTACCCGACAGGTGTCTTCGAATATCTCGATACCTCGGCCAGCGATCTCTTCCTGCGGACCCAGTGGAGCGTCGATCTCCCCAAGGGTTCCAGCTTCCTCTTTGGCCTGGAAGGCACGCGGTTTTCCTATGATGGGGACAAGAGCCACTACAGCAATATCGAGATGGCCGCCTTCGGAGCCAACCCCGATAACGCATCCCTGCCCCTTGGGCCCTGGCTGGGCTTCATCCAGGACAAGCCCATCACCAGCACGGGCTTCTATGCCCAGTTCAGCTCCGGCAAGCTGCTGGGTTCCATGTTCAAGGGCGTCCTGGGCATCCGCTCGGACCATGCCTCCCTGGACTACCACAAGCTCGATGCCACTCACACCCTCGACACGGGGCAGACGGGCTCCAAGTCCTATTCCCAGACCAGCCCGCGGGTGGCCCTCGTCTTCACGCCCATGGAAAACCTGGCCATCAAGGCCATGTGGGGGAAGGCCTTCCGAGCCCCATCCCCCTCGGAGCTGGCTGGCGCCAACACCCTCACCTTGGGTTCCGATATCGAGAAGCTGAAGCCCGAGACTCTGGACACCATGGAACTGGCGGTGGATTGGATTATTGGATCCAACCTGAACTGGCGCACCAATGTCTACCGCACCAAGTTCTCCAACCAGATCGCGTACAGCGCGGCCAACGCCAACCTCAGCACCAATCTCTACACCCTCACCACCCAGGGCCTGGAGACGGAACTGCTCTTCGGTTTCGCGGGCTGGCGAGGCTTCGTGAACTACTCTTATGCCCAGCGGGTGGACGAGGAGATCCTCGACCCGAACATCGCCCCCAGCTCCGATAAGCTCACCTGGGATCCCGGCAGTCGCTTCAAGTTCGGTGTCATCTACACGGCGGGTCCGGTGGTTTCATCCTTGACGGGCTACTACCAGAGCGTGACAGATCGCCGCGCCACGGATGTGGGCATGCAGACCGTGCCCTTGAGCGGCGGCAGCCTGGATGTGGATGCCTATCGCGCCCGCAGCCTGGATGCCTGGTTCACGCTGGACGCCAAATTTACCTGGAATTTCACGGCCAGCTCCAGCATCTCGGCCTATTCCACGAACCTCCTGAACACCGACAAGAACAAGCTCGTCAAGGTTCAGGCCTTCCCCTTCGACTACCAGGGCGAGGGACGGAAGTACGGCATCGTGCTGAAGACCAGTTTCTAGACGAAGCTCGACTGCCGGAGAGGGTGCAACACGCTGCGTGGGCACCCTCTCCTGGTTTCAGGGGTCCTCACAATGGTGCCGTGTGCGGAGAATTCGCGCCTTTGACACATTCACAGGCCTGTCCAATGGTTCCGCAGCAATCAGTGTGCGCCCCAGGACTTTGCAAAATCTTTCACAGCCTGTTCCGCCTGAGCGTGAACCCGCATGGCCTGGTTCGCTTTCCCTCCATCCTGGCTCTGGATGGAACCGAGAATGAGTCCCCACTCCCGCTCTCGCAGTTCCAGGTAGCGGCCAAGATCGGCAGCCAGAGCCGCATCGCTGGAACCCAGGCCCTGGATAGCCGCAAGACGCCGGCGACATTGGCCCCATTCCGGCAGGACTCTTGATTCGAGAAGCTTGGCGAATTCCGAATCCGGGAGCTTGCCTTCCTGAAATCTCCGAAATCCCTCGCCAAATTCGGCCACGGAACGACGCTCGACCTGTTCGAAGTGGATCAACTCCGCCCTCAGGTCCTCGGACTGAATCCCGGCCCCCCGGATCGTTCCTCCTGAACGGGGCAGAAGAGGAACCGCCACCAGGATCGCCCCTGAGGCCACTCCGAGCACCCAGGAGATGGACCGAGGGCGGTTCTTCACACCCTCGAGGGTGAGGGGCTGGACAGCGAACCAACCGCATGCGAAACCCGCGATCAGGCCACCGAGATGGGCCGCCATGTCGATGCCGGGGATCAAGCCGAAGAGCAGGTTGTACCCGAGGAATGCGAGCGTGCTGTTCCGCAGTTTCCCGAGCACATCCTTGGGCACCGAATTCCGGTGACGCAACAGGAAGGCCAGCAGAACGCCAAACAGACCGAACACGGCGCCGGACGCTCCGACGGACACGAGCAGGGGGTGCCAGGCGGTGGAGAGCAGGCTGCCGGACAAGCCTGCGATCAGGTACAGGATCAGAAACTCAGCGTTGCCCACCACCCGTTCAACGAAGCTTCCGATATCCCAGAGGACGTACATGTTGAAGAGCAGGTGGATGATCCCAACGTGGAGAAAGGTGGAGGTCAACAACCGCAACCATTGACCCGACGTGGTCAAGGGCCCGAAATCGGCCCCCCATCTGACCAGACTCTCGGAGGTCGGCGAAAGGACATGGACACCCGAGGCAACCATCAATAGGAACATGAGGACATTGAGACCGATCAGGAGCGGCGTGGCCCAGAGCCTGGGCGTCATCATCCTGAGGAGCGTCTTGAACTCCACGAGGTGAAGATCCACGGTTTCCTGGGGAGCCACAGCCCACTCGTATTGGCAGCGGGGGCAGACCCTGGCCCAGCCTTCGACGGTGGCCTGGCAGGTCGGACACGATTTCTCCGCGGGGTCCCTGGGGTCTTCCCCCGTCTCGGACATCAGAGCTCGAATTCCTGGTGCGGCGCCGGGTATTCACATTTGAAGCCCCGCCCTTCCAGGTCCGTGCGCAGGGCCTGGGCGCGATCGGCTTCGCCGTGCACCAGGAAGGTGAGGCCCGTCTTGGCCCGTTCCCCGTGCCACTGCATGAGCGTGGTGTGGTCGCCGTGGCCCGAGAACCCGTTGATGGTGTGGATCTTCGCGCGCACCGGCACCTCCTGGCCGAAGAGCCGGAGGGTCTTGGCGCCCTCGATGATCGCCCGGGCGGGCGTGCCCTGGGCAGCGTAGCCCACGAAGATCACGGCGCATTCGGGACGCGGCAGCAGTTGTTCCAGGTGGTGCTGGACCCGACCGCCCGTGCACATGCCGGCCCCCGCCAGGATCACGGCACCGGACCTCACCCCGTTGATGGCCTTGGATTCGCTGCGGTCCCTCGTGTAGCTTAGACCGGGGAACGCGAAGGGATCGCGGTCCTTCAGGACGCTGAGCGCCTGGCTGTCGTAGCACTCGGGGTGGGCGCGGAAGACCTCCGTAGCGCTGGTGGCCATGGGCGAATCCACGAAGACCCTGAGCCCAGCAGGCAGACGCTTGTGTTCCAGACCTTCCCGGATGCCGTAGATCACTTCTTGGGCCCGCTCCAGCGCGAAGGTGGGCACCACCACGTTGCCACCGGCATGGATCGTCTCGGTGATGGCCTCGAAGAATTCCAGGGCGGTTTCCATCACACCGCGGTGATGGCGCCCACCGTACGTGGTCTCCATCACGACGGCATCCGCCTCCGGGGCGGGCACGGGATCATTCACGATGGGGTGGCCTGGGCTGCCGATATCCCCCGAGAACACGATGCGCCGGGAGCTCCCATTGGCCTTGGCCTCCACCAGGATGCTGGCCGATCCCAGGATATGCCCTGCGTCCTGGAAGGTGACCCGGAGGTTCGGCGCGATCTCCAGACTCTTGCCGTACTCGGCATCTCCCGCGAAGCGCGCGCAGGCCTCCTCCACATCCCGGCTATCGAAGAGCGCCTCTTCCGCCATGCCGTGGATCCGCTGGCCCCGGGCCCTGCGGCGCTGGGTCCTGGCGACCTCCTCCTCCTGGAGATGGGCCGTGTCCAGCAGCACCATGCGGGCCAGTTCCCGGGTCGCCCCCGTGCAGATCACCTTCCCCCGGAAGCCCTGCTTCACCAGCAGCGGGATGCGCCCGCAGTGATCCAGATGGGCGTGGGTGAGGAGGACCGCATCGAGGGAGGCCGGATCGAAGCCGAAGGGGGCCTCGTTCTCGTCGCGGAGCCTGCGGCTGCCCTGGAATAGCCCACAGTCGATGAGGAGGCGCGACGTACCCGTGTCGAGGAGATGGCAGGAGCCCGTCACGCCCTGGGCGGCGCCGTGGAAGGAGATGCGCATGGGGATTCCTCAGAGCTGCTTGTGGATCCGCTTCACCACGAAGCGGGGGCGATCCCGGACCTCCTGGTAGATGCGGCCGATGTACTCGCCGAGGAGTCCGAAGGCCACGAACTGGGCCCCGACGAAGAAGAAGAGGATGGCGAACAGGGTGAAGACGCCCTGGGCCGTGCCTTCGGGATGCAGGAAGCGGTAAGCCACCAGGCCGATGAACAGGATGAAGCCCAGGAAGGCGATGACGATTCCCAGGACGCTGAGCATCTGGAGTGGCAGGAGGCTGAAGCTGGTGAGCAGGTCGAACTGGAGGTTGATGAGCTTCCAGATGCCGTACTTGCTCTCGCCGGCCGCCCGCTCGGCGTGGGCCACGGGCACTTCCGTGATGCGCTTGGCGAAGGAATTGGCCAGGGCGGGGATGAAGCTGGAGCGCTCCTTGCACTGGAGCATGGCGTCCACGATCTCCCGGCGGTAGGCCCGCAGCATGCACCCGTAGTCGTTGAGCCTCACGCCCGTGGTCTTCCGGGTCACCGCATTGACGATCTTCGAGGGCAGCGTGCGGAAGAGGCTGTCGTTGTTCATCCGCCCCTGGCGCCATCCCCCCACCACGTCGAAGCCCTCGTCGATCTTGGCCACCAGCTTGGGGATCTCTTCGGGGGGATTCTGGAGATCGGCGTCCAGGGTGACGATGACATCGCCGGCCACGATGGAGAAGGCTCCGAAGATGGCGCTGTGCTGGCCATAGTTGCGGTTGAACTCCACCACCTTCACCCGCGGCTCAGTCTTGGCGATGTCCACCAGCATGGCCAGGCTGCGATCCCGGCTGCCATCGTCGGTGAGGATGATCTCCCAGGGCTTCGCTGGGTCTGAGAAATGGTCCGCCATGACTTTGGACAAGCGCTCCCACAGCACGGGAATGTTCTCCTCCTCGTTGTAGATGGGGATGACGATGCTGAGGTAGATGTCCATGGGCACTCCGAAGGGCTCATTCTAGTAGGATCAAAGGCTGCGCAGGAGTTCCCCATGTCCGAACCCAAGATCCTGCTGGTGGAAGACGAGCTCAGTCTCGCCGAAGGCATCAAGCTCAACCTCGAAAGGGAGGGGTTCTCCTGTACCTGGATTCCCAGGGGAGACCAGGCCCTGAAGCAGATCCTGGCGGAAACCTTCGATCTGGTGATCCTCGACGTGATGCTGCCCGGCATGGACGGCTTCACCATCTGCGAAAAGGTGCGCGAGGCCAAGA